>JAGAJL010000027.1 GCA_017626095.1 Lachnospiraceae bacterium
ATAGATCCTGGAACGATCGACTCGCCAAAGAAGAAGGTTCCAGGATCCTTTCTTTTTTATTCTTTGGTGACAGTATATCGGTTAATTCTGTGACAGGCAACTAAGTTAGTTGTAAGTCATGCTGAGAGGGGCGCAACAAAATTGTATATATACAACATATGATAACGATGCAATTATCTCAAAATATACCACATATCTCACAAGATGCTTTATTAATTCAATAACTTTGATTGGCAATACATCTATTAATAAAAAAAGCACCGGAATAACCAAATTAATCCACCATATTGGATATATTTGAAAAAAAACAGTTCCCACAACATTTGACGTATATATTCCTATAGCATAATATATAATTGCACAAACAAATGGGAAGTATTTCCATTTTCCTAATTTTTCTTTTTCTTCAACTGTATTATTTTCAATATCAATTAGTTTTAAATTTTGTCCACAAAATGTGCAAAAAATAGAATCTTCAGGAATCTGTTTACCACATTTGCTACATCTTATCATATCAACTTATATACTCCTATTTCTACATTTCTCCATTTTTCATTAAATCAATCTTTCATTGTTATTCTCACGAATAAAGTATTTGAATTTGCTTTCACTCTGAGCCCTGATGATGTTGATTTATCAATATTGAATTCATATTCCGTACGGCACAAGGGATTATCTGACCATATTTTTAACATATACTCCAATTCATCTGAACGATTTATGCAGTTTATAGAAGATTCCTGATTTCCCGCTTCAGATTCTTCCGGATATCCTTCAAAATAGCTTTCTATATTATCATATGAAAAATTACTTCCATCTGCTGCAAGACCATATGCATACCATATATTAGAGAAGTCATTAATGCGATCAAGTTTAAAACCGGCAAAATCACATTCTTTTATAGTACATATTTCATCTCTACTATTATGTACACTGAAAGAAAAACGTTCTATTCCATCTTTATATACAATAACATTTACAGTCTCATCTTCAGATACAATGCTATCAAGAGTATGACTGGTTGTATAATCCATCCTACTTTTCTCAATCTTGGAAAATATTTCATTAATGGACATTGTGCCATCCATTACATATATGACATCATCAATCTGAACTTTCGAATCTTCGAAATCTGAATTTAACATTTCTTTAGAACATGAAGAACTATTAGCATTTAATGTATTCCATTGGATCTGCATATTATTATGAAAACTTCCTGATAATAGAAGTTTTACTATTGATAATCCCATAATAGCCACCATGAAAATCAAAATTTTTTTATGCCTTTTTAGAAATTGTGGTATACTGATTTTTTTCTTCTCTCCCAATACCTTTTTTGAAAGATAGTACGCTAATATATAGGAGTTCAAAACAAGCATTTCTGATACAGATTGCCAAAATAGATTAGCACTACTATATCTGTTAAGAACACATTCCACCCAATAATATATGTATGAGAAAAGTGTGGCTGCAGGTATTTTGTCACATGCCCAAAACAAAACATCCCCCAATATCTTTGGCCAATGAAATTGAATATAAAGCAAATACGCCAACGAAAGTATTAATTCAACATAAATAGCAAAACGGGCAATATGTTTTATATAAAGAAAAACAGTATTTATCATTTTATCCGGTATCTTGTGCATAAATACAAATAGTGCTGGAATTAATAAATTAATCCACCACATTGGATAAAATCGAAAAAAATCGGCAATTCCTACATATGATGAGCACATTCCTATCACAAAATACAATAATACGCATACTAAAGGTATATATTTTTGTTTTCCTAATTCTTTTCTTTCTACAACAATCTCTTTTCCAGTTTTTTCTTCTTCAAATTTTTGTCCGCAAAATAAGCAAAAATTTGAACTATCAGAAACTTCTTTACCACATTTGCAACACTTTTTCATATCATCTTTCCTCATAATGTTTTACTTTTCTTAACATTTTTATCTCAATATAGCTAATAAAGACTATACTAACAAGTTCCGCATAATCAGAAAAACATCATAAACAAAACAAAATAATTTGTTATACGCCAAATACGTACGTAAAGATATTTTTATTTATATAATACAATTATTTTTATATCAACCTCTTTTCCATTTTCGGTGTCAAAAATTACAAAAACAGCATTAAAACGAATCCCCTTATTTTTCTCCTTCAACTGCATAAAATAATTATAATCAGCCAACACTCCTGTCTCTCCCAATTCTTTCCCAACTTTTTCTCTAATCCATTGGAATATATTCCTTTGTTTTGATAATAAGGTGCAAGTAAATGTCGTCGGCAGTTGCATTGTACAAAAAGGTCTCATCTTCTTACTGAATACGCAATAACCAAGGGGAAAATTGCCCGGATGGCAATTTTAGTCGTCATTCGACATGGATGTCGATTTGACGACGACCCGAACCAAATCCATTTCCTTCCCCGTATTCAGTTAGAAGATAACCTTTTTGAACTCTGCAACTGCCGACGACATTTACTTGCACCAGCCCCAAAACCGAAACAACACAAAAAAGCAGTCTGGAACCGGCGTCCGAACTGCTTTTTGTCTGAAATAAATATGAATCAGTTGTTACAGGCGGCAAATTGTACGGTGGCCAACCTGTAAGGTAAGTAAAAACAAATTACTTTATCTTCGTGCCTTTCGGCAGGAATTCTTTTTGAATATCCACAACACAGTTGTGGATGGTCGCGATATTCGCCTACTTCTCAGCTAAAGCTTTTTTGATTTCTTCTGTTAACTGAGGAACAATCTTGTTCAGATCACCAACTACACCGTAGTCAGCAACATCAAAGATCGGTGCATCTTCGTCTTTGTTGATTGCAACGATGATGTCTGATTCTTCCATACCTGCAACGTGCTGGATAGCACCGGAAATACCGATTGCAAAGTATACGTTAGGACGAACTGTCTTACCAGTCTGACCTACCTGAAGATCTTTGGGTTTCCAGCCTGAGTCTACAACGGCACGTGAGCATGATACGGTACCGCCAAGTACTTCTGCTAAATCCTCTAATAATTTGAAGTTTTCAGGAGAACCAACTCCACGACCACCGGATACTAAGATCTTAGCAGCCATAATATCAACTGTATCAGATACAGCTTTTACAACTTCTTTGATGGTTACATATTTGTTGTTGGGTGTGAAACCGGGATTGTATTCAATCACTTCAGCTTTTGCTCCATCGATAGGATCGATTTTCTGCATAACACCGGGACGAACGGTAGCCATCTGAGGACGATTGTCAGGACATGCGATAGTAGCGATTGTGTTACCACCGAATGCGGGACGAGTCATTAATAACTGATTGTGTTTCTGTTCAGCTTCTTTACCGGGGATTGCTACTAACGGGAAATCACCGATTTCAAGAACTGTACAGTCAGCAGTAAGACCTGTCTGTACTCTTGCTGAAACAGTAGGGCCAAGGTCACGACCGATTGCTGTAGCACCAACTAATACGATTTCAGGTTTGTATTCGTTGATAACAGATGCTAATGCGTGAGCGTAAGGCTCTGTTCTGTAATCTTTTAATTCAGGATCGTCAACAACGATAACGCGGTCTGCGCCATACTCTGCTAACTGATCAACAAGGCCCTTAACATCTGAGCCGATTAATACTGCTGTTACTTCTTTTGTCTCTAAAGAAGAAGCTAACTCTTTTGCTTTTCCAAGTAATTCAAAAGCAATACCGCTGATTTCATTATCAACTTGCTGTGCAAATACAAAGACGCCTTTGTACTGTGCGATTACTTCAGGACTCATTTTCATAATTATTCACCACTTTTCCTTTATTTCATTAGATTACGTGTTTCTCTTTTAATTTGCCTACAATGTATGCTACTGCTTCATCCGGAGAATCGGGAGTAACTTTTTCGCCAGCACCTTTACGAACTTTGTCAGATGCTTTAGCGATCTTTGTAGGTGAACCCATCAGACCTAAGTTGCCGTCTTCAACGTCTTTTAAGTCTGCACGGCCCCATGTAGTGATCTCAGCCTTGCAGGCATCGAAGATTCCACCGGGTGTCATATAACGGGGATCGTTTAATTCAGAAAGTGCTGTAACTAATGCAGGCATTTTAACTTCTACGACATGATATCTGTCATCATACTGACGCTGAACAACAACCTTGTCGCCTTCAACTTTGATATCCTGTGCGTAAGAAATTACGGGAAGTCCCAAATGCTCAGCGATCTGAGGACCAACCTGAGCGGTATCACCGTCGATAGCCTGACGACCTGTGATGATTAAGTCATATTCCATGTTTCTTAATGCACCGGCAATGGTTGTAGATGTAGCCCAGGTATCGGCACCACCTAAAACTCTATCTGTAACTAATACACCTTTGTCAGCGCCCATAGCGATTGCTTCACGAAGAACATCGGTAGCTTTGGGAAGACCCATTGTTAAAACGGTTACTTCTGCGCCGTACTGATCTTTTAATCTTAAAGCTGCCTCTAAACCAGCTTTATCATCGGGGTTCATGATTGCAAGCATTGCTCCTCTGTCCAGAGTTCCATCCGGATTGAATTTAACGCCGCCCTTTGTATCAGGAACCTGTTTAATACAAACTACGATTTTCACGATAACGTACCTCCTATTTTAATAAACTTCCAGAAATTACCATACGCTGAACTTCTGAAGTTCCTTCGTAGATTTCTGTAATCTTTGCATCACGCATCATACGTTCTACATTGTACTCTTTGATGTAACCATAACCACCGTGTAACTGTACACATTTGGTTGTTACTTCCATAGCAACCTCTGCAGCGTATAATTTAGCCATTGCAGCTTCTACGGAATAAGATACTTTAGCACCTGCCTGGAACTCATCTTTCTTTCTTGCAGCTTTGTAAACCAATAATTTAGCAGCTTCTACTTTTGTAGCAAGGTCAGCTAAAACAAACTGTGTATTCTGGAACTGAGCGATAGAACGACCAAACTGTTTTCTTTCTTTTACATATTCGATTGTTGTTTCTAAAGCGCCTTCTGCAATACCGAGTGCCTGAGCTGCGATACCGATACGTCCACCGTCAAGTGTATGCATAGCGATAGCAAATCCTTTACCCTTCTGGCCAAGTAAGTTGCCTGCAGGAATACGGCAGTCTGTGAAAATCAATTCATAAGTAGATGATGCACAGATACCCATTTTGTTTTCTTTGGTTCCGAATGTAAATCCGGGTGTTCCTTTCTCAACGATGAAAGAAGAGATTTCTTTCTGGATACGGCCACGTTTTTCAACTTTACCGGTAACTGCGATGATAACATAAACATCAGCTTCTTTACCGTTTGTAATAAAACACTTAGAACCGTTTAATACCCATTCATTGGTAGCTTCATCAAAAACAGCTTTTGTCTGCTGACCCTGAGCATCAGTACCTGCACCGGGCTCAGTTAAACCGAAAGCACCGAGTTTTTTACCGGATGCTAAATCGGGAACATATTTTTCTTTCTGTTCGGGAGTACCGTATGTTAAAATCGGGTCTACACAAAGAGATGTATGTGCAGAAACGATAACACCTGTAGTACCGCAAACTTTGGATAATTCTTCAACACACATAGCGTATGTTAAGATGTCACATCCCTGACCGCCCATTTCCTTCGGTACCGGAATACCTAAGAAACCATATTTAGCCATTTTTTCTACTGTCTCTCTGGGGAATCTGTGTTCTTCATCAATTTCCTGAGCGAGAGGCTTTACTTCGTTTTCAGCGAAATCTTTAAATAACTGTCTCGCCATTTCATGTTCTTTGCTTAAAGTAAAATCCATGATTTTTATTTCCTCCGTTTTATTTTATCAAAAACTTATTAATTAGAGTGCATCAACAGGTGTTTTGGTACGATCTGCGTTGTATACGTAGAAACCTTTACCTGATTTGCATCCAAGATTTCCGCCACGAACCATTTTACGGATCAAAGGACAAGCACGGTATTTGCTGTCACCTGTTTCGTTGTAAAGAACATCCATGATAGCAAGGCAGATATCAAGACCAATGAAATCGCCTAATTCAAGCGGTCCCATCGGATGATTTGCACCAAGTTTCATAGCAGCATCAATACCTGCGATATCAGAAACACCTTCCATTTTGATGAAAGCAGCTTCATTAATCATAGGGATTAAGATACGGTTTACTACGAAACCTGCAGCTTCGTTAACCTGTACGGGTGTTTTGCCGATTTCTTCGGAAATCTTTTTGATAGCTTCTACTGTTTCAGTGGGTGTATTAACACCTGCGATAACTTCTACTAATTTCATACGATCAGCAGGATTGAAGAAATGCATACCGATCATAGGACGTGTTAAGCCGTTTCCGATTTCTGTGATAGAAAGGCTTGATGTATTGGAAGCAAAAATACATTCGGGTTTTGCAATTTTGTCTAACTCAGCAAATGTAGTCTTTTTTACTTCCATATTCTCGAATGCAGCTTCTACGATTAAATCGCAGTCTGCGCAAAGGTCTTCTTTCAGACCGGGTGTAATGCTTGCCAGGATTCCGTCAACAGCTTCCTGTGTCATTTTTCCTTTTTCTACAAGTCTTGCATAGCCTTTAGCGATTTTGTCTTTTCCGCCTTCAGCCCATTCCTGTTTGATGTCGCAAAGTGCGACTGTGTAACCTTCAACCTGAGCAAATGCTTTTGCAATGCCCTGACCCATGGTTCCTGCGCCAATAACGCCAACCTTCATTGTTTGTTCCTCCTAAAAATATAATTATAGTGAATTACCAACACAAATTCATATACGTTTCATTTGCATTGTCATTCGTTATTAATCCGGCAAAACAATCTGAAAAGATTCATCCTGCCGGAATAATATACAGTTTTGATTCATTTATTCTATTTCATTTCAACCATATTCCAACCATAGAATGTAATCAGACCGAAATCATATAGTAATAAATTATTTGTTCTGGAAAGGTACAACTTTTAATTTTTTCTCTTTGTCTTTTTCTAAGAAGTTGCCCATTCCGGCTTTCTGGTCTTCTGTCTCGAAGCAGTCACCGAATAATTTCTCTTCGATCACGATTGCCTGATCCATATCAACCTGAAGACCTTCATTGATTGCTTTTTTGCAGTTGCGAACAGCAATCGGTGCCTGCATAGCGATACCTGCTGCCATTTTTTCTGCTGCTGCCATTAAAGCTTCTTTTGCAGTCTTAACAACATTTCCTGCTTCATCTACTTCTGCAGAAACAACCTGGTTTACTAAACCGATTCTGTAAGCTTCTGCTGCTTTGATGTTGCGTGCTGTATAAATGAGCTGTTTTGCCATACCGGGGCTTACCAGTCTGGCAAGTCTCTGTGTGCCACCGAAACCGGGTGTAATACCAAGACCTACTTCAGGCTGACCGAATACTGCATTGTCAGAACAAATTCTGATATCACAGCTCATGGAAATCTCACATCCGCCGCCTAATGCAAAGCCGTTAACGGCTGCGATAACGGGAAGCGGGAATGTTTCTAATTTGCGGAAAACGTCATTTCCTTTTTTGCCGAAAGCTTCGCCTTCTGCTTTTGTTAATGTACTCATTTCTCCGATATCTGCACCGGCAACAAAAGATTTCTCTCCTGAACCTGTTAAAATAAGACATCTTGTTGTCTCTAAGTTAACTGCATCCAAAGTAGCATTTAACTCATCGAGCACCTGGGAATTTAAAGCATTTAATGCTTTTTCTCTGTTGATGGTAATGATACCAACAGCACCTTTTTCTTCGTATAATACGAAATCCATGTTTGTTTCTCCTTTCGAACCGGGTTATTCATAACAATACACCGTGACATTTTCCTATGCAGAAAAATGCCATGGTGTATATTTTCATTTCATCAATATTAGTCTCTTTCAACGATTGTAGCACAGCCCATACCGCCGCCGATACATAATGTTGCAAGACCTTTCTTAGCATCTTTTGCTTCCATCTCATGAAGTAAAGTAACTAAGATACGGCAGCCTGAAGCTCCTACGGGATGACCTAATGCAATGGCACCACCGTTGGGATTTAACTGCTTGTCTACATCAATACCAAGATCTCTTCCTACTGCGATAGACTGAGCAGCGAAAGCTTCGTTTGCTTCGATGATATCGAAATCTTCAATCTTGTATCCGGCTTTAGCCATAGCTTTCTGTGTTGCGGGAACCGGTCCGATACCCATTACTTCCGGTCTGCATCCTGCAAGAGCACCTGCAACGAATGTAGCCATAGGTTTTACACCGAGTTCTTTTGCTTTTTCTTCACTCATAACAACGATTGCTGCAGCACCGTCATTGATACCTGATGCATTACCTGCTGTAACAAAACCGTTGGGGTTGATTGCACGAAGTTTTGCAAGACCTTCCATGCTTGTACCGGGTCTCGGTCCTTCGTCTTTGTTGAAGATAACGGTTTCTTTTTTCTTTTTGATTTCTACAGGAACGATTTCTTTATCAAATGCGCCTGCTTCCTGAGCTGCAACTGCTTTATTCTGGCTCTTTACAGCAAACTCATCTAATTCTTCACGGGTAATTCCCCATTCTTCACAGATGTTGTCAGCTGTTTTAATCATATGATAATCATTGAATGCATCCCATAATGCATCGTTAACCATGGTGTCAACCAAAACACCATTGTTCATTCTGTATCCGAAACGGCCGTTCATCATAGCATAAGGTGCTTTGGACATGTTTTCCATACCACCTGCTACAACGATATCAGCATCGCCTGCCTGAATCATCTGAGCAGCCATGTTAACACAGTTAAGACCGGAACCACATACAACGTTGATGGTAACTGCGGGAACTTCATTGGGTAATCCTGCTTTGATGGAAGCCTGACGTGCAACGTTCTGACCCTGACCTGCCTGGATTACACAACCCATGTATACATGATCTACATCTTCCGGTTTAACACCTGCTCTGTTTAAAGCTTCTTTGATTACGATTGCACCCAAATCAGCTGCGGGTGTATTGCTTAATGATCCACCCATTGTACCGATAGCGGTACGGCATGCGCCTGCTAATACGACTTTTTTTGCCATTTTTTCTTCCTCCATATTAAGTAATCATTTAATAATTTACGATATGACAATGATTGTTATTTTTTTATCATTGCCCGCTGTTCATATTTTAACATAGGGATATACTTTTTGCAATGTTTTTAAGGGGAAACAATCGGGGAATTTAGTATGGATTTTTATATGGAATTTAATTTGAATTACTTACGGAATCATTCGCAAAATCCCGCACAGAATCGAGTATGGGATCTTCCATATCATACACCCGCTTCCATTCTCTGGTATCCCCTATTTTTTCAACCGCAGACTGGTTTTGATAAAGGAATTTTGTCAATTCGTAACAATCAATCCAGATCTCATTGTCCGAATCTTTCTGGCTTTCATCAAATATGATTTCCATTCCGAAATGAAGATGTGTGACATCAATATTGTTTACATTCTCGGTCGCACTGTAGCCGGTATGTCCCATGTATCCGATGACATCGCCCGCTGTCACATAGCTACCTTCTTCAAGGCCTTCCGCATAAGGGTAATTTTGTCTCAGATGTGCATAATAGTAATATCTCTTTTTGTCCAGACTCCGAATACCGATACGCCAGCCACCATACTGATTCCATCCAAGTGCTTCCACATAACCGGATTCTACAGCGATAATCGGTGTACCGATCTGTCCCATCATGTCATGCCCAAGGTGTCTCCTTTTATATCCGTAGCTTCGTCCCGTTCCGAAATCATCATAGTCATTATAATAAAAACCCTTGGCAATCGGCGAAAAGGCCTTTAAGCCATAGTAATCCTGCCAGGTAACATTTCCCTTATCATCAGAAACCTCTATGCGATAGTTTCCCACCATACCATCAAGCACCGCCGAAAAAATTTCATGATAATAGGAATAGTATTTCATCTCCTCAAGTTCTTCCATATCTTTTTCGCCGCTATGTACTGCCTCGGCATACTCATTCATTGCCTGGATTACCTTTTTATCAAATTTTCCTCCGCCTTTTACCGCTCCATAGGCAAGAAGGGTAATCCAGTCAATGTGAATCGGGTCAGAAAGGGTTTCCACATCCCAGTCATAAGCGGTCTGCAACGCTTCTTTTGTAGGGGTAAATTCCATCCAGCGGATGAATTCCTTTTCGTCGTTCTCTTCATCCATCTCCCATTTCATAGTCTCCCAAAAAGCATAGTTGCCCTGCGTTATTCCCGCTAAAAGCTGACAGTTTTCCCATGCTAATGCGAAAAATACCCCAAAAATTATCATAAAGATCAAATATTGCATTTTCTTTTTTATAAGAACCACCCCATTATGCTGTATTCAGACGCTCTGCTCCTATAAATTTATGAAAATGAAAATGTAAAAATGACAAAAGACAGATGAATCTCTCCATCTGTCTTTGTATTTCCGTTCACTCCGGAAGCATGTATTCTGTTTTATCAATTTTCCCATTCCATGGGATTTCATTTACAGCTTGTCCGATTAATCTTCAGGCTCGATTAAACCGTAAGTATTGCCTTTTCTCTTGTATACAACATTAACCTGATCTGTTTCTGCATTGCAGAAAACGTAGAAATTATGTCCGAGAAGCTCCATTTGGATACATGCATCTTCAGGATACATGGGCTTAATATCAAATTTCTTGGTACGGATGATTTTAATCTCTTCATCGTCCATATAATCTTTTTCAATGTAATCCTGCTTAAAGAAGCTGGCAGCCTGCTGCTGCTCTGTTAATTTTCTTTTGTATTTCTTTAACTGTCTCTCGATAATTTCCTCAACCAAATCGATTGATACATACATATCGTTGCTTACCTGCTCAGATCTGATAATGCTGCCCTTGACGGGAATGGTAACTTCGATTTTCTGTCTGTCCTTTTCCACACTTAAAGTAACATGTACTTCGGTCTCCGGTGTAAAATATTTTTCAAGTTTTCCGATTTTATCCTCCACTGCGGCTTTTAATCCGTCTGTTACTTCAATGTTTTTGCCTAAGATAATGTATTTCATGATACCCATCCCTTTCTGTTTAAAGTGTATGGTAATTATACCATGTTTTTGGTAAATTATGCAACAATTTTACATATTGTTCCCAATTATTTCACATTGAAAAAGTCAACCCCAAAAACGTATTTTTTGCAAAAAAGGTTCAATTTCATCATTTCTATACAAAACGTCCGTTCGACACGGTTTCCATAAAATTGAGTTATTTTTCATTATTTTTTTGTGGATAATGTGGATAACTTCGTGTATAAATCAATTGCCCCCATAAATCAAGGATTCCATATGTGGATAACTTTATGTCAAATTTCCAGTTAAATCGTCTGACAATTCCATTTTCTTTTCCGATTTTATGCAAAATGCACAAAACCAACAAATTTCGACGACTATCTGTGAATTATTTTGCAATTGAGCAGGCACATTGCCCTTTTCTCATTACCATATCAGTTTTTCCTCTCTAAAACCGAAGTACGAGGCGACAAAGATATGTAATTTTCTGTTTGGACGATGCCATTCCAGGGGAGAGGGCATCAGTCCCCAAAATAGTATAAAAAAGACCTCCGCGTTTGCGAAGGTCTTTGCTTTTTATTTATATTGGTTATTAGAAAATACGTCTTACAGATAATACCTGTCTGTATCCGGCATTGGATACTTTGATACCGGTTGCCGCCGTAGAAGCATGGACAATCTGTCCGCCACCGATATAGATACCAACGTGGCCGGAGTAACATACGATATCACCGGGCTGTGCATTGCCGAGACCACCAACATCATAACCGCAACCTCTCTGTGCACCGGATGAATGAGGAAGTCCTACGCCGAAATGAGCGTATACACTCATAACGAAACCGGAACAGTCAGTACCGTTTGTTAAGCTTGAACCACCATATACATAAGGATTACCTACAAACTGTAATGCATAGCTTGCAACAGCAGAACCTGTACCGGATCCGCCACTGACAGATGCAGATTTAGAAGATTTACCGCCTGCACTCTTAGCAGCTGCAACATTTGCTTTCTTTCTTGCAGCTTCCTCAGCGGCAAGACGAGCTTCTTCTTCTGCTTTGGATTCAGCTTTTACGAATTCAGTAGTAAGTGTAACAAATTCTGAAGAAACATAGCCTTCACCTTCTTCGATGGATACCTTAATCCATCCTTCATCAACGCCTTCTTCTACGACTGTTAACTCATCTTCAATCGGAACCATACCAATAACTGAAGTTTCAGTAGAAGGCATCTCTCTTACATATAAAGTAGTTGTTGTAACAGTTGCAATTCGTTTACCCACTTCTTTGGCAAGGGCAATCGCATCTGTACCGGTAACAACATATTCTGCTTTTACATATCCGCGGCAGTTACCGGATGCAATCTCATACCATCCATCTTTCTCTGAAAGATATGTACCAACAGATTTATCATATAATTTTCCAACAATCTCTGCTTCTTCACTTGCATCGCTTCTGACATTGACATAGTCATTAACCTTTGCAATAACAAGGTTTGCGTATTCCGCATCGATATCATTCATGGAAACCGTTGTTTCTTCCGGTGTCTCTTCTACATATACAGTATCTTCTACCACTGCTTCTGCTTCAGTTCCAACTTCCTGCACGATATCTGAATGAATAGATGTAAATTTATCTGCACTCACACCACCAACTGACATAACAACCGGTGTCGTAGCTACAACAGTTGCTTCCTGATCTTTTACGCTGGTTACTTCCAAAGCAGGTGAAGCACCGGCTGAAGGAAAAGCACTTGCGTGTACCGGAACTGCAGTCGTCATAACCACTGCTGCCGCGCATATTACAGAAAGAACTTTGCTATATTTTCTTAACATATTGCCTCCGAAATTATTTTAAATTTTGTTACGATTTGTTACAAAATTGTTACATTCTTTACATAGAATATCAAAACCGACTCTTTTTGTCAACTCTTCCGGGCAATTTAAATGGTTTTTTTCGTAAAAAAATGAAAGACTGTCGATTTCTAATATTTATAATGCTATACTATATATAAGTTTTTTATAAGGAGGATACACAATATGAAGCGCTGTGCATTCATTACCGGAGCAAGCCGCGGTATTGGAAAAGCAATTGCCATAGCTCTTGCCAAGGATGGATATGACCTTTATCTTGTCTGTAAAAACAGTGAAGACCAATTATTACAATTAAAGAAGGAATTGGAAAATCAATTTTTGGTTTCCGTGACTTGTCTGATTGGCGATGTTTCTTCCTTTTCTTTTATAGAAAGCTGTTTTTCGAAGATTGATCATCTGGATATCCTTATAAACAATGCCGGAATATCTTACATCGGTCTTCTTTCCGAAATGTCGCCGGATGAATGGGACCGCGTCATTTCCACGAATCTTTCTTCTGTTTTTTACACATCCAAATGTGCAATCCCATTGATGTTACAAGAACACTGCGGAAAAATCATTAACATATCTTCTGTCTGGGGAAATGTCGGTGCATCCACCGAAGTTGCCTACTCTGCATCAAAAGGTGGCCTGAATGCTTTTACGAAGGCGCTTGCAAAAGAATTAGCCCCCAGCAACATCCAGGTTAATGCAATTGCATGTGGAGTCATAGACACAGAAATGAATTCATGCTTTAATAAGGAAGAGATGGATTCTTTAATAGAAGAAATTCCTTCCGATAGGTTAGGCCGTCCAGAAGAGGTTGCACAAATGGTATTAAGGCTTCTAGACAGCCCCGCATATTTAACCGGACAGGTTATTACACTTGACGGTGGCTGGCAGTAATACAACCGGAACTATTAATATGATAAATAGCCCGATTAGAGCGGGTTTCGAATGTTTTAGGATTGCGAGAGCACAAAGTGCGTAGCAATCCGTTGGTATCGTAAGGTTAAAATACTTTTAACCCAACATCATTAAATCAATATCAATAAGAGAAAAATAAGATTAAAAAACGAGAAAGCGAGGCTACTCCATGGATTTCATTGACTATATCCAAAAATATAAAGGGCAGCATGTTTTTATTCAGACCCATAACTTTCCCGATCCGGATGCCTTAGGCAGTGCCTATGGTCTTGCCGGTCTGTTAGCGCATTATGACATCCGGACAACCTTGTGCTATGACGGAAGAATCGATAAATTGAGCACGCGCAAGATCATGGAAGAATTTAATATGGAAATCTTCTCCAAAGATCAGCTGAAAGATATGAATGAAAATAGCCCTATTATTTTAGTGGACAGCCAGAAAAATTCAGGTAATGTAACAGATCTGATTGGCGATGAAGTTGCCTGTATTGATCATCATCCAACTATCGTTGACATTGACTATGAATATAAAGAAGTCCGCATCGTTGGTGCCTGCTGCACGCTGATTGCCCAATATTTCAAAAAATATCAGATCACACCGGATGTCAAAACGGCAACCGCTTTGCTTTATGGTTTGAAAATGGATACGAATAACTTTACCCGCGGTGTTACCGATACCGATATTGAAATGTACGCCTATCTGAATCAATATTCGGATATAGTTTTACTCAACCGTGTATCCTGCAACACTCTGGAATTCTCTGATTTATCCGCATACGGAGCCGTATTCGAAACCATTCAGGTTTTTGACCGTATTGGGATTGCCCATATTCCTTTCCCCTGTCCGGATGCACTGATTGCCATGACATCTGATTTTATTCTGGCTTTGGAAAATGTTGATTTTGTCATCATATATGCAAAAAGAGACAACGACTGGAAATTCTCGGTACGAAGTGAAACACCTGCCATGGACGCCGGAGAAATCATTCACGAAGCACTTTTGGGAATTGGAAACGGTGGCGGACATGCCGCTATGGCCGGTGGCATGATTGCCAAGGAAAACCTTTACCTTTTAGGTCCCAAGCCGGATAATAAGCTTTGTGAATTGTTTTTAAGCACCATTAAAAGACTGAGCGAAGAAGCTGATGAATCTGATGAAGCCGAAGAAGCTGAAGATTGAGATACAAGTCAGCCGCACATAGCATAATATATCTTTACCCGCCGGCTTTTACGAGGTTTTGTGTCTTTCTTAGCTGCATGGCGAACAAAATTAATGCCCGGTTTCAACTGTTCGAAGACAAAGTCTGAGTTTTGAAACCGGGCATTGAATTGCAATTTTGTGAGCGTGCAGCTTAGAAAGACTAAAAACCGAAGTACGAGGCGGTAAAGATATATTATGCTATGTGCGGCTTACTAGTATAAAAATTTGAAATTTAAAGCATTTTCATTCTACAAAATAATCCAGATCCACATTTCCCGATATTCCTCCTACACTTCCGGTATTGGAATACTGCCACATCTGATATGTACCGCGATAAGCAGGGGCGTCTTTACTTTGATAGTCAGCAACCCATATTTTAATATTTGACAGGCGGGATGTATCGATTGTCTTTTGGGCGTCTGCTTCTACATCATAATAAACCATGGCTTCATATCCGACAGATTGAATTTCATTACAAAATGCAATCGCTAAATCCGTGCGCTGCGCGGTATTCAAAAAATTGGATCGTTTCTCTCTCTGATTGCTGTATTCTAAATCAAATGCAACCGGGAGGGCTAAATCTGCATTCTGCAGTTTTTCAATCACAAAACGGGCCTCTTCTTTCGCTTCATTCACATCTACGGCTTCCGAATGAAAATACACACCCACTTTTAAACCTGCATTCGTTGCATTCTGCAGATTTTGCAAAAAGTAGTCATCCATATTCAGGCTTCCTGCACTTCCATACCCCCGAAAGCCCAACCGAATCATGGTTCCCCGGATACCCGATGCCGCCACTTTTTGCCAATCGACATTTCCCTGATAAGCCGATACATCAATCATTGGTATCGTTGAAATCTGTCCGGTTTTATGATCTGTTTCTTCATCTGTTTTAGCAGATATTTTATTTGATGCATCTGTTTTATTTGAAATATCTGTTTTATCCGATATATCCGTTTTAGCAGTTGTACTCGCTAACTCTTTGGAAACATCCTGCCATTTCAGTTTGGTAGCTACAATCCGTATTACCGCGTCGTCGATACGCGCCTTCGGAATGGTTCCATCCTCTGTTGCTGCAATAACCCCTGTCGCTGCCTCATGAAAATCAGCCGGCATCAACAATAAATCGGCTCCTGCCAAAACAGCAGATACCGCCGCCTCAGAAGAAGAATATTTTTGTACAATCGCTCCCATGTTAAGGGCATCGGTAATAATCAGTCCGTCATAGCCCAAATCATTTCGAAGAGTCTGGGTTACCATTTTTTCAGATAAAGAAGCCGGTGTCTCATCTCCTGTAACATTGGGAAGTGAAATGTGTCCGACCATAACCGCATCGATACCAAAATCCTGTGCTTTTTGAAAAGGTATCCATTCTGCCTCCATTAATTGCTCATATGTCTTATCCGAATAGGCAAAACCATCATGGGTATCCTGTTTCACAGCTCCGTGACCGGGAAAATGTTTGAACGTACTAAGAATACCCTGTTCGTGTAATCCATCTGAAACTGCACCTGCAAAACTTGCCACCAGCTGTGGATTATCTCCAAACGATCTGGCACCAATGGCATCAGCACCTCCATTGGTCAATACATCCGCATCAGGTGCAAAATCAAAATTAAATCCCAAATCTTTCAAATAGGATCCGATATAGGTCCCGGCTTCATATGCTTGTTGTGAATCCGTGATATCCTGCATATCTCCAACATTTTTTACACCAAAGGAAGAATTTCCGGCAATGCGTGTTACCTTTCCACCTTCCTCATCCACACATAAAAACAACGGCAATTCTTGTGTTTTAAGGGCATATTCCTGTGTTTTTGAAAGCATCGTCTGCGTTTGCGCGGAATCAACCAGATTTTTTGCAAAATAGACCAGTCCTCCTACCGGATACTGTTCCAATGCTTTTTCTGTGGTCTGTCCTGCTGCCGTTACGGTGTCAACCTCCGTCAGTGCCTCCGGTGTAATGATAAATAACTGATACACCTTTTCTTCCAACGTCATCCGGTCAACCATCTCTTCTGCCTGCAAAATATATGTTTCCATCGCATCCGATTCTTTGCTCTCTGTATCCTCAGATTCGGTTTCCAAATCGTTCTCAAGCTGTGCAGTCTCTGTGTCGATTGCTTGGTTTTCTTCTACAAAATCGTTTTCGTCGGTCGTTTCTTCCATACTATTTTCTCCGAAAGGCTCTTCCATAACCATTTCTCCGCCCGCTTCTTCTTTATCGGCATTCTTATTCCGGCTCACGGCTTTTATCCCCAGTACGCACAAGAAAACAACTGCCAAAACAAAAAGTAAGGCAGCTGATATATAGAGAAATCTTTCCAATTGATGTTTCCGTCGCTTATTCATGAACATTCATCTCCTGCCATGCATTTATCTTAGCATGTGCATTTTCTCTCTTTTTCTATTCACAAACCGATTATTTATTTGAATCGGTTTTCTGTTGCAACCAGGTTCGATAGTCTTCTCTGATTTCCTGAATTGACACCAGAATGCCGTCACGCTTTACAAACCAAACCGCAAAGCCGTTCAGCCTCTTGGCTTTTACACCTTTTACCTTTGCCGCACAACTGTGCATATCCGTAATCTTCCCTTTATAAAGAAGTTTTCCGTCTGCCTGCAAAATACCGCCTTTTGTTCCATCCTGCAAATAGAACATCTCCTCATTAAAAAAGAAACCGTTTTGAATCATCTCCGGCATCTTGGCTGTCAAAGGCTTTTTGTCATAGAAAGCATTGGCAATATCCGAATCTTCAAATACTTCCTGATCGATTCTCTGTTTCCCGTACTCATAATATTTGGGATCCCGTTCAATCATAAAATATTTTCGTCCCAGTCTTTTTGCAATAGCACCCGTAGTCATCGTTCCGCCAAACGGATCCAGTACCATATCTCCCACATTGGAAGATATCGCAATAATACGGTATAACAGTTCTTCCGGCTTTTGTGTTGTATGAAGCTTTTCGCCCTGTTCATTTTTTAGTCGCTCGTTTCCGGAGCACACTGCAATTTTCCAAACCGATCCCAATTGCTTGCGAATCCCGTTTTCATAATCAGCTTCATCCACGGTATCCAGATTCAGCTCTTTTGCTGTTTTGTAGTGAAACGTATACTTGGATTTTTTGCTTTTCGTAGCCCAGATTAATGTTTCATGACTGTTATTTAATCTTGTTCCCTTAAAATTCGGCGTCGGATTTTTTTTGTGCCATACGATATCATTAATCAGCCAGTAACCGATTTCCTGCATAATAGCGCCGATGGTATAGATGCACTGCATCCCGCCGATTACCCAGATGGAGCCGTCGGGCTTTAAAATCCGGTAGCATTCACAAAGCCATTCTTTTGTGAAGGCTTCATAATCTTCCAGACTTTCAAACTGATCCCATGCGTCCATACAACCGTCAAAATTCGTTCCCTCTACACGTTTTAAAACTCCTTCCACTCTCATCCAGTAAGGTGGATCGGCAAAAATCAGATCAATGCTGTTTTCCTCAAGCTTTTTCATCTCCTCTATCGAATTGCCATTGATAATCATACTTTCCATTCTATTAACCTACTCTTGCTTTTATCTATTGAATTTCTCAAATATCCATTTAAATACTGAAATCTCAAATACTTTTTGCATTTTGTTTCACATATATCGCATGTCCAATTTCTGTTGTCTCATTTTATGACACGCCCAAATATCCCTTTAATTCGTTCCAGTTTGCTGACATATTTGTTCTTGGTGCATCAATAAAATAAAATTGCAGCTTAATTTCTTCACCGTTTACGACAAATGTATTAGCTCCCGAAGACTTCCAAGGATACTCCGATACCCATGTGGAACCGTTAAAAAAGATGGGATCTTTCTGCTTGTCGGGCCAGTATGCCACAAAATATACCGTATAGGCTTTATGCAAATCCGTATTCTTAAATGTTTCGTAATCACCCATTCCCACAATCAGCATATAAGGATCTGCATCCGCCGTTTCCAGTATTTTTTTTGCCTCAGGTTTACCCAGTCAGGAAACATCGCCGTACGGATTGTTTCCAACCAGACTTTCATCATTGATTCCCACCACTGAATCATGCGCATAAAGCCCCGTTACTTCCGTCTGTGTAGCCGTCATACAGTTTTTGGCTTCCAACATATACTGTTCCTTTTTTGCCCTGTCAATATATCCTAGAAGCTGTGGTACAAGAATGGCCGCAAGAATCGCCAGTATTACAAGTACAACAATCAATTCTACCAATGTAAAACCACTGTGGTTCATCTTTCTTCTTTTCATCTTTATCAACTCTTTTCTATTTCTTTTGTAGCCATGAGCAAAACTCCGCCTATTCAGTATTTATGCGGGTTTGCGAGGCATGGCATACCTCTTTATCACTCAAAATTTATAGTAACAATCAGCTCCAAATGGTATAATTAAGTTGTCAAAATCAATTTCCCAGAAAGGA
>JAGAJL010000001.1 GCA_017626095.1 Lachnospiraceae bacterium
GTGTGCCACCGCAGCCTACTAATAATGAAGCTACCATAGCTGTTGAAAGTAATACACTTAATAATTTCTTTTTCATTCTTTTTCATTCCTCCTAATAAAGATTGTTTTGAAATAAGTGTGTTAATAAGTAGTGCATTTATAAAAAGTTATCTGGTAGATAACTAAATGCCAAATAATAAATTGTCAAGGTGCGAGAAATCATTATCAACATTTCCCGTGATATAGGACAAATTGTACATGAAATTCTTTTGACAAGTGTTACTTTATATCATTTTATCCAAAAAATCAAGCGTTTTTTCAGATTTTTTGTACACTTTGGATGTTTTTGTTAGTATTTACCAATTTTAAAACTCCGCTTTTGTGTCTTTGTACATATTTTGTTCATATTTTATTCATATGTTAGTTTCTCTATGACTGTTTGTCAATAGCTTTTCCATTTTTTTATGAAAAATTTTCATGAATTATTCTATATTTTTTTCGGGAACGTTACCATTTGATCCGATTATATTTGTTCGGAATTTCGATACCTCTTATATACCTAAAATAATTGCCAAAATGCTTTGCCCGAGCACGTTTTGAATTATAACATTTTTTCACAAAAAAACACGTCAAAATATGGCATTTGTGCAGAAAGAATTGTCTTGATTTTACCTATTCCATTCTGTATAATTTTTCTATGGATTGTCTAGGGGGACACTCTATCAAAATACTATTTTGAAAGGAAATTTGCTTTATGAAATTTGGTTACTTTGATGACACAAACAAAGAATACGTCATCACATCACCGAGAACACCTTATCCTTGGATCAACTACCTTGGAACACAGGGATTCTTTTCATTAATCTCCAACACGGCAGGCGGTTATTCTTTCTATAAAGATGCTCGTCTCAGAAGAATCACGCGTTATCGTTATAATAATGTACCGATTGATATGGGCGGTCGTTATTTCTATATTAATGATAACGGCACCATTTGGAATCCGGGCTGGACTCCGGTAAAAACAGAACTCGATTCATATGAATGCCGCCATGGTATGGGGTATACCATCATTACCGGTAAAAAGAATGATTTAAAAGCAGAAGTTACATTCTTTGTACCACAGGATTATAATGGTGAAGTTCAACAGGTCGTACTCACAAATGAAGGCTCTGAGACAAAGTCTTTTTCCCTTTTCTCATTTGCTGAATGGTGCTTATGGGATGCACAGGATGACTGCACAAACTTCCAGCGTAATTACTCTACCGGTCGCGTAGAAGTTGTTGGTTCTACCATTTACCACAAGACAGAATATAGAGACAGACGTGATCATTTCGCATTCTACACAGTTAATGACGAAATTGACGGCTATGATACAGACAGAGATGCTTTCATCGGCTTATACAACGGTTTCCATGAACCTCAGGTTGTTCTTGCAGATAAGCCCGGCAACTCTTTTGCTGATGGCTGGTCTCCGATTGCTTCTCACTACAAAAAAATCACTCTTGCTCCGGGCGAAACAAAGACTTTGGTATTTATCCTCGGTTATGTTGAAATGCCGGTTGCAGAAAAATTTGAGGCAGATGGCAAGACCATTAACAAAACAAAAGCTCTTGCCATGATGGAACAGTACAATACACCTGAAAAGGTTGCTGCCGGAATGGCAGAATTAAAAGAAACCTGGGATAAGCTTCTTAGCATTCTCAATGTCGATACTCCGGATGACAAAGTTAACCGTATGGTTAATATCTGGAACCAGTATCAGTGTATGGTTACTTTCAACCTTTCACGTTCCGCTTCTTATTTTGAATCAGGTATCGGACGTGGTATGGGCTTCCGCGATTCCAACCAGGATGTCCTTGGTTTCGTTCATCAGATTCCGGATCGTGCAAGAGAACGTATCATTGATATCGCTTCCACACAGTTCCCGGATGGCGGATGCTATCATCAGTATCAACCTCTTACCAAAAAAGGTAATGCCGATATCGGTGGTGATTTCTCCGATGATCCTTTGTGGTTAATCCTTTCTGTTTCCGCATATATCAAAGAAACAGGAGACTGGAGCATTTTAGATGAAATGGTTCCTTATGACAATGACATGTCTATCGCTCAGCCGATGCTTGACCATTTAAAAGTTTCATTCTACAAGATTGTAAACAACTTAGGACCTCACGGTCTTCCTCTTGCAATGCGTGCTGACTGGAATGACTGTATTAACCTTTCCTGCTTCTCAGATACACCCGGTGAAAGTTTCCAGACTTACACCAATCCGAAATTTGCTGCAGAAGGCGGTTATTCAAAAGTGGCTGAATCCGTTATGGTTGCAACACTCTTTACATATGCAGGTCCGAACTATGTAGAAATCTTAAAACACCTTGGCAAAGATGACGAAGCTGCTGCTGCTCAGGCAGAAATCGACAAGATGAAAGCTAACGTTATGGAATCAGCATGGGACGGCGACTGGTTCATCCGTGCATACGATGCAAACGGAGAAAAAATGGGTTCCAAAGAATGTGAAGAAGGTCAGATTTTCATCGAGCCTCAGGGATTTGCCATCATGTCTGAAATCGGTAAAGACCATGGTGCAGACCTTAAGACTCTTGCAGCAATCGACGAGCGCTTAAATACAGAGTTTGGTCTTGTATTAAACAATCCTGCATTCACAAAATACTATATCCAGTATGGTGAAATTTCTACATATCCCGGCGGATATAAAGAAAACGCAGGTATCTTTACCCACAACAACGCATGGATTATCTGTGCTGCTGCTTATGCAGGTAAAGGTGATCAGGCATTTAAGTATTATTCAGAAATCGCTCCTGCATTTACAGAGGAAACATCTGATATTCACAAAACAGAGCCTTATGTATATGGTCAGATGATTGGTGGAAAAGATGCCGGTTCCGATATCGGCATGCCCGGCAATCACTTTGGTCAGGGTAAAAACTCATGGCTTACCGGAACCGCTGCATGGAACATGGTTGCAATTTCACAGTATATCTTAGGTGTACAGGCTGATTTTGACGGATTAAAAATTGATCCTTCCATTCCTTCCGCATGGGATGGCTTATCAGCTTCCCGTCAGTTCCGTGGTGCAACATATGATATCAAGGTTTCAAACCCTGATCACGTATGTAAAGGTATCAAGAGTGTTACGGTTGACGGCAATGCCATCGAAGGAAATGTTCTTCCCGTATTTGGCGACGGTGCAACACACAAAGTTGAAGTTGTCATGGGCTAATTTACAGCACTTTCAAAATTGCATTACAAAAATAGAAGGGTCGAGAATTTCTCGACCCTTTTTCTATGATTTCTTGCCATGGTTCCTTGCCACGGCATTCGTTTTGAATCAATCTTGTATTTGCTTACGATGCGTACGTTGAACAGTTTATCTAACTATTCCGGGGGTTCATACTATCTTCGGACGTACACGGCACATATGCGGCATCCTGCCTTAAATGTGCCTTTCGCGACATCCTTGTCGCGAAGTACTGATAAATTATCAGAATAGTAAGATAAACTAGTCAACTCCCGCCAAATCGTATGCAAATACAAGATTGATTCAAAACGAATTAGATATCAATTATGTCAGTAATGATTACTGTATAAATATAATGTCAAAGCACAATTCAAAATGTTATTTGTACAGTCATAATAAGACATTTACTGTGCTCCATCCAAATATCAATCATAAGAAATCACTTGAGATAGCAACTCCCAGTCTTTGATTCCATTACCTAATTATCACAAAATATATTTCATTATAAAAAATAGATGTAAATTTTATTCTTGAGAGTTTATTGTGAAGATGTATTAGTCCATCTTAATATTTTGTTCGATATCAGCAATTTGCAGCATGGATGCTGCAAAAGGTGCACGACGGACATGGATGTCCGGGTGCACCGGCGCGTCCCTATAGCAGCGGTCCAAACAATCGGAATACTTTTCCGCTGATACGATTTA
Source organism: Lachnospiraceae bacterium (assembly GCA_017626095.1). Taxonomy (GTDB): domain Bacteria; phylum Bacillota; class Clostridia; order Lachnospirales; family Lachnospiraceae; genus UBA2882. Next base: position 3,940 of record JAGAJL010000001.1, read on the forward strand.
GCAAAGGCAGTTTTTTGTAATCTTCTTTTAAGAATTCCTGACACTGATCAAATGTATTAAGATAATCTTCTTTGATCTTGTCGATAACCGGATTATCATAAATAAATGTTGCACACTCGAAATGTTCATAGAGACTTCTGAAGTCCAGATTAATCGTGCCAACCACTGCTTTGCAATCATCACACAAAAACATCTTGGCATGCACAAATCCCGGCGTAAATTCATACATTTTGACACCGGCATCAATCAATTGGGTGTAATACGTATGCGCAATATCAAACACAATCTTTTTATCCGGAATATGCGGCATAATAATGCGGACATCAACACCGCGCTGCGCAGCAAAACACAAACCGGTAATCATCTCATTTTCCGGGATCAGGTAAGGTGTCATGATCCAAACATAATCTTTTGCTTTATTTAAAATATCCAAATATACTTCTTCTGCCACGTCCTGTCTATTACAAGGATCGTCATTATACGGAATTACATATCCAAAATTAGTATTTGTTTTTTGTAATGCTTCTGCTTCTGATGCAGCATCAGTTTCTGCAAACAGCATCTTTTTTTCTTCGGAAACGTTTCCAGTATTTTTATCATCCAATTCTGTCGGTAACGCACCTAAATACCTTTCATAATCCTCATTAGCCGGATCAAACATGCCCCACATCTGCAAAAACATTGCTGTAAAGCTTTTGACCGCATCTCCTCTAATTTTAACTGCAGTATCTTTCCAATAACCAAAACGTTCTTTTAAATTCATATACTCGTCAGCCAAATTAATTCCACCGTTAAAAGCTACTTTTCCATCAATTACCACAATTTTCCGATGGTCTCTATAATTTTGGTGTGAAGATAAAAAAGGTCTGACCGGTGCAAATTCACGCACTTGTATTCCAAACGGTGCAAGCTCTTTGGCATATTTGGTCGGAAGTGCCATCAGGGAATTAAATCCATCATACATCAGACGTACTTCCACGCCTTGTGCAGCCTTCTTTTTCAATGCATCAAGCACTGTATCCCATACATATCCTTTATTAATGATAAAATACTCCAGAAAAATAAACTTCTCAGCTTTTTCAATTTCACAAATCAAATCCGTCAATTTTTCCTGCCCATTTGCAAAATAGGAAACTTCCGTATTGGTATACGTTGGAAAATGATTGACATTTTGAATATAATAGGAAAGATCAGAAATCGGCAATTTTTCTTCTTTCATTTTCCATTTTAATTTCTCAGATGTCTGTAGATAGGGCTTCGTCTCGTCAATCCGACGTTTTAGCCCTTTGGATTGTCCCATCCGCACAGGATTAGCTGCAATAAACACATACAGCAGCACACCAAAAACAGGTGCAATGCTCATCGGAAGCATCCACATCAGTTTAAATGCCGGATTCTCATTGCTATTAATAATCACAACAATACATAAAGCTGCACAAATATTAAAAAAGTACAACCACCATTTTGCATTGGATGCATTCATTCGCTCTAACAAAATAAACAATAAATAAATCTGCCCCAACAGCATCAAAACCGTCAGCATAATACGGCTGAAAATCAATTTAAAGATTGCTTGCAAACCGGTATTCTTTGCCTTAGTTGCTTTATTTTTAATATATTCCGTTTTCTTCATTTTTGAACCGTCTAATGTATCCATAATTATCACATCCTTCTAAACTGCTCTGTTTATCATTCGCACCGATATTTTTACAAAATTCTCTGCTTCTTTTTTTGCAAATTTCCTCAAAATACATTTTTTCAAAATATTGTATTTTCCATCCACACAGATACATATTTTAATAAAAATATCCTTATTTATAATACCGTCTCTCTTACTTTGCGGATTATAACAAAGTATATCATATGTATTTTCGAATATAAAATGATATTTTTATAAACAAATTACAGATTTTTTGGTAAAATATAAGAAATATTATATTTTACCAATGTAGCAATCCGAATATATCCGTGCATGACCAGGTTTACTTTTGACACGCACATCAAAATATACTTACATTAGAAAGATAAAGGGGCTAACATGAAAGGTTATTTATCAATCGGAAAAGTATCCAAAGCAAAAAATGTCAGCATCAAGTCTCTTCGCTATTATGATGAGATTGGAATTTTTAAACCCGCCCTGACCGATCACAGAACAGGGTATCGCTATTATAAAGCGGATCAGCTCTATATCTTAGATGCTATTTCTTTGTGCATCGAACTGGGCATTCCGTTAAAAAGCATGGTTTCCTATTGCGATGCGCACGGAAAACCGGATTTACAAAGACTGTTGGGTGATGCCAAATCACTTGCAGAATCCAAAATAAAAGCCATGTATCAATCCATGGAGACGCTACAAAATACCATGAATGCATTGGAACATCATCCGGATCTGGTTGTTCCGGCCGGTTGCATGCAAAAAACATTATTATCCCGCACGGTATTGACGATTCCCTTTGATGAATACACGGATGCAACACATTACAATCCAAAACTTTTGTCTCTCTTTGTTGGAGCACAAAAGCAGGGACTTGCCGCATCCTATCCGTCCGGACTGATTTATGATTTCAACAAAGGTGTTGCCCAGAAATATGTTTTTATTCATGTTGCCCCCCTCGCCAATAGTGATGTTGCCGGCGATTGGGGAAGGCATATCGAAGGCATCCGCACACTTCCTTCCGGAATCTATGCTTATAAACAACATGAAACACATGCGATTGAGGATGCCGCTTCGATATTTGATCTGGACAAACAGGCATTAAAGCATTGCACCATCATTGAAACAGATTTATTAAAGGAAGAAAAAGAAAAAACAGGTATGAATTATGAGTTACAGATTATGATTTAAAGCTACCATATCATACTGATAGAAAGATTGGAAAAAACATCATGGATCAACACAAGAACACAACATGGGTTTCTGTCTGGGGAAACGCTGTTTCCATCTCAGAAAACAGACCCGAAAGCTACGCAAAAAATATCACTCTACGCTATCCGGTTTATTGCCCGTTCAGTGGTGATAAGCTTCAACTAACTTTTGATAACTACTGTGGATTGGAACCGATTACCATCCACAAAACAAGTATTCTTTACAAGGGATGTTTTTATCCTGTGACATTTGGTGGTAAAGAGGCTGCCAAAATCAATGACGGTGACAATCTGACATCGGACGAAATCATCATCGATATTACTGCGCAGGATTCTTTTTTTGTCAGTTTTTATCTTGGGGATTATACATCCATGCGCTCTTCGGTTTTTGTTTCAGGCCCGTTATCCGGCGGTCAATATGCCATTGGTGATCAGACGGAGACCGAAACCTTCCCCATCGACATCTGTCGTAAAACAAATATTTACTATTTTCTAAGCAATGTTGCACTTCGCACGCAGGCAGGAAACCGTTCTGTCATCTGCTACGGTGATTCCATCACGGCACAGGCATGGCCGGATTATCTTTCCCTTCGTTGTCAAAAAGAAAACTTTCATCACACAGCCATTATCCGCAGGGCTACCAGCGGTTCCCGAATCTTACGGGAATACCACAATATCACATACGAATCTTACGGATTAATGGGCAGGAACCGTTTCGACCATGAAGTTCCTACCGTTGGAGCAGATACCGTCATTATCCAGCAGGGAATCAATGACATCATTCATCCTGTCGGAACGGACATCAATCCATTTCGTCCCATGAGCGATTTGCCCACGGCAGACGAACTGATTGACGGATTAAAATGGTATATTAAAAAAGCACGTTCTTATCATTATAAAGTTTATGTCGGTACACTACTTCCTATTAAAGGTTGGCGTACCTATGCACCTTTTCGTGAGGATTTAAAAAATGTCTACAATAATTTTATCCGTCAGACAGATTTAATTGACGGATGTATTGATTTTGATCAAGCGCTCAGAGACACAAAAGATGTTGCCTCTTTTGCAAATGCATATGACAGCGGAGATCACCTGCACCCTAGTCTTGATGGTTACAAAGCCATGGCAGATGCTGTGTTACCTGAACTGTTATTATAATGACCTTTTCCCCTTCCGTTGATATCATGAGGCAAAATACAAAAAATCCCGGACATTCTATTCCGGGATTTTTTTATTTCAGGGAAACATTCGGTGTCTTTTGTGTCTGACTGGTCTTTATAATTAGCCCCATATCAACACTCTGACCTGCTTCTATCTTTTGATTATAATCAACCGGCTGAATGGTTATGCTGTTGCCGCTTGTTACATAATTTCCATTCCAGGACTGATCGATGGTTATACTCTGTTCAAAATCCAGTTGCACATTCCAACCATCCACAGCTGACGAACCATCATTTTGAATTTTGACATCGTACTGATAAAACTCTTTGCTTCCGTCAGACCAATGATTGCTGCAGTTAATGGAAACTTTCAAATTACCGCTTTTACTCTCGCTATTCTTGGATTTGTCAGAATCTTTTCTGTTTTTTTTATCATCTGCAGTTGTTTCATTATCATTGTTGTTATCGTTGCTTTTATTACTGTTTACAGATTTATTATTCGTTTCATTTTCTGTTGCAGTATTATTACCATTATTTTCTGCATCCTTTGTATCCTCTGCGGCATTATCAGATGGCGATGTTTTTCCGATTTCATTCACATCTTTTCCAAGGACCTCTATATACCAAACACCGGCTTCCGATAAATCATCTTTCGTCCAGCCGGACTTTTTGGTACAGCCACTCTTTATCAGAGAGCTGGTTTCATTCTTATTAGACAGGTTCCAGATACAGTAACTAACTCCGTTATCGTCCATGGCCTGAATCCATTTATTGCCTTCGTCAAAATTGTTTGCTCCTGAACCGCTGGCATCACACACCCCGAATTCGGTACAAAAGACAGGGATTCCGGCAGCAAGAGCCTTTTCCATTTTCTGACGGATATTATCCCTATGTGTATCCGCATAGAAATGAATGGTGTACATGATATTATCATAGCCCTCAATGGGATCCATTGCGGCAAGATCCACATCCTGTGACCAGGTCGGAGTTCCGACAATAATGACTGCGTTCGAATCATGTTCTTTGATAACCGGAATTACTTCATTGGCATAATCTTTTACCTGAGACCAGGATGTACCACCATTGGGCTCGTTACAGATTTCATATAGAACATTATCGTAATCCGCATATAACTCTGACATTTCATCAAAGAATTCGATGGCATCTTGTTTGTATTTATTCGGGTCTAAATCATGCAGAATATGCCAGTCGATAATGACATACATTCCCAACTCCGTCGCATAATCCACCCCTTGCTTTACCAGTGTCTTGAGTTGTTCCTTGTTGCCGCCCTCGCAATAACTCTCCGACTCTGCCGTATACATGGCAATACGGACACAGTTGATTCCCCAGTCGTCTCGCATTGACTGAAATCCTTCCTTATTGATATATTCCGGAAACCAGTTAATTCCATGTGTCGATACGCCTTGTATTTGATATGCATCACCGTTTGCATCTACTAACTGCGTGTCTTTCACTGAAAGCTTTCCATGAACTGCAACAGGAGTTTCTTTTTCACTTTCTGTTCCATTCTGTTCATCTTTTACATCAGAATCCTGTTCAGATGTATCTTTCAGCATTTCTTCCTTTTTTAATGTATCCTGATTACCGTTTGTATCCTGATTGCTGCTTTTTTCATCTTCAACCTGATCTACATTGTCTGATGTCTCTTCCGTCGTCATTTCCGTTTTTTCTTCTGTACTTTTGCATCCGTTAAATAAAAGTGCCATCATCAATATGATCGCCAGTGTCATAATGCTCTTTTTCATTTGAATCCCCCATATTAAAAATGCCATTTCACAAGGAAACAGCATTTTTCTTTCTCTAATCCGCTACATTCCGTATTCTTCTTTTACAAACTTCCGGATAGCCGGAATTGCGCGTTTCACTTTTTCTGTATCAATACAATAAGCCATACGGAAATATCCGGGAACTCCAAAATTATCCGAAGGGACAAAAATCAAATCGTGCTTTTTGGCTTTCATGCAGAAAGCATTGGCATCCTCTTCCAAAGCCTTGGGGAAAATATAAAAGGTTCCATCCGGCTTTACAACTTCAAATCCAAGATCTGTCAAAGCATCATATAATAAATTCATATTCGTCTCATACACGGAAAGATCACTTGTTTTGTCTATAACTTTAGCCATCGCTAACTGTGCACTGGATGACGGACAGTTGTGACCAATTCCTCTACTGATCTGACCGCAGATAACGGCAAAAATATCCGCATCCGTTGCTCTTGGATTGACTGCCAGATAGCCAATTCGCTCTCCCGGAAGGGAAAGGCTCTTTGAAAACGAATAGCAGGAAATGGAATTATCATAATACTTGCTGACATAAGGCGAATCCGAACCCTCAAAAACAATTTCCCGATACGGTTCATCGCTGATTAAGAAAATATCATGTCCATATTCTTTCTGTTTTGCATATAAGATATCAGCCAGTCTCTTAATTGTTCCTGTATTGTATGCAACACCGGACGGATTATTGGGTGTGTTAATCAAAACCGCCATAACATTTTCATTTATCATCTCTTCAAATGCTTCGAAATTGATCTGAAAATCCGTGGTATTGGCAGGAACCACTCTAAGCTTTGCTCCTGTATGATTGACATACGGATTATACTCCGGAAAGAATGGTGCGAAAGTCAAAATCTCATCTCCCGGTTTGGTTGTGGCGCGGAAAGCATGTGCGAGTGCAGATGCGGCAGCACTTGTCATAAAAATGTGTTTCGCTTCGTAATCCATACCAAATCTTTTATTCAGACTTTCAGCAACCGTCTCTCTGACCGATTCGATACCCAATGACGGACTATATCCGTGTACCTTCATAGGATCTACCTGTGTATGTAATCTTACGATTTCATCCTGGTATTCTTGTACCGTGGGAACGCTGGGATTGCCCAGACTGAAATCAAAAACATTTTCATATCCGATTTCTTTTCCTCGGGCAGTTGCATATTCGCTCAGTTCCCGAATAATTGATTTTCCACTTAACATGCTTTTGTAAAATTCATTAATCATTCTATTTCATTTGTCCAATTATCCTGATTGATAATTGACTCTTCCTTTCTTCCGGTAAGTCCCGGATAACTTAACTCATCAACATCTTTTCTTTTCATTTATTAACAGAATAATACCTGTAGCAATAAAAATCCAGTCAAACCATACAGCTTTTATACCAAATTGTTGGACAAGCAGGTTTGTTTCTTTCTTTTGCCTCTATGCCTTTTTTTCCATCATCGGAAAACAAAATCTCTCCCAACGCCAAAGATACCTGCCTGGTATTGTTCGTTGAAAAAATGGTGGAACTGACATATCCGTATTCTCCCGGAAAAGAATTCCACTGAAATGCCATGGCAAAAAACGTGGGAAACAGACCGATTACGATATCAATATCCGCAGGCATCAGTCCCAAAATAAGAATCATCAGGGATTTAATAACCATCGAAACGGCTCTGACATCATACTTCGTCTTATTTTTTACAAACACAAAAGCAATTCCGCCTGATACATATAACAGTACACCCAGAAATCGCAACAAAGCCTGTATCGGATTCCTTTTTAATATAGAAAAAAATTAAAAAACCAGATTGTACATCTGTTGTTTTGTCTTCATTTGTTTTCACCGATGCTTATTATAGTGGATTTTTTCTGATGTTTCAAGATTTGAACCGGATCCCCGCTATTTATTTTTCGCGGGATATTTTTTGCTTGCTTTATTCTTCTATACCCCGCCTCCCATTTTTTGCGGGGCATTTTTTGATTATTCTCCTCTCCCTTACCCCGTCAAGCAAGCGTAAGATTATTGTAGAAAAATAAATAAACAAAATTAGATAATAAGAAAGCTCCAAGTAATCCTTGAGTATCTATAGTCGTACATGATAGAATATAGCGATGTCTTAACATTATTGATATTGGGATCAAAAAGTATATCCCTCTTGATATCAACAGATTGTCTCACACATAAGTATAATCATATTATTCTGGTATCACATAATATTGAGAACAAAAAACAATTTTAATAATAGTAATAATTATCAGGTAATCTATGAAACATATGGAAGAAAACAATATCAAAATGAGCCCTCTCATGAAGGCAATGAAAGCTGCCCACAGTGTTGTCGGCAATGCCGGCAAACTCGTTTCCGAGGAATTGGATAAGCGTCGTCATTCCGAGGAAGTGATATCAAAACTGGCAACTCCTTCTGTTGGCATAACATTTGAAAAACTAAATATCGGAGAAATGGAAGCACAGTGGACCTTTCCCAAACATGCATATCCCAAGAAACCGATTATTCTCTATTGCCATGGTGGTGGATTTTCATGTGGTGGTCTTGGCTATGCAGGGGTATTATCCGGAAAACTGGCCATTCACACAGGCTTAGCTGTATTATCATATGCTTACCGTCTGACTCCCGAATATCCTTATCCTGCTGCCATAGAAGATACCATGCAGGTATGGGATTATCTGATGCACTTAGGATACGGTGCAGAGGACATCATACTCGCGGGTGATTCGGCAGGCGGCAATCTCGCATTAGAGCTCACACTTTTACTCAAAGAGCAAAAACGAATGTTGCCAAAAGCATTGATACTTATGAGCCCCTGGACAGATATGACTGCTACTGCATCTTCATACAAAAAATATCAGGATGCCGATCCTATTCTGACCTATGATTACATTATGGTAGTACGCAAGGCCTATCTGCAGGATGATACGGATTATGCCAATCCCAGGTACAGTCCTCTTTTTGCGGATTTATCAGGCTTTCCTCCAACCATGATTCAGGTTGGAAGCAATGAAATTCTTCGTTCTGACAGCGAGCATCTTTTAAAGGCGTTACGCAAAGCTAACTGTCATGCTGTACTGGAAATATACAAAGGTGCCTGGCATGTATTTCAACAGATGCCTATTCCCAAAGCGTCCAAAGCTTTGGATGACATTAAGAATTTCATAGATAGTATTTTATAGAAACATCTCTTTTCGATTTATTAAATAACAAAAAACAGATAGAAAAGTAAATAGAAATCCAGATGTAAAACAGACGAAAGCATTTATAAAATACAGATGAAACCATTAATGAAATACAGACGAAAAAAATAGACAAAGAAATATAACAAATAATCATCATCAGGAGCAATAACTTGAGTTCAGAAAATTGGTACAAAGTAGATAATGTGGCAAAAGTCTTTCTGGCCACCCATAATGAACGTGATACCCGTAGCCTTCGTGTCAGCTGTACACTAAAAGAGCCTATCAATCCGGATCTCTTGCAAGAGGCATTAATGGCGACCATCAAACGCCGTCCTCTTTTTCAGGTCCGCATCCGACGTGGACTGTTCTGGCATTATTTGGAGACAACCGATGTGATGCCAAAAGTGACAGAAGAACACGAACGCCCCTGTCCGGTTTTATACGGAAAAAACTATACCGGATCACTGCATTACAGTGTCACATATTTTCACAACCGCATCAACGTGGAACTTTTCCATGCACTCAGCGATGGAACGGGAGCCTTGGAATTTTTAAACATTCTGGTACAAAACTATCTTCGTCTGAAATATCCGAATGAAATGAAAAATGTTACCATCGGATTTGGTGCATCTGCAGATGATTTGGCACAGGACAGTTTTAAAAAGTTTTATACCCGGAATGCAAAAGCTGCTCCAAGCGTCAAAAAATCTTATCATATACATGGTCGTAAATTGCCTTACGATCAGTTGCAGTTTTTTGAAATCAGCATGCCTTCCAAAGATTTATTGGAGCATTCTAAGCAGTATCAGGTCAGCCTTTCCAGTTTCATCGGTGCCAAGCTCATGATGGCAATTTATGATGATATGCCTGCCCTGAAACGTAAGCAGCCGATTACCATCAGTATGCCGGTTAATCTGCGTAACTATTATCCTTCGGAAACATCACGTAATTTTTTTAACAATATCAGTATCAGTCACATTTTTACCGGAGACGAAACCGTCGAATCTCTTGCCAAAGAGTATGACGCAAAATTAAAAAACATTTTACAACCTGAGCAAATTCGCAGGCAGATGGATTATTACCAGTTGTTAGAACACATTTTTTTAATTCGCATGGTTCCACTTTTCATCAAACAACCGGTCGTAAAATTCTTTTCCAAGAAAGAAAACAAACGGGTTTCTGCAGTCATCTCCAATCTTGGCGTTATGAATATTCCGGCAGAAATGCAGCAGCATGTTGAAAAATATACCGCATTCTGTAGTCACAATGAATTATTTATGACGATTTGCAGTTATCAGGATGAAATGACCCTAGGGATTACTTCCGGCTATCGTAATACCGGTGTATTGAAAAATTTTGTCAGAAGTTTCTCAAAAGAAGGGATTCCTGTGCAGGTTCAGGCAACGGAGGTGGTAAAATCATGATGAAATATTGTCCGAACTGTCAGGCTGAAGTCGGCGGGACCTTTGAATACTGTCCTTTATGTCAGAATGAACTGGTATATAAATTTGATGCCGGCGCAGACGCAAATCAGGAAACGCTTGAAAATGAATCCGATTCGCACTCAGACAGAGAGCATCTTGAAGAAAGCGATTCTGCAATTGCCTTATCTTCTATTCTGCAGGATCCATATTTTCCGGATTGCAGCAAATTAAAAACGCAGTCATTCTGGTACAAGCTCCAACTTTTTATTATGTGTGCTGCAACTTTTATCTGCTTTGCAATAGATTTTCTAATCACATATGATCGGGATATCCATTGGAGTCTGATTGTATTATTGTGGGTTGTCGGTTTTCAGATTTTATTAAATAAACTGATTAAACGGCATTCCCTTCCTTCCTATTTTGTATTTTATATTGCGTTTTATATAGGAGTACTATTGTTGCCTACCGCTTACTATCTGGAATTTTTTACTTTTTGCGTCAACTACATTCTGCCCTGTATCTGTATGGTAGCTTTGGTTTTAAACTTTATCTTTTGTATGCTCGACAAGACCGGCAATGCCATGGTGTATATGTTATGCAATGTTTTAATCGGTGTTTTACCCAGCATTATCATGATTGCCATTTATGGAATGGCTCCTTTATTCTGGATTATCTGCATGATTACTACTGTGGTTTCTATTTTTGCTCTGGTTATTTTCGTTGGTCCTAAGGTTCGTAATGAGATTATAAAACGATTGAATATATAAATAATACCCGGTTTCAAAACTCAGACTTCGTCTTCGAACAGTTGAAACCGGGTATTATTTTTGTTCGCTTATGCCGCTAAGAAATGCCAAGAAACCTCGCCAAATTCCGCGGGCAAAGATATATAATTTTGCAAGGGCGACTGCCATCCCGCAACGTACTACTTCTCTTCCACAAGATTCGTAATCCAAATCCCTTTTTGAATTAAAACATATCCCACAAGCAGTTTTATAATATCCGCACTCTGTACGATTGCATAGATTGTCAGAATAGGGAGCGAGGTCAGATTACACAAAAGCCAGGCAATCGGCACCGTTACAACCCACGAATATACGCTGTCAAATAAAAAGGTGACAAACGTTTTTCCGCCGGAACGCAAGGTAAAATACAAGGCATTCAGACAACCCTGTACCGGGAAAAACAATGCCGTAATCACGATGAAACTTCCTCCCAGTTTCCGAACCTCATCCGAAGTATCATATAAAAGTGGAAATACACCGGAGATGGAAACAAGCAGAAGTGTCAGAAGTACACACAATCCGCCGGTAAACCACATCAGGCTCATAGAGTTAGCCTTAGCTTCTTTGTACTTGCCTGCACCTAAAAGCTGGCCCGACAGAATCCCAACCGCATTTCCCATGGCAACAAATACCACATTTAGCAAATTGCACAGTGCGTTTGAGATATTCATGCCTGCTACAACACTCAGTCCACGCAACGAATAGCATTGGGTCAGAGCAGCAATTCCGCCTGCCCATAAAAATTCATTAAAATAAATGGGAATACTCTTTTTGAGTATTTCTTTTACCATAGAAACCGGAACTTTCAAGGTACGATAGACACCTTGTAAAAATGTATGCTTTCTTTTTTGCGCATGAGCCCAGACAATGATAATAACCATTTCCACAACTCTTGCTGCAACCGTTGCAATAGCGGCACCACGCACTTCCAGTCTCGGAAAGCCAAATTTACCGTAAATCAGGATGTAGTTTAATACAATATCTACGACTACCGAACAAACCCCTGCAATCATCGGTTTAAAGCTTTCACCCGTTTCGCGTAAGCTACCCGCATATACCTGTGTAATGACAAATGGCAAAATATTTAAAAGCATAATTTGCAGGTATTGCTTCGCATAGGTAACGGTAAGTGCACTGTCAATCCCGGCATCATTACCATGTAAATATAAACCGATCAACGCCGTATCCAGTGTAAGAAAAACCAAAGTCCCCACAAGCATACAAAAAGCACCAATCCAGAGCTTGATACGAAAAACATTTCTCACGCCTTCCTGATTGCCCTGTCCGTAATACTGTGCTCCGTAAATTCCGGGGCCGGATAAACCGCCAAATACCGAAAGGTTAAAGACAAAAATCAACTGTACCACAATGGATACAGCCGTCATACTCTCGGTTCCCAGACTTCCTACCATCACATTATCAACCAGTCCGACCGCATTCGTTATTCCATTTTGAATCATCATCGGCACTGCCAGAAACAGAGCCTTTTTATATACATCTCTCTTTTTCATAGTATTGCTATTCTAACATTGTCATCTTTTATATTCAAGCGTTTTATACCTACTGTATAATTATTCCTTTTTCTTTCATATTTAAAATCCCAATTGCATGCATATATCATCTAAAAATATTCGAACCGCGCACATAAATCATCTAAACAATACCCAGACTGCACACATACATTATTCAAAAGGTATCCGGACTGACGTTCTTACACATAACAACAGATGATTCCATAAAGGGAAGCTCCTGATTCTTCCATTATGAAACCATCTGTCATTACACACTTATTTCAAAAAATCTTATTAAGATTTCTTTACTGATTTTGATATACCGATTTTACTATACCGATTATGCTATAACCATTTTTCTACAATTTACTTTTTTAGATTATTTTTTGCCGCTTTATTGTACCACTCTGGTCTTGCTTCAAATTATATCGTTATTTGAATACATTCTTTTCCGGTAAGTTGTGCCGTCCTTTCATCCGGCTGTCCAAATCCGACATAAATGTCAGCTTTGCTTCCACTAAACTGTGACTGACCATCTTCATCTACCACAGAAAAAGCTTTGTTTGGTATCAAAACAGATACTGTCTTCTTCTCTCCTGCGGCTAATGCAACCCTTGCAAATGCTGCAAGCTTGGGATTGGGTACTTCATTTTTATCATCCACATGGACATACACCTGTAACACGTCCTGTGTTGCAACATCACCTTTGTTTGCAACTTCAACCACAACAGATAATTCCGTATCCTTGGCCTGCGCATAGGTAATGTCTTTATCAGGTTTTGCACTTATAACTGTTGTGTCTGCATAATTTAATCCATAACCAAACGGATATAAGGGCTGTTTTTCCACAAAACGATAGGTGCGGTTTTTCATGGAATAATCTTCAAAATCGGGCATACCCTGCAGATTATGATATAATGTAACCGGAAGTTTTCCGGAAGGAGAAACCTCTCCGAATAAAATATCTGCAATTGCTTTACCGCCTCTTGCTCCGGGATACCAAACCTGTAATACTGCAGCCGCCTTTGCATCAGCAAGATTCAAGTCCATGGCACTTCCGGTCATCACACAGACAATAAAAGGTACATTCATTCCGGCAATAATTTCCAGCAATCTCTGCTGCGAAGGAGGTAACATCAGATCCTTTTTATCTCCGGAAGCATATGCATTACCGGTATCACCTTCTTCTCCTTCAAGACTTTCATCCAGTCCCAGACACAGAATAACCAGATCTGAATGTTCAGCCACTGTCATAGCTTCCGAAATACGGTCATCTTCCCTTGCAAGTTTTTCTTCCTGATCAAGGAACAAATGACAACCTTGAGAATAAAGCACTCTCACGTCATCGCCCACATAGTCCTGGATGCCCTCCAGTACGGTTGTATAACGAGATGCGGTTCCATGATAATTGCCAATCAAGGCAGCACGGGAATTGGCATTCGGTCCAATCACGCCAATTGTTTTGAGTTTATCTTTCTTTAACGGAAGAATTCCGTTATTTTTCAGTAAAACGATACTTTCCTGTGCAGCTTTTTGGGAAAGTTGTAAATGCTCTTTGCATTCGACAACTTCATAGGGAATGGAATCAAATTCTGTCTCATCAAACATTCCCAGCAAAAATCTGGTAGTAAACAGGCGGATGGCTGATTTTTGCAACAATTCTTTTGTAATCAGTCCCTCCTGATACGCATTTAAAATCTTCTGATAAGTACAACCACAATTCAAATCGCAGCCGCGCTCCAATGCCAGCTTTACACTTTCTTCCGGTCTGGAAGTTACTTTGTGCTGCTCATGAAAATCTCTGACAGCCCAACAGTCGGAAACATAATGTCCCTCAAAGCCCCACTGACCTCGTAATACTTCATCCATCAGATAGCTGTGTGCGCAACATGCTTCTCCGTTGGTCCGGTTATACGCTCCCATGACAGCTTCCACATGTCCTTCCTTCACACAAGCCTCAAATTGAGGAAGATAGGTTTCCCACATCTCTTTTAGGGATGCCTTTGCATCAAAGAAGTGACGTTTTTCTTCCGGCCCGGAATGAACTGCAAAATGCTTTGCACATGCCGCTGTACGTAAGTATTCACCCTCGCCCTGCAGACCTTTGATAAAGGAAACACCCAGCTTTGCAATCAAAACCGGATCCTCACCATAAGTCTCATGTCCGCGTCCCCAGCGGGGATCGCGGAAGAGATTTACGTTGGGAGACCAGAGGGTTATACCTTTATAAATATCTCTATCTTCGTGTTTTTCATTTTCATTATATTTGGCTCTGGCTTCTACAGAAATAGCCTCGCCAACCTGCTCTAATAATTCTTCGTCAAATGTAGCGCCCAAACCGATTGCCTGCGGAAAAACAGTTGCACTACCGGCCCTTGCCACACCATGCAGACCTTCATTCCACCAGTTATACTCGGGAATATCCAATCTCGGAATTGCTTCTGCATCAAACCGTAGCTGAGACGCCAACTCTTCTACACTCATCTGCTCAACCAGTTCGGTTGCTCTCCTAACGGCTTCCTGTCTATCCATAATTTCCTCCATAAAGTACTATATCATTAACTGTCCTCATTATATCTATTCCCCTAAAAATCTTCTATACAATTATTGCCTGCCAGTATACATATTTTGCTATTCTGTTCATTATTCTTTTCATTATCATTTGTGTAATGCATTCATCAAGCAAAGTTAGCATATATACATCTTTTCGACAATCCTTCCAACAATATAAGAAAGTAAAAAAGAGAAATGCCGTACACAATAATAATCACTATTTCAATTAAGCACAAATATGTGTATAATAAAATGTAGAAGGTAAGTAGATTTAAATGCGGGAACAAAAATAGGATGACAAACAAAAAAGGGGTTAGTTAGATGTTATATAATATTGATTTGGATGAAAAAAACTATGAGCAGCCGGTTCGCGGATTTATCGGAAGAAAAATTGAAGATAGTACCGAACTGGTTGATTTTGTGCCTGAATCACATGTCAGAATTTGGTTCAATAACCAAACAGAGGGCTATCCTTCTCATCATCATTCTGCGGTCGAGGTACTGATATGCATGAAGACGGATTATATTGTCATAGCCAACAATGAGCGTTTCACATTGAAACCCGGAGATATTCTCATCATTCCCCCTAATACTATTCATAAGCTAATCTGTCCGGAACCGGGAATTCGTTTTGTTTTTTTGCTAAACTTCGAGGCTTTTTCCACTTTTCAAGATTATAAAACCATACAACCTATGTTGTTAAATGCTAATCTGATTACACCAAGTACCTCCAAAAGCTATGAACTCATCTATAATAATTTTGCCAAAATGATTGAAATATATTTCAAAAATGATATTTTCTGGGAAACCGATATATTTTCATTGTTTTTAAAAACGGTATCTCTTTGTGCCAAAGACTATTTCAGACCGGATAATGATCCGAGAACGTCACTCCCCCCGGATGTTCAAAAAGAGCATTATGATAAATTCTCAAATTTACTCAACTATATTGATGAACATTATGCCGAAGACCTGAGTTTGGAAGACACGGCAGCAATTGTTGGTTTTTCCAAATTTCATTTTTCCAGGCTGTTTAAACAATATGCCAATACCACCTTTTATGACTATCTTTGTAAAAAGAGAATCAGTTGTGCACAGGAAATGCTGGCAGATAATATACCGGTCACAACCGTAGCTTACCAGACCGGTTTTAATACTCCATCGGCATTTTGCAGATGCTTCAAAAAATATACCGGCTATTCACCTTCCGTATTCAAAAGTAAAAGTGAACAGGAAAAAATTGATGCAGACTTTCATTGAAAGCCTGCATCATTTTTAGGTATAAAATGAAATCTTAAATCAAATATTTCTTTTTAAATCAAACTTTAAATCGAACCTTTCATTATCCCTTAACACCACCAAGTGCAACACCGGCAATGATGTATTTGGACAATATCAGATATACCACTACCAAAGGCAGAACAGTCATTGCCAATCCAAGATATACACATCCGTATTCTGTTTTGTAAATATCTCCTCTTAACAAACTGACCATAATAGGCATGGTGTATTTCTTTTGATCTGTCAAAAGTACCAACGGAGTAAATAAGTTATTCCAGCTTGATACAAATGAGAAAATAGCCTGTGTAGCAATAGCGGGTTTCATGATTGGTAACACAATCCGGTTGAAAATCATAAATTCTTTCGCACCGTCAATACGGGCTGACTGAACGATTTCCATGGAGAGTGTCGGTTGCAAATACTGACGCATGAAAAATACCATGGTCGGAGAAGCAACAGCCGGCAAGATTAACATTGACAGATGATTTGTCATGCCAATCTTATATACCATCTGATAGAAACCAATGGTTGTTACCTGTGCCGGGATCATCATAACGCACATGATGAAGCTGAAGAATGGTTGACGAAGCTTCCAATCATATGCAACTAACGCATATGCTGTCAGCGATGAA
Source organism: Lachnospiraceae bacterium (assembly GCA_017626095.1). Lineage (GTDB taxonomy): Bacteria > Bacillota > Clostridia > Lachnospirales > Lachnospiraceae > UBA2882. Next base: position 21,128 of record JAGAJL010000001.1, read on the forward strand.
AAATATACCGCCAAAGCTGTTGATCCAATGGAAATAATAAATGAGTTTCCAAAACCAACTGCCGGATTAAAACTCTTACCCAACAAAATCTTCAGGTTGTTTAACATATATCCGGATGGCAAGAAGGCAATCGCATGCTGCTGGATTTCTGTCGTGGATCTGGTTGAGTTGATAAACATGATGTAAAATGGTGCAATACTGATAATTGCTAAAATAACACATACCACATAGATGAGAACTCTTAGATTTCTGTTTTCTTTATTTTTCAGCATCTGTACCCACCTCCTCGACAGCATCTTCCTCATTGATTTGTGCATCAGATTGTTCTGTTACCACATTTACAGCTTTTTCTGCCTCGGCAGCCTGTGCTTTTTCAATTAATTCAATTTCTTTTTGTCTGCGCTTAAAGCTCTTTTCCTGTTGTCTGATCTGTCTGCGAAGAGCAGCCTCATCTTTATCAGACAAAATCATAAATAAGATACCGGATAAGATTGCAATGATTACCAACATAACCATACTTGCCGCAGCAGCTCTGTTATACAGATAGCTTCCGCTAAATGCCTGATTGTAAATAAATACGTTGGTCGTCAGTGTCGCATTGTCAGGACCACCCAACAAGAACAACTTCGGAATATCAAACATATTCAATCCACCGATTAAGCTTGTTACCAGTGTGAATAATAAGATTGTTTTAATATTTGGAAGTGTCACATACCAGAAGGTCTGTGTACGATTTGCGCCATCCACTTCTGCTGCTTCAAAAATTTCCGGACTGATACCCAGAACACCTGAAATCAAAGTAATCATCGTATAACCATACCACATCCAGGTCTGAATGAAGATGACAATTCCTCGTGCAATCGATTTATTAATAAGTAGATTTACCGGTTTATCAACGATATGTAAAGATACTAAAATATCATTGACCGGTCCCATCGGATAACCAAATAATGCATTAAATAAAATAGCAATGGTAGCTGCTGTAATGATGTTGGGCATGTAGAAAATAACTTTGAAAAATCCCTGTCCGGCGATTTTGCTTCTCTTGTCAGTAAACCATGCAGTTAATAACAGAGCCAGTAAAATCTGCGGAATGAAGTTTAACAACCACATCACTACTGTATTGGATAACGCCTGTTTAAAAGACGGATTTGTCAAAACTGTTTTAAAATTGCGAAACGGATCATCTGCCAAGAAATGGAAGTTTGTCATTCCAAGACCTTTTAGGTCTGTGAATCCGATTACAACCGTATATATAATAGGATATAAAGTAAATAACAGGAATGCCACCGCAAAGGGAATACTAAAATAATATCCGTATCTTGCATAGCTAAGCTTTTTGTTTTTCACTTTTCTCACCCTTCCTTCCTGTTTATTATAAATAATTGTTTTTTGAAATGAAAAGCAGGACGGACGAGAAATAGTCCGTCCTGCTTCTGCATTTCTATGACACTATGAATAATATGAAATTGCTTGTATCAAATATCATTACTGATGATTATTGTTTATGATTACTCAACAATTACGTCCAAGTTATCAGCAACCTGCTGTTTGAAGTCTGCAATTGCCTGATCACGTGTCTTTTCTCCTGCTGTATACTGACGAACCTGATCTCTCCAGTATGTATTGATTGTTTCATCATACTGTGTTAAGTTTGTTCCTTTTGCATATGCATTTGCAGGAACGAATGCATCGAACATATTCTGTCCGCCTAAGAAATCCAATTCACCGTTGGAGTTTGACATTACAACTCCGGAAGCTACAGAGTCTTTTGTGCCACCTTCGCCATTTAAAGTACCGTTAGCCCATTTGTACTGAAGTCCGTCTTCAGATGTATCTAAAGTAATCCATTCAATAATGTCGCCTACTGCTTCAGCTTTGGTTGTGTTCTTGTTAGCAAGTACCCATGTACCACCCCAGAAGAAACCAATCGGAGGTGTACAAACTGCCCAGTCACCATATGTGCCTTCACCAACTGCTTCACCACCGCAGTTAGGAGCTAATGTATAGTTGATTAACCAAGCGGGGCCGAAGAAACCGAAGATTTCCTGATCGCCTTCACCCTTCATATCAGCAAACCATGCATCCTGCCAGTCCTGTGTATCGTTGTGATAGCCATTATCTTTTAATTTCTTGGAAAGATCTAAGAACTCTTCTCTCTTAGGATCAATATTTAATTTACCGTCAACAATCCATCCATTATCAGAGCTGTTTTCAACTGCGTGCCAGATATCTCCGTCACCGGATACAATTCCGTAGCCTTTTGCTTTTAACTCAGCAGCTGCATCAAAGAATTTGTCCCATCCGGGTCCAATCTTATCCTGAATAACTGCCGGATCATCTGTTCCCCATACATCTTCTGCGATGGAACGGCGATAAATGAATGCACCACCTGTTGCCTGATATCCTAAACCTACTAATTTTCCGTCGGGATTTGTTCCGATATCAACTGTATACTGTGCAATTTCTGCATCAGCGACAGCTGTATCAACATCAATTCCCAAATCTTCATATGCTGCTGCATACTGAGAAGCATCTCCTTGTGTATATTTTAATACGAATGCTGCTTCTGCACAGTAGATATCAGGAGCATCTGCGCCACCTGAAGCAAGTGCCTGGTCAAGTGCCGGCTGATAAGCTCCGTCTGTGGTAGCAATAATTGTTGTATTAATTTCATAACCAAAGTCCGGATGAGCTTCGATATATTTTTCGATCATTCCGGGAACTTCATCTGTGAACGCCCATACATTAATAACATTATCTCCGCTTGCTGTTGAACCCGAATCGGTTGAACCCGAATCGGTTGAACCTGCATCGGTTGTACCTGCATCGGTTGTACCTGCATCAGTTGTACCTGCATCTGATGTACCTGAACCACATCCAACCAAAAGACTTGAAACCATACATGCGCATAATACGCTGGCAACTAACTTTTTCATGTTTACCTCTCCTTTTCACTTTTCAAAAATTGTTAAAAAATTAAACATATGTAACTGTTTGTCTTCTAAACTTAGGCCTTGTTATGAAGAATAACATAATTTTATTATACATTTTTAAAGTCGCTATACTTTTCAATTTTTGCTTTGTGTTTGTCAATTATTGCTAATATGTCTTTTTTATTTTTCATTCTTTTAGTAATCATGTATAATCATTTTATGGAAGTATAGGAAACTATATGGACACTATTTATACGATTGATGTGATAAAAACATCTTTCGGCATAATTTTAAACAATTTTTTGGAGGAATTCCTTTGGATATTTCTTTGTATATTTCTTTGGCACTTAGCTTTAACAACAATTATTGGAGATTGTATATAGAATAACTTTAAGAGAATGTCGCCCGATTAGGGCGGATTTCGAATGTTTTAGGATTGCGAGAGCACAAAGTGCGTAGCAATCCGTTGGTATCATGGGGGGGCAAAATACCTTTTGACCCCAACATGATTATAAATTATAATAAATAAAGAAAAGGAATACGATTATGAACAAATTTTTTCAACCTGAAAATCCAGTCATCCGCTTTTTATCCTGCTTTTGTGACTTAATGTTTACCAACGCACTCTTTATAATCTGTAGTCTTCCGGTTTTTACAATCGGAGCATCAATTACGTCCATGTATCACGTCATTTTTAAATTACAGGACCGGGAAGATTCCTATATATATAAGATGTTTTTTGAATCGTTTCGTAACAATTTCAAACAGGCAACCACAATCTGGATACCATTTTTACTGCTCACAGGCTTTTTTGCAGGTGACTTGTACATTATTTATAATGTCATAGATGCAAGCTATTCCTGGATGCAGTTTCCTGTCTGGTTTCTTCTGATTCTTGTTTTCTGTATTCAGATTTATGCATTTCCCCAGATAGCTAAATTTGAAAGTGACATCAAACGTCTGATTCTGAATTCTCTTTTGTTAGCTGTAGGTAATTTCCCTACTACCATTTTCTTTACGTTTATTCCGATTGCCATCATATACTTTGCTGCACAAACCGGTAAGCGTATGGTTATGATCGGCAGTCTGTTTTTATTTTTTGGTTTTGCGGCTATTGCATATTTATATGCCATGTTTTTCAAACGTATTTTTGAACGCTGTATGCCAAAAGAAGAGCTTACAAAAGAAGAAATGTCCAAAGAAGATATGACTGATGAGCAGCCCAAATGAATTAATTTGAAAGTTTTGAACAGCATCTTCTATTTTGCCTTTTTATTTTGGCATTTTATTTCGCGCAATGTATCAAAAATTTGACAGCAATTGTTTTATCTTCTAAATAAGAAGCTATTGCAAAAACCGGAGGATTTCCTTCATACGCATCTACAAATAAAGAAGACTTCAAATAAACTCCGGCAACGATTTCTTCTCCTTCCATATTTTTGCAATATAACAACTGATCCCCTAACTCTTCTAATTGCTGTTCAGACAAGACCGTTGTCAAATCGCAATACGCATCAGCGGCTGCGTATTCTCTGACAACCCAGTCCGATGCAATAACAGCCTCTGACCTTTTACTGATAACTTCTGCCTGGTATCTCTGGATACTAGCTGTTACCATAGAATCTGCAGCCGTCATCTCATCTACCACTTCCGGGTGGATAAATCCGCCTTCCAGTCTGAATGTCTCCTGCGTTTCCCCTCGTTCCTGCAGTTCATCGGAATATGCTGTCAGATATTCATCCACGCTGTATTCATCTTTACAATTAATCATGGATATATAGATGGAAGTTTCCCGATTTTCCATAAGAAAGGTCCGGATTCCAAAAACTACAAAGATCAAAATAAGCGCAGGGATAATCACATACCATTTATAATAATCCCAGAAATATTGTAATTTCTTTTTGGGTGTATCGATAGATTTCATCATCATTTCATCTGTCATATAGCCCAATTCATTTTTCATTGTATTCTCTGATGAATCCTTTATTTTGTTTTCCATTGAATTTGTTTTATTCTCCATTTTTCTCGTTCTTTTTTAATTTTACGTTTATATTTTTTGTTTCTTTTATTCTATCATCTATTTTCGTTCATAAATCCAGTTAATCTCATGGATATTAAAATAATCATACTCTTTTTTCTTTCCATCGGCATTACAAATATTGCTCTGTTTATAATGAAATTTCTCCTTGGATTTCTTCATTATTCTGCATTTTGTAAATCTTTTTACAACTACATTTTATAAAGTCTTTATTTTTCTTTCATTCAATCTTCTCAATTTATCCAAACTTTGGACACAATTATTATGTATCATAAAATCATCGAAAGTGATTAACACATTTTCAAAATTTAAATGAAGCTGTTATTTCATGGATGCCAAAGATGGTAGGTTCGTGGGGTTGTCAGCTTCGACTACCAACAATCCCTTTATGGGTTTACTTATATATTTTCTCACTCCTTCTCATTTTATATTTTAATGAATGAAAAAGACCGCTCCAAACAGCGGCCTTTTTCATGTTATGATTCTTCTCAAAACTACGAATGAATGATTATAAATATCAAAGTAATTTAGTCAATATATCAGTTTTCCATCGATTTTACGATTTTAACAACCCGGCTGGTTCCCAGTCTCTGAGCGCCCAACTCCATAAACTTTTTCGCATCATCCAAAGAAGCAATGCCGCCTGCTGCCTTTATTTGGACATTTGGCCCTACATGTGCGGCAAAAAGTGCTACATCCTCAAATGTTGCACCTCCCATCGAAAAACCGGTAGATGTTTTAATAAAATCTGCGCCGGATTCGGTCACGATTTCACACATCTTGATTTTTTCTTCCTTTGTCAGAAGGCAGGTCTCGATAATCACTTTGAGAATGTGTTCTCCACAAGCAGCCTTGATCTCTTTGATTTCATTAAGCACATAGTCATACTCTTTGGCACGTAACATTCCAATATTTATGACCATGTCGATTTCATCTGCACCATTTTCGAGTGCATCTTTGGTTTCAAAAACCTTTGCAGCCGTTGTCATGTTTCCATTCGGGAAACCGATAACTGTACAAATCTTTACTTCATCTTTCACGTAAGCCTTTGCTAACTTGACATAGCAGGGCGGAATACAGATAGATGCTGTTTTGTATTTCTTTGCATCATCACAAATTGCTTTTATTTCTTCCCATGTAGCAGGCTGCAACAACAGTGTATGGTCACAGGCTGACAAAATTGCTTGAATATCCATAATATTTTTCTCCTTTTTCCTTTCCTTCAACTGTAATAATATACAAAATAAAATTAATAAAAACCGGTAAAACAATCCTCTTTCGATACAAACCACTTATTATGGATTAATAAGAATTCACCGGATTTATCAACTTGATTATACTAAAAATACAACTCGATAGCCAGACAAAACATAAAGATATTCCTATAGCTCTACTTTACATGTATGTATCAACCAAATCATACCTATGATTCTAATTATGAGATGTTTCCATAAACTCCACCGCATGCTTTCTGGTCCACAACGGGAATAAATTCGTCTGACACTTTTCATTCGCTCTTTCCCTGATTGCAATCGTTTCAAAAAAGATTTTCCACAAATCAGTATAAGCATCATTCATTTCCTCTGTTTTTAACAGTTGCTCGTATTCGGAATCGTTTAATGGCTTTAAATAGTACATTTCGTCTTTGGGATGAATGAGTGCTTCCTTATGAATATCGTCAATGATCATGAAATGCTCGGATGGCATTCGATCTGCAAAAATCGGTCCCAAGGCAACGACCAACCTGCTTTTGGGCTCAATATGTGCGACATAAAGACCTTTTTGTACCTCATGAAAGCGCACAAACTCCTGAAAATGGTTGACCTCTCTGCCAAGCCGTCTCCGAATCTGATTAAACTGCATGATTTCCCGATACATAACCATATTTAACACATCCGGTCCATAGGAAAATCCCACAAGTAACACTCTGTAAATCAAATCCAGAATTTCCTCCTCATAGGCCATGGATGCATAAGCTAACTCACGATATACCTGAGGCGATATTTTCTCACGAATGGTTTTCATCACGCATTCGGCCTTTTTTAAATCTGCATCCACATGAATATACTGATCCAATAAAGAGTATTGCTCAATTGGCTCTAAAACCAACTTGATATTGGTGTGTCCCCTTTTGCTTGCCGATGCTTCATAGATGCAGGTAAGCATATCCTCCCACCTGGGCTTACAACTAAATATATACATAACGATATTCCTCTTCTAAATCAGTGTGCGACATATGAATATTCATGAACATATTATCCCGTACATGACATATTAAAGTCAGAGAATAAATTCATCTGCTTGTATTGCACGCTTTGTCCTCCGATATCAGCTATTTCCACGGAATCAACATCTATTAGACGATTCCGGATAAAGCGGTGTTCTAATGGGATTTTGTAAAGCATCTTTCCATTGCAGGTGATAAAATACTGTGCTCTTTTTAATGTAATCCGCATTTGCTTTAACATTTCGAAATCCACTTTGGTGTATCTTCTGGCATTGACAATCTTTTTTACTCCGTTTGGTCCAATCCCGGGAACTCTTAAAAGCATATCGTAGGAAGCGGTATTGATTTCTATCGGAAACTGTTCTAAATGATTGAGCGCCCAATTGCATTTAGGATCAATGGCATCATCAAAAAAAGGATGCTCTTCACTCAATAATTCATCAGCAAAAAAACCGTAATATCGAAGCAACCAGTCTGCCTGATATAATCTGTGCTCCCGCAAAAGCGGTACAGGTGTCCCCGGTTCGGGAAGCGCATCATCTTCATTAACCGGAATATAACCCGAGTAAAACACTCTCTTTAGATCAAAGCTTTTATAAAGATTCTGCGTTGTCCGAATCAATTCTAAATCAGTCTCATTCGTTGCCCCAATAATCATCTGCGTGCTCTGCCCCGCCGGAGCAAAGGCTCTGCCCAGATTCAAATCCTTTTTATCTGCAGGAAATAAAAACGTATCGGCTTCTGTCTGCAACCCCGGTAACAGGCGATTGGCTCTATCGGCTGCATCTGTACTAATCCGATTCACTTCTTTTCCCCATATGCTGTTCATCAGATGATCATTGATTCCCGCTCTTTCCATTCTTGCCGATTTACCAACGGCAAGACGGTGCATGGCAATGGTTCCGGATATCTGATTCATGGGGCGAATGATATTTGCCATGTGCTTGTTGGGCGCAAGCCTGCTTAGGCTATCCTGCGTCGGTAGCTCCATATTGATACTAATCCTGTCTGCCAACAATCCGGCTGAGTATATAAGCTCCTTCGATGCTCCGGGAATCGCTTTTACATGAATGTATCCGTTGAACTTATATGTTCCTCGTAACATTCGCAGTGCTTCGATGATTTTTTCCATCGTATAATCCGGATTCTTTAATACACCGGAACTTAAAAACAATCCTTCGATATAATTTCTTTTGTAAAACTCAATCGTCAGTCTGCATATCTCATCCGGAGTAAACGTCGCCCGCTCCACATCATTGCTCTTACGGTTCTTGCAGTATTTGCAATCATATTCACAATGGTTGGTCATCAAAATCTTGAGCAGGGAAACGCAACGACCGTCGGCTGCAAATGTATGGCACACACCACTGGCGCAGGAATTGCCCAGATATCCCTTTTTCCCTGCACGGTCCACGCCGCTTGACGTGCAGGCAACATCGTATTTTGCCGCATCAGATAAAATCTCTAATTTTTCCTCTAATGTCTTTTCTTTTTGAAGTTCTGCTTTTGAATCTATTTGCATATCCGCCAATCTCTGCATATCTCTCACTTAAACTCCCATTCTCCTTAATACTCAGTGCTTGCATATCTCTCTTCTCAAACATATGTTCTATTTATTATTATACAAACATACGTTCTAAAAAGCAAGAAAAAAGAAATCTATTTACAGATTTCTTTCAGGTTAAAATATTGTTTTTCATATTGGGGATGAAAAGAACGCAGCTTTTCGATAATTCTCTCTCTATCAAACTGCATCAAATACTGCTGTTCCGTGATGATAGAATCCAGATACTGACGTATCATATCAATTCCTTCTAACTCCATATCCAGTCCAAATATAGGATAATCCATGGTTATGATATGTTCCATAGGAGCATATTTGGCATCATAATACATAAAAAATCCCGGCAAGGCTTTTTCGACCGTATCCCGGTAATTGATATTTTCATAGTGATCAAAATACAGCATTAATTCATTATATTTTTCTATGGTTTGTCTGACCTTTTCCACAACCGCCTGATAGCCCAACTCATAGGCTTCTGTTGCAGAGAGCACCGAACTATTTATTAAAACAATTTTTTGTCTAGCTTCTGTGTCATTTTCCTTATCAGCCTTTATGCTTTCTTTTTCGCATTTCTTATCATCCTTACCGCTTTCTCTTAACACATTTTCCTCTTCACAATGGGCGATACAATAAATAACAGCATCCATAAATTGTCTTGCTTTTTCATAGGTAATGGAACTGCTTTCTTTGGATGTATATGCTTCGGTAAGCCTTGCTATAATGGGCAACAAATCTTCCATTGAATATATGCTTGTCACATCAGATTTTTTCATCATCTTTTACATATCTCCCAATAAACTTATGCGTATTTGCACGAATATTTCTGGCAAATTGGTCTAAAAATGTTTCTTCCAGATATTCCAACGACCCCTGACATTCGTCATCGAAAGCATTTCTCATAATCAAAAGCAATTCATCATCTGTCAGCTCATCCATCGACTCGTTTTTATAAAGGTAAAAAATCTCCTGCAGTCTTGCAAGCGTTTCTGCATAGTTTTCCTGAGAAATATATTGGGAATCACAAAACGCAAAAATAATTTTGTCTAAAATACCCTGTCCGAATTCTACTCTCTGCTGTTCTGCCAGACATTCTCTGCGACAAGTCATCAACCCTTGAATCTGATCATCAGACAAACATAAACCAAATTGATTGGTATAATCATTTGTTTTTTTTATGACATCTATCTGCCTCTGTTCTGACAAAAAAGATAAAGCAAAATTATCCACCCTACTGCCTCCCTGTACGATCTCAGTCCATGTACTTGTACATTCCATCCCTGTTACAATAATAAAAAATCTGTTTCACACCGTTAATCTTAAATCTGGCCTCTGCATTTCCCGAAATCAGTTCCGTAAGGGATATTCCAAAAACATTTGCAATCGGCTCAAGCAATGTAATATCGGGATAGCCTTTTGCCGTTTCCCACTTCGAAATCGTTTTATCCGATACACAAAGCTTTTTGCAAGCATAGCCTGGATCAGCCCGCTTTTTTCACGCAGTTCTTTAATAACTGCACCTGTAACATATTGATTCATTTTTTGTCACCTCCGGACTTTATCATATTAGCCATGAGCAAAACTCCGCCTATTCAGTATTTATGCGGGTTTGCGAGGCATGGCATACCTCTTTATCACTCAAAATTTATAGTAACAATCAGCTCCAAATGGTATAATTAAGTTGTCAAAATCAATTTCCCAGAAAGGA
>JAGAJL010000018.1 GCA_017626095.1 Lachnospiraceae bacterium
GACATTTCTTTAGCCTAAACTCGGAGCATCCACCTTTGGAGTGGGTGCTTTCTGTTTACTTAGATATTATCATGTTATGTTTGACATTTCAAGAAGTTTCGCTCAATTTGGGTAAACTTTCACAGTAAGCCTGTCTGTTCCTTTTTTCACTACCATGCTATCATCAAGCAGGTGTTGCTTGATTTCTTCAATGTTCTCATTGATACGCTGCAAGCTGGTATTGTATTCTTCTTCAGAATAATCATCTTTTGAATTTATCATATTTTCCCTGATTTCCAAAGCTTTCATATAAGTGCAGATTTTTTTATTTATCATAGGATTCTTAAAGGACATTCTGACCGTAGCAGGCTTAAAGTTTCCGTCTTCATCTTTTTCTGCCTCGAATTTCATATCAATCTGATCGTCTAGCTTAAACAGTAAGGACAACACATCTGAAACAGTTTCTATATCAAAATCCATAAAAATATTGATACTGATGCCTAATGCATTTGCAATCTTTAGTAACTGGTCTGGCTTAGGATTGCGAATACCATATTCATATTTCTTAATTGTAGCGGAGTTTATGCCGGACAGTTGTCCGAGCATTTCCTGCGATATTCCACGCATATTGCGAAAATATTTAATCTTTTCCCCAGTAGTCATGAAAACAGCTCCTTTATGTTTTGATAAACCTATTCTATCACATCGGGACACATTTGTGTATAAAAATTCAATATAAATACTTGACAGACACAAATGTGTACTGATATAATACGAACAAATAAGGACACAAAAGTGTACCGAAATAAAAAAGGAAAGGAGAACTCAATATGGAGAATACGATGAAAATGTATATTACAGCAGAAGAGGCAGCAGAGATTCTCGGTGTATCAAGAGGATATGCTTACAAAATCATTCGTGGTCTTAATAATGAATTGAAAGAAAAAGGTTACCGAGTGATTTCAGGTAAAGTGCCTACAAAGTATTTCGAGGAAAAGTTTTATGGAATGGCAGTTAGTTAATGCAGAGAGGAGATGATGATATGCCAGCAACAAGAGATGGCAAGACGTGGCGTAGCCAGTTCTATTATGAGGACTGGCAGGGTGTACGTCATAAAAAGAACAAAAGAGGCTTTAAGACAAAAGCAGAGGCAGAAGAGTGGGAGCGTAACTTCCGGCAACAGCAACAAAAGGATTTGGATATTAATTTTGAGAATTTTGTGGAAATCTATTTTGCTGACATGGAGAACCGATTGAGGGAAAGCACGATTAAGAACAAAAGATATGTGTTTGACCTTAAGGTTACACCATATTTCAAAAAGAAAAAGATGTGTGAGATTAAGACGGCTGATATTCGAGCTTGGCAGAATGAACTGATAAAACAAGGATATGCACAGACATATCTTAAAAGTATCAATAATCAGCTTGCTGCACTTTTCAATTATGCGGTCAGATATTATGACCTAAAAGATAATCCATGCAGAAAAGCAGGAAGTATTGGGAAGAGCAAAGCCGATGATATGGAGTTCTGGACAAAACAGGAATTTAAGCAGTTTCTTCCGTCTATGGATAAGAAACCGGAGGCGAGAATGGCATTTATGCTTCTGTATTGGACAGGGATGCGTATAGGAGAATTACTGGCGCTTACCTATGAAGATATTGATTTGGAAAAGCGTATTATAAGCATTTCCAAATCATATCAAAGATTGGACGGAAAGGATATAATTACCCCGCCTAAGACACCAAAGAGCAATCGTAAGATTAATATTCCACCATTTTTGGCAGAAGAGTTAAAAGAGTATTGTAGCCATTTATATGGGATTATGGCAAATGAGAGAATGTTTCGTTTTACAAAGTCTTATATGGAACATGAAATAGTGCGTGGCATTAAGGAAACAGGGGTAAAGCGAATTCGTCTTCACGATTTACGTCATAGTCATGCTTCCTTACTTGTGGAGCTAAGCTTTCAACCTTTGGCAATAGCGGAAAGGCTTGGGCATGAAAAGATAGAAACAACCTTAAATACCTATTCACATTTATATCCGAATAAACAGGCAGAATTGGCGGATAGGTTAGAACTTGAAAATGAGGAGGATGTACAATGAGTGGAGTACACAAATATCCTACAATCAGCTTTCGTGTTTCACCAAGAGAACGGGAGATGATTGAGGCAAAGATACTTGCAAGCGGTATGCAGAAGAAAGATTATTTTGTTCGTTCCTGCATTTATAACAGAATATGTGTTGTAGGCAAGAAAGAGGTCATTTACCAACTAGTAGAGGAACTGCAGAATATGCAGACAAATATCTCTGAACTGGTAAAACAACTGGAACAGCAGGATGTAACATTTACTGCTGATGGTTTGGAAGATATGCGAAATGACTGTATGGATATGTTGCAGGCAATTCTTTGGATGTTGGACGGAGCGAAATATCTTTGGCAAGGGCAACAGACAGATAAAGAAAAAAGTCCTAACAGCGGCAACTGTTAGGACTTGTGACAACTTGAGAAACCTCTGTTATCCATGCTTATTGAACTGCTAATGTTCAATAAGATATGTATTTACAATAAGAGTATAGCAGAGGTTCTTCTTTTGAGCGAATAATATTTTGGATTGGAGGACTCTTATGGAAGAACAAAAGACGGAACTAAAGATGATACGGATGTCAGAGATACAGTCACAGGAAGTTGAATGGTTATGGTATCCGTTAAAACAATTCAAAGCGGTGAAATTAATTATAAAGACATTCGTGAAATTATAGAATATAATGAGAATGTCGATAATTATAATGTGGAGCAATTGTCTGCCAGAATATTATTTGATTTAACAAGAAATACAGGATTCGAGGTCTCAAAGGGAAGTGTTGGCGAATGCTGGATTAAATCCTGTTGTGAATGGGAGGAAAGAATGCCGGATGACATTTGCGGTCTTGATGTGAGTAGATTATCACTTAAAGAGAAAATGAAGCAAATTTGTGAGGGCACCAGTCTTTTGAGGCAATTTCAGAATATAGGTTTGGAGGTGGCATTGTGATAACGATTTTCAAAAATAAAAAAGATATTCCACAGGATATGGAATACGTAGAATTAAATGATATTTATTTCAATCAGAATACCGCACTCAAGCTTGATGATAAAGCGGAAGAGATAATAGAGACCGTAGATGGTGCAAAGCTAATAAGCAAATTCAAGATACGTTCAAAATTCAATGATATTGTATTGGATGTAGATAAATTATCTGCTGGCTGCAAGACCGTATTGAACGTGCTTTATAATCCGGATAAGGTGTTTTGTCTGAAGGAATGTGGAAATAATGCCTTAGAGATATTGTTTGGTTTAAATGCAGGAAATGTATATAGTGATTATGCGTTAATCCCTTTTGAGATGGATGCAGTAAACGTACAGACATCTTTGGGAAAAAAGATGATTTGTGATTATGAAGAATTAAAGGAGTGGTGGAGTTATGAAGAGTAAGCCAATTGTAATGGAGCATTTTTCCACGGTTCATACTTCGTTTGTTTTGGATTTTAAATTTACAAGCAATATTACAATACTGACGGGAGATTCCGGAGCGGGGAAGACCGCATCCTTTTCTTTTATAAAAGAGTGTATGGCATTGAATCCCGATATTATGTGTTTAAACTATCTGGATTATCAGAAGGATATTGAAAGTATTATAAAAGGTGCAAGTGGAAAACTGATTGTGATTGATAATGCGGATGTGTTATTGGATGATAGTGTAAGAAAGCATATTGCACTGGATGATAGGAACCAGTATTTGATTATTGGAAGAAATCCTAAGAATCTTTTTGCTACTAAAGACAATCTGTTTGAACTTATCAGTGAGGTGAAGGGAGAGCAGACTGTATTGAGGATTAAGAGTTATTTGTAATGTGTGAGTCAACATCTTAACCATTATCATGACCACATCCTAACCAAGTTGGTCATGATGTGGTTATGATGTTACTACAAGGAAGAGTGATGAAATGGATGAATATTCAAGAATTTTAATTGAGGAATACTGTATGCGGACTGATTCTGCTAAAAGCAGACGTTTAGAGAAATTAGTTCGTAAGTCATATGATATAAATGCAGAGTATACAGACAGTGATGCTGCATTTATAGAGAAGGCAATTGAACAGGAAGAAGATGACAGCTTGCGTGAAGCATTAGAGGATTTAAACGGCTTCATGTTTGGCTGGCAATAGTTGCAATTTGGCAGATAATTAAAAGAAGTATGCTTAAAAAGATTAGGTTGACACGAATATGGCTTAAGGGTATAGTAGTGCTATCGGAGGTGTTCGTATGGGAAATGTTACAGGTACACAGGTCGGGTCTGTTATAGCTTCATATGCAAAAAATAATTCGATTTTGGAAACTGCAAAAGATACTGGCATTTCAACCGTTAAGGTGCGTAAGATTCTGATAACGGAAGGATTATGGGAAAGTGATACCAGTTTGAAAATTGGAGACTTATTAAAACGTGGAATGACGACGGAAGAAATAGCGGATACATTGTATATGTCAGTGAAAAATGTACAGGCATATATGCCCTATGAGAGAGGGGTATATGGTGGTGAAGAATTGTCAAAAGAAGCTATAAGATCTGATAAATATAGGAACAGAATGCGTAAAGCGGCAGCTATGCAAGTGATAAAGTCAAAGGCAGAAAATTTGGCTTCGGAAAGGAAGGCTGAAATGCAAGAGAGTAAAATTATAGAATTTAAGAAAGAAGATAAAAAAGACAAAGTACTGAAATTACACTTGGAATTAAACATGAAATATGTGGATGAAGAGGAGATGCAAATACTTAAAAAACATGGTGCTGTAAAAAGCGGAATATCTAGAGATATTCTTGTTCCTTCAGATATCACTTTACATGCCTTGAACTATGCTATTTTAAGAATGTTTGGATGGCAAAATGGGCATCTGCATAATTTCAGCCTGCCGGAAAATGTGTTTAAGGAATTAACTGAAAATAAGTTTCTGACGTGGTCTGAAATGGCGGGAGTATATTTTAGATTCCCTACAGAAAATTATGAGGATATCTATTGGGATGATGATTATAGGGAAGGGGAAAGCGTTAAGTCATGGATGAGAAGAAAGTATACAGGTCCCTATAGATATAAAGGTTATGGTGAGCATTATCTTATAAACCAGATGGAAGTAGAAAGAATGTTTGCCAGATGGGATGAAATAACTGTTCGCGAGTTTGATTTTCGAGCAGAAAAGCAACCGGAACCATATAATGTAAAATTAACAGAAGCAACGATAGATCAGGTGATGAATGCGTTTTGTGACGTGATGTGCGATGAGTTAGTTGAAAGATTGAAGCTGTCGGATGTTTTATGCCTGAAAAATAGTGAGGAAGTAGATTTTTCAGATATAAAGAAGGATGTAAAAAGAAAGTTATCAAATTGTAGAATACAGGATGCGATAGAGGAATATCATAGCAAGCGTTTCGGGAGCTTTAAGCAGGAACGGGAATTTTTGGATAGCCATAATATTCCGGTACTGCCGGTTACGAAACAATTAGTTTATCGCTATGATTATGGCGATGGTTGGGAAGTGTTGATTACTTGTGAAGATATATATGAAAAGGACATGGCAGGAGCATGGACTGGAGCAAATGGAGATGAGATAACTTTGTTTGCTGATAGCTTGGAAGAAATTGTTGCGAAGCATCGTCCGATTTGCATTGATAAGGATGGTATAGAGCTTGCGGATGACGTAGGTGGAATTGGTGGCTTCTGCAGAATGCTGAGAACCATATATGAAGCAGATATTTATAATGATGAAGATATGCAGGAGAGAGAAGAAATGCTTGGTTGGGCCGAAATGATGGGATGGACAGGTAGAAGAATTAATCCAAAGCAGACTTTGTAAGAAGCCACCCGAACTTATCCTTTTTCATGGTACTATCATTTCAATAAAACTACACCCGAAAGCCGGTGGAACAGGAAATGGATAATAAAATGGACATTACTATTTTTAGTACCGGAGCATTTGGCACTAAGATTTCACTGTGGTATGTCCCTGTGGCGTTGCAGTATACAGTGGTACTATAAAAGCCATTTCAGTAAAGCTATTATAAGAATTTTTCATATACAGAAAATTCTTCTTGTAATTTGCTAAAACGGATTCTATAATAAAATCATGGTTGGAAAGTGACTTGGAACTCACTGTCTGCGGTAGTATCGGCAGGAACGCCAAAACAGGGGAAAACGAGTTGAAAAATTCATTTCCAGCCAGAGGAACCATTCACAGTGATGGAAAATTTATTCGATTTTTACCTCCAATAATACCAAAAATTTGGTACTAAAATGGTACTACAGTCGATAAGAACGAAAAATAATTGGAACAAAATATGCATATTTTCAATACAAATATGTATAGAAAACCAACGAAAAACAATATCACACACTTCAAACTTTGCGAGTTCGAATAATTTCAATTTAATATTGATTATTTTTATGGCAGGTAATCATTCGGGTTACCTGCCTGTTATCTATATATTCTTATTATTCTGGTTCTTGAAACTCAGAGTTGTCAATTACTATTTTTCACCTAAGATTTTCTGAAAATATGCTAATAGTCTGTTTTTCATTTCTGTATCAGAATTCCTATATTGTTGAATTAAGAAAAATAACTCGGGCTCAGTCTCAGATTTTATTAGATAGCTATCTGGATTTGGATTGCTCGTTTTTCCGGTTAGATAAGCAGTTGATGTGGCAAGGACGTCTGCCATAATTTGAATGACATGAATGGATGGGGAACGTTCACCGGATTCATATCTCAAATAAGCAGGCTGTGATAATTGCATACGTTTAGCAGCTTCCTGTTTGGTGATTCCAAGTTTTTTTCTGCAAGCAATAAGTCGATTACGATCAAGAGTGTTTGATTTCATTTGCAGTGCCTCCGATTAAGATATTTATAAACGAATTGTATCACATTTTTGTTGAATATACCATTGGAATAGTGTAATATCATATATACCAAAGGTATATAAACGGAGAAAGAGGCGTATTTTATGGGACTGGATCAAACTTTAAATTGTATAGGTGAGCCATCGAGGAGCCAGATTACAAGGCTTAAACATAAAGATTTGTCAGAGCTCAATTACACGAACGGAATGAGTTATATATCGGAAGAAGATTATCATGATGGAAGGTATCAATATATACGCAAATACATGCTTCCTGAGGAAGTATACCTGAAAGAGATAGATTGGATGTTGTTGAAATCTGACTGTGGAATGTCAGCTGATGCACATATTTGTGGTTTGGGACCCAATAGTATTAAGTTTGGAGAGACCGCAAATGCAGGAGATGTAAAGGAAATTCACATTAATGTATATGATGAAAGATATTGTAAACCGGTATTGAGTACACAGTATTTCTTTTTATGTGATGAAGTGTATGAATGGAGAAATAATTATGCTATTCAGGAATTATTTGATACTGCATTTCCGAATGAATGGTGCGAGTACAAGAAGAAATATAGATCCTTAAACTGTGGATATTATCCGGTAGTAGGCTTATTGAGTAATATGCAAAAGGCGGACTCTGATTTAGCGAAAAAATACCACGAAGGAATTGATAATATATTTTATAAAGGCTATTGGTGAGATGAAAAAGAAACCAAAGTATGTTGACACCATATATGACACCACATATAATATAGATAGGAGGCATGGAAATGTCGAAATGGGATAAACTAATAGTGCGCATTTGCAATTTATCGAAAGATCTTCGGTTCGATGAATTGAAAAAGGTATTAGAGAGTTATGGATATGTGATGAATACTCCAAGAAGCGGCAGTAGTCATTATACATTTAGAAAACAGGGATGTCAGCCTATTACGATTCCCAAACATGAACCAATAAAAAAGATATATGTAGAGATGATAAGGCAGATTGTAGAAAGTGAGGCGGAAAAAGATGAAGACGTTGAATGAATATATATCAATGCCCTACCGCATGGAGATTGTGGAAGATAAGGAGGAGGGTGGTTTTGTGGTTTCTTATCCGGATCTTCCTGGTTGTATTACCTGTGGTGAAACAATTGAAAGTGCAGTAGAAAATGCATTAGATGCCAAAAGAGAATGGCTCGAAGCTGCGATTGAGGAAGGAATTGAGATTCATGAACCAGATAGTCTGGAAGATTATTCAGGGCAATTTAAACTGAGAATACCACGCAGTTTACACAGAGCATTGGCTGAACATTCGCAGAGAGAGGGCGTTAGCATGAATCAATATTGTGTATATCTTCTTTCGAAAAATGATGCGATGTATGCAAAATAGAAGCGGACGCAAATGTTGATGAAAGTGATGCAGTGGCAACACTTTGGCAAGCATAATAATTGAAAGGACGGAGGTATACATGAAGTTTGCAGTCTTTTTAGACATCGATGGGCTATTAAATACAAGAACAACTTGTGAACATACACCGGATGGATATACAGGCGCTATATGGCGCTTAAATGTCTAAAGCTTCTGCAAAAGGAGATTACTGAAGATTTTCTAAACTCACTTAAGGAAGAGGATATGTTGTATCTACTTGACTGGATGCAAAGTGGTGGTAAGGCTACGATGGATGAATTTCATCAACTGACGAGAGAAGAGCAGAATGATATTCTTGATTTTATAGGTGATTTTGAAGCATATGTCGAGCTGTCAATTAATGGGCAAGCCTATATTCTTGTTCACGCAGGCTTAGGCAACGATTTCGGTTATCTGACAAAATCTATGGATGAATTTACTCTTGATGAATTAGTTTGGTACAGAACAGATTATGAAATTCCCTATTACGAAGATAAAATCGTTATTACGGGACACACTCCAACGCAGCATATAGCTTGTAATCCAAGGCTGGGTTATATTTTTAAAGGAAATAATCATATTGCTTTAGATTGTTGTGCCTGTTCCAGAAAAGGAAGACTGGCCGGTATTTGTTTTGAAACAGGGGAGGAATTCTATTCGAGAGAGCAGAGACATTAGCCGTGTCTGATACAAATAGAAAATTTTACTTATATTAAATTCCAAAATGTGATACTATTATAAAAAATAAATTAAAACATAAACGACACATGTGGTGCATTGCACGTAAATCTGATCACGGTACGTATGTAAGTTAAAAAGTATTTACCGATGATGGAAGCAGGCCCATATGTGTCTTTTTGTTTGGGAAGAAAGGGAGAAAATTTATGCCAAGAAATCAATTTCAGAGGATGGTATTCGCTTTCCTCACAGTATTAGTAACCGTACACGGATATGTATTTTACAGTCTCTATGTTGTCAATGGAAATACATTGATGCAAGTTACCGGAGCAGATAGTGTTTTACATGCAATTAATACACAGGGCGGTGTATATATGTTTGGAAATATGCTGCCGATATGGGCAGTTGTTCTTATTGAGTTCATTTGCGCCTATACACTGGAATGTATAATCGGAAGTCCGCTGTCTTTTAAAATGACCAGTAAAATGTTTGATCCACGAAACAACCATCCGATGATATTTGAAACTGTTATTATTAGTTGTACCGTTCTTATAATGTGTCCCGCTATGAGTTTTTTAGCAGCATGGATGTATTATCCATATTATACAGGATTTAATATTTTCACATTGTTTGCAAACTGGTTGAAGTTAGTGTGCTTTAATTTTCCATTTGCATTCTTTTCACAAATTTTCTTTATTCAGCCATTTGTAAGATGGGTATTTCAAAAGCTGTTTGCAAAAGATATTGCAGCCCGTAATTCACAAGAAAAGCCTGATCGGCCACAAAATGAACAGGAGGCTATTGCAGATATATTCAGAAGAATGGATGAAATACAGGAAAAACTTGCTCATGAAAGAAGACAGAGAAAGAAACTTGCACAACAAATGGAACAGAATAGCGATTCATTAATCAAATAATCCCAATGGCTATTTTACGCTTGTATGTACATTCTGCATAAGATAAAATAATCTATATCTTCATCAATTTACAATGATAAGGCAGGAGAAAAATGATTCACTTTGGATTTTCGTATATTGGTTTAATTTTTCTGTTCATGCTATTTATTCCTAACATGATTTGGACGAAGCATAAACCGAAAGACTATGAGAAATATGTTGGAAATGAAAATAAAATACTATTAATGTTTGAACGGATTGGTGAGGTGCTTGTATGTATCATAGCCCTGATTTTCTCTGATTTTAATTTCAGAGAGCCGAATCTCTGGTCAATATGGCTGGTACTTGCTGTGTCAGCAATGGTCCTCTATGAAGGATATTGGATTCGATATTTTCGCAGTGAACAAAAGATGACGGATTTCTATTCTTCTTTTTTGGGAATCCCGGTTGCTGGAGCAAGTTTACCAATTGCAGCCTTTTTCTTTTTGGGAATATACGGAGCAAATTTCTTTTTATTGTTTGCAACTATTATTTTGGGAATTGGTCACATCGGTATTCATTTAGCACATAAAAAGGAAGTAACCAGTGAGGGAAAAAAGAAAAAGCCGATTATTTTGATTCTGTATATTGCTCTCATAGCACTTTTGATAATTATATTTGGAACAATCACCGTGGTAATTGGAATTAGAAATTATAATGCAATCAAGGGTTGCGTACATAGTTCTAATGGAGTTGAGGAAGAAACCTATCTCGATTTATGCGGACAAAAACAGTATTGTCTGATTCGTGGTGAAAATGTAAATAATCCGGTAATCATATGGATTCATGGTGGACCGGCCAGTCCGGATACAATGGAAACATATGCATTTTCCAATGTTTTGAAAGAGGATTATACAGTCGTTGCATGGAATCAGCGAGGATGTGGAAGAACCTATTATAAAAATAAAGATATTGATCCCAATAATGAAACGGCTACATTTAAACAGGCGCAGGCGGATTTGGATGCATTGGTGGATTATCTCTGTGACAGGTTTCACCAGGAAAAAGTTATTTTGGTCGGACACTCCTATGGAACCATGGTAGGCAGTAAATATGCAATAGACCATCCGGATAAAGTGGCTGCTTATATTGGAGTGGGGCAGATGGGCGCAGGTGGAAGTGATATCTATGCGTATGAAGATGCTCTTTCTATTGCAAAAGAAAATGGAGATGATACAGAAGCAATGGTTGCTGCTTTCGAAAAATATCAGGCAGATGCAAGCCTGGAAAACATGTTAGCATTGAGAAACTATGTGTCACCTTATCATACGCCGGAAAAGGAAAGTAATTACATATGGACCGCATTAACTTCTCCGTACTTGGGAGTAAATGATGTGTTGTGGTTTGGAAAACAATTGGGAAGTCTTTCTGACTTTGTGAACTTAAATGGGCAGCTGTTTGATTACATAAGCAGGGAAGATGTGTACGCATATGGGACGGAATTTCAGGTGCCGGTGGGATTTATTTCCGGTTCTTGTGACTGGATTACGCCGGTAAAGTATACAGAGGACTATTATAATACCATTACTGCACCACAAAAAGAGATGCGTCTGATTGACGGATGGGGACATACGGTTCCAATGGAGAATCCGGAAGAGTTTGCAGAAACATTAAAGCAGGTTTTGAGTGAGATTATGCAGTAATTATAAGGAAAATCAAACCGATAAGCTTATCAAAAGTGGTGGTAATTATTCTTACAATGAATTTGCAGATTTCATCAGTGGGTCATCAATTATGTAAGGACCATTGAAATGTTAACAATAGCCATTTGGACTAATTATCCAAATGGCTATTTTGTATTCTGATATACTATTGACGGCATTTTAGATAGCGAAAAATAGCATAATTGTAATAAATTGCAATTGAACTAAGTCGCTGCGCGACGGCCTGCCAAGGCTGTGGCATAGCGGCTTTTCTTTTTAATAAAAAGGCAGTGACAAGATTCTCCCAATAGATTAATGTTTAAGTGCGACCAAAAACTTAATACTATGGACGGGTGTCCTCATTATCTCTGCCTATGAAAACATTACCATTGCTTCTTGTCTTATGCAAGAGCTTTAAATTTGTACATCCGCCTCCATGAGTAATAATCACTTTATTTTTGATTATTATTTTACGGAGGTATATTTATGTACGAAAACTATCATGAAAAATTTAAAGAAGAATGCTTTCTTCGTAACAGATCTGCCGGTACTACTGAACAATACTGGTCTGCCATTAAAACCTTTATGAAGTGGTGTAGCTATAAACCTATGGAAGAACTCACCATTCAGGATGCAAGGAATTACATTCTCTCCAAAAGAAGAAATGGCGCCAAGTCCGAGACTTGCAACTTTTGCAATTCTGCCATTGCCTTTTTATTTAGGCATGTCCTGCGCAAAGGTTGGGATGAGGAATTAGTTCCACGAATGAAAGTAGATCATGAACTTCCAACTGTGTACTCTCTTGAAGAAATACACCATCTCATTGATACAGCCAAAACTATTCGAAACAAAGCTATCATCGCGCTTCTTTATTCTTCCGGACTTCGTGTAGGTGAACTATGCAATCTTCACGCAGAGGATATATATGCTTCTAAGATGATGGTTCATGTCCGCAATACTAAAAATCATTGCGACAGATGGACAATTCTTTCCGAGGAAGCGCTTAAGCTATTAACCGAATACTGGTATTCCTATCCTGTCAAAAGAGATATTTTCTTTGTTGGAGAAAAAGCCCCGCATGCTCCACTACAGCCTAGTGGTGTAGAAATCATGCTTAGAAAAGTAGGAGCTGATGCCGGACTCAATGGAATTCATCCTCACTCATTACGACATTGTTTTGCTACTCATCTCATGGAAAACGGAGTATCGACTTTAGAAATTCAGTCTCTCCTTGGACATAATACTTTCCATGCAACAAATGTATATCTTCATGTGGCAAATGTAAATCTTATGGGTATTAGAAGTCCTCTTGATGCTCCTAAACCTAAAAAGAGAGGCAGGAAGAAAAAGCATGAGGACTGATACTACTATTCAAGATGTATTTAACCGTTTTCTTCCTGAGTATGCAGAAGTAAGTAACTTCTCCGAAAGGCAATATCTTGCTGTCAAATGTATTACTTCCTGCCGAACTGCCGAGATGGGCGCTCATGTCAGTGAGTGTGAATCTTGCCACAATACTTACATTCACTACAACTCCTGCAAGAACAGACATTGTCCTATGTGTCAAAGCATGGATGTGGATGTCTGGATTGATAAGCAGCAAGAGAATGTATTAAATACAACATATTTCCACACAGTATTTACACTGCCTGAAGAGATATATCCATTAATCTATTCCAATCAGCAACTACTGTATGATGCACTTTATCATTCTGCCAATAAGACGCTAACTGAACTTTCCAAGGATCCTAAATATCTCGGAGCTCAGCTTGGATATATTTGCGTTCTTCATACCTGGGGTTCCAAGATGAACTATCATCCACACCTACACACCATTGTTTTAGGTGGTGGTCTTGATAAAAACAATCACTGGCAGGATAAAAATGGTAAGCTATTTTTTCCTGTTAAGGTAATGTCTGCTGTATTCAAAAAGTATTATCTTGAAGAATTAAAGGCACTTCATGAAGCTGGCAAACTTGAATATCACGGTTCCGCTGAGAAACTTAAAAATCAGTATAGTTTCAAGGAACTACTTAATACCCTCTATTCAAAAGAATGGATTGTATATACCAAAAAAGCCTTTAATGGAGCACAATCCGTTATTGATTATCTTGGCCGCTACACTCATCGCATTGCCATCAGCAATAATCGTATCGAGAGAATCGAAGGTGATCAGGTTATTTACAAAGCCAAAGACTACAAAAATGGCGGCAAGATGACTCCTGTTTCTATATCTGGAACTGAATTCATTAGGCGTTTTCTTATGCATGTACTACCAAAAGGTTTTGTGAAAATCAGGCATTATGGCTTACTATCTTGTCGCAATAAAAAAGAGAAAATGACTTTATGCCGAAATCTCTTAGGCTGTGAACAGTATCTCTCCAAACTTAAGGATAAGACTGTTGCTGAGAAGCTCCTTATTCTGTACAACAAGGACATCTGTAAATGCAAGTACTGCGGCGAACCCATTCATCCATTCCGCGTGGATGGTAGATACATGCTTTGTTAAAGCGTCTTAATTTTATACTTTTCAATTCGGCCTTACCAAAGGTCTTTTTGTCGTGCCATAACTCTAAAAAAAATAAGATGCTGCTTTATTTTTTGCAACATCTTGATTACAAATATATTTTTTTATATAGAAAAAGCAAGATTGAATTTCCACAGTTACTGACTAAGTGACGCGACTTAGTTTAATTGACGAAAACCGGTCTGCAGGTCATAATTACAGTTATCGACAAGCGGTAGCTGTTTTTTTATGACCTGAGCCCGGTTGTTCGCGTATGAATTTTACATTCTACAAGTTTATTGAGAACTTGCGCAATTCTTGATATTATTAATTAGAATTATTTATGATTAATTGATAAATACACGTAAAACAAAAGAGTTATTAATTATTACAGAAAGATGGCAAATTCTATGAATAAAATCTGCAGAGATATTTTTAGAGCCATACATGAAGGCAAATGGTTGAAAATAGAATATCGCAATAAAGAAGAGCAGATTACCAAATATTGGATTGGAATTCGAAATATAAATGTTGCCAAAAGAACCTTAGCTGTGGATGGTCTGCATTTAGGGAAATATACAATAGAAACATTTGATTATATTTATATTGATTCAATTATTTCTTCCGAGGTTGTAGAAGGATCTTATTGTCACGTCAATACAGAGTTAGTACATGATATTTATCTTAATCCCCATAGATACAAAACTATTTTTGAAAATATAGCAAATCTAAAAATTTTAAATTATCTTGAAATGTGTAATCGCATGGATACAACCCCTTATTATTCTGATTTTAATTTGGTAAAGCATCTTGATAGAGATAGTTTTACAGGAGAAAGTTTTCAATTGAGTGAGGAGCAGTTTAGGTATATTGTAAATAATTTTCAATATAAGATCGATAAGGAAAAGAAAGAGAAAAAGCTTGTTATTCAACGTCTGGCTATGAATGTTTTGAGTATACATACGCATCGAGGGTTGTATGTTTTAGCATATCGTAAATTGGATTTGGATGTAAAAAGAAAGGTGTTGCATCCTGCTGAAGAGATTACAATATGTACAGAATTTACATATGATGGAACAAAGGAAAATATCCGAAAATATCTGGATGCGGATGATTATGATCTTTTGGGAGATTTTGAAAATAATCAAGAGAAAATAAAAGATTGTATTACGAAATACAATAATCAGGTAATCGGTGTTGATGATATGCCCTATATCATTGGTTTGGGAATGGATATTGTTTTGGATTTACATAGTGAATATCAGGCTATTATTGAAATGTATCAAAATGGTAATGCAACGGTACCCATTAAAGCCTTTTTTGGAGATTTGTTGAATCGACCAGTTCGAAGAAAAGCTTATCCAATAACTTTGCTAAATAAAAAAATTAACTTGGATCAACTTCTTGCGATTAATAATGCAATGAAATATCCGATTGCTTATATTCAGGGACCACCGGGAACCGGAAAAACAAATACAATTATTAATACGATTATTACGGCTTTTTTTAATGAGAAGACAGTATTGTTTTCATCTTATAATAATCATCCGATAAGTGGTGTGTTTGAAAAATTATCGAGTTTAGAATATAGGGGAAAAAAGATTCCGTTTCCTGTAATTCGACTTGGTAATGTTGATAAGGTAAAAGAAGCAATTGAACATATTAAAGAAGTATATTCGCAGACAAAGAATATCAAAATTTTTGAATCGACACTTGACAGAAGAAAAGATGACAGGATTGAGCGGGCAAAAAAATTGTCTGATTTGTTAAGGCAATATGAGGAAGTATTGGATTTAAAAGAGCGAAGAGAAACACTTCATCGTATGATGGAGTATCAGGAGAAAGTGCAGGGACTTCCTGGATTGTTATCTTTTAGCACGGATTTACAGGGAAGACAGCTTACTGCTATTCAGGCGAGAATAAAAGAATGTGGAGAAATAACAGATACAGAAGCAATCGCTTTGGTAGATAGTGATGAAGAGGAATTGTATCAATATTTATACTACACATCTGCCAAATATATTAAAAGATTGGATGAACCCAGATATGACGATTTTAGAAGTATTTTATTTGAACCAAATGAAGAGGAACAATTGGACAAATTTAATCGATATTTAAGCGAAGAAGAGAATATTAAAAAGTTGCAAAGAGTATTTCCAATTATGATTACAACTTGTATTTCTGCGCATAAACTCGGAAAACCAAAACCAATGTTTGATATGGTTATTATGGATGAAGCAAGTCAATGTAATACTGCGATTTCACTTGTTCCTATTGTTCGAGGAGATAGTCTGATGTTGGTTGGAGATCCTCAGCAGTTGAATCCAGTTATCTTATTAGGTGAATTAGAAAATCTGCAATTGAAGAGGAAGTATAACATATCTGATGAATACGATTATCGTAAAAACTCTGTATATAAAACTTTTTTAGCATGTGATTCGGTTAGTGATGAGGTGCTTTTGCATAATCATTATCGTTGTCACAAAAAAATAATAGAATTTAATAATCGGAAGTATTACAATTCCAAGCTTTCTATTCAATCAAATAGTATGGAATCAGATCCTTTGGTATATATTGATGTATCTGGTGGTCAGAGTGATATTAAAAATACTTCACCAGGAGAGGTAACAGAAATCATTAATTATGCCAAGGCTAATAGAGACAAGACAATCGGCATTATAACGCCTTTTGTAAACCAGAAAAAGATGATAGAAAAGGCTTTGGAAAAAGAAAAACTAGATAATATAGCATGCGGAACGGTGCATGCATTTCAAGGCGATGAAAAAGATGTAGTATTGTTTTCTACAGCAATTACAGATCAGACAAAACCAGGAACCTATGAATGGTTAAAAAATAATAGAGAGCTTATTAATGTTGCTACCTCAAGAGCAAAAAATAAATTAATCGTATTATCGGATTATCATAATCTTCTTAGGCTTCATCAGGACGATGATGATGATTTATTTGAATTAGTGAAGTATGTAAAGGAAAACGGAAGTTCACAAGTTACAGAGAAAAGAGCTAATTCAAGAGCATTGGGAGTAAAACCGTTTAGTACAGCCACGGAAGAGGCTTTCTTGGAAAATCTGACACATGCATTAGGAAATATTTGGTTGGCACCAAAGAAATATGCGATTCATAAAGAAGTCGCAATTTCACAGGTCTTTACAGATAACATTAGTCATGAAGATCTTTTCTATTCCGGCAGATTTGATTTTGTTGTTTACGAAGTCGAAGGGAAAAGAGAAATGCCGGTATTGGCAATTGAATTAGATGGAAAAGAACATTTTGAAGATGAAATTGTAAAAGAACGTGACCGAAAAAAGAATGAAATCTGTAAGGCGCATAATATGCAGATTATCCGCGTGGAAAATTCTTATGCCAGAAGATATAATCACATTAAGCAGATTCTATTAAATTACTTCTCAGTCAGACACTAACTGGAAGACGATTAAGAAAAATAATAAAACAAAAAGGTGTGTGAGGATTTTCATCTTTCACACACCTTTTACTAATCTATATGATGCCGGGGATAAAAGATATTTTGCCTCCCAACATCATATCAATATCTACAATCAGAAAAGCTGACATCCATCCTTTGGATGATCAAATTAGTAATTCTCTTCATGTACTTCGAAATAACTCTGCGGATGATTACAGGTAGGGCAGATTTCGGGTGCTTTTGTGCCGACAATGATATGTCCGCAGTTGCGGCATTCCCAAACTTTTACTTCGCTCTTTTCAAAAACAGCAGCCATTTCTACGTTTTTAAGTAAAGCGCGGTATCTTTCTTCGTGGTGTTTTTCGATTTCTCCAACCAGTCGGAATTTTGCTGCGAGTTCGGGGAAACCTTCTTCTTCAGCTGTCTTGGCAAAAGTCTCATACATATCTGTCCATTCATAGTTTTCACCGTCTGCTGCAGCTAAAAGATTAGCTTTTGTATCGCCGATTCCGTTTAATTCTTTAAACCACATCTTTGCATGTTCTTTTTCATTATCAGCTGTTTTTAAAAATAAAGCGGCGATCTGTTCATAGCCTTCTTTTTTTGCAACAGAAGCAAAATAGGTATATTTGTTTCTGGCCTGTGATTCACCTGCAAAAGCTGCTTCCAAATTCTTCTCGGTCTGTGTTCCTGCATATTTTGTTGTACTCATAGTTGTTTCCTCCTTTATATTAGACAATGGTGTACTTTGTTGGATTTTGCCGGAAAGATTTCCGGATTCTGTTTTGTATGTGGCAGGGGTTGCTATGGGTGCTCCGCCTGCATGTGCGATATTTGTGTGTTCGGATATTTCTTCACTGATTGTACAAAGATCATCCACAGATAATCCATGAATATCTTTATTACCGGTAATTCTTGCAAAGGTTCTTAATTCTTCTGATGAGCATTTCAGATAATTTTCAATTCGTTTTGCCGCGGTATCGATATGTAATCTTTCGCGCAATTTTTCATTCTGTGTAGCCACACCGACCGGACACATTCCGGTGCCGCAAATGCGGTATTGCTGACAGGCAGCAGCTACCATGGCGGCAGAGGCAATCGCAACAGCATCTGCTCCCATTGCAATCGCTTTTGCAAAATCAGAAGAAACTCGGAGACCGCCTGTGATGACCAAATCAATATCTGAGCCAATGGAATCGAGATATTTTCTGGCACGATAGAGTGCATATATGGTTGGAACACTGGTAGAATCCCGAATGACGGCAGGAGATGCACCGGTGGCACCGCCGCGTCCATCGATGGTAATGAAATCAGGCTTTGCATAAACACAATATTCCAAATCTTTTTCAATGCGTCCTGCCGCAATCTTGATACCGATTGGTCTTCCTTCGCTTCGTGTGCGAAGCTCACTGACCAGATTTCGTAAATCGTCTGCATTGTTGATTTCAGGGAACTTGGAAGGACTGATGACATCCTGACCAAGTGGTTTATTTCGTATTTTTGCAATTTCAGGTGTAACCTTACCGCCCGGAAGATGACCGCCCATGCCGGGTTTTGTTCCCTGACCGATTTTTATTTCAATCGCATCAGAAGTTTTGAGATTTTCATCGGTTACACTATACTTATTCGGTACATATTCAAAAATGTACTTATAGGCTGCTTCTTTTTCTTCGGGAAGGATACCGCCTTCGCCGCTGCACATTGCAGTTCCCGCTGCCGCACTGCCTTTTGCCATTGCAATTTTGGTTTCTTTGGAAAGAGCACCAAAAGACATATGCGAAATATAAACCGGCATATCCAAAACCATCGGTTTTTTGGCATGTTTTCCGATTACCGTCCTAAGTGAAACATCGTCATGTTCATCCAAAGGCATTGGATTTAGCTGAGCTCCCAACACAAGTACATCATCCCAGTTGGGCATTTTCATTTGCGTACCCATTGCCTCGATGGATGATTTGCCGGTGACCGCCATTTCATGAATTTCCTTCATATAACGGTAATTGCTGTCTGTTTTACGGGTTTGCGCCGGATAACTTAAATCCAGACCTTCCGCATTGATGTAAGCAGGTTTCTTTTCTGCTTCAGACGGGATGTCAGTCTTTTTTTCGGTTTCCACTTCCTGAAATCTTTCCGGTGGCTGTTTGCAGACAGGGCATTCCGTTAATTCGGAAAAAGGTTTACCTTCTTTTTCTTCATCATATACGTAACCGCAGATACTACATTTGTAAACCATTAAATAATACCTCCTTTATCTTTTTCTCTGCATTTGGGACAGAGATAGCATACTTTTAAATCATAAGAAATTATTTTTTTGCCAAGTTGTTTCTCTAACGCGCTTGTCAGATCATCAAATGTTCGGTCGGATATAGAACCACATCTGTAGCATACCAAATGGTCATGCTTTTGTATCTTGTCATAACGGTCGGGCGAACCTTCGATAGACATTTTCCGTATCAGACCTTCCTGACACAAGGTATTCAGATTATTATATACCGTTGCCTGAACAACTTTAGGCGCCTTTTTTTTCAGTTCTAAAAAAAGTTGTTCTGCCGTCAGATGTCCGCCGGACTGATTTATGAGTTCTAAAATCATTTTTGCGTATTGGGTCATCAACATATCACTTCCTTTTTAGAATTATTCTAATTATAAAATCTTTCGCAAATTTTGTCCAGTAAAAATTATGTATACAATTCTATGAAATGCGGGGGAAAAAATAAAATAGAATGCCGAATCACGCTACATTGGAGCTCATCTTTTTTAAAATTTTTCTTGACTCTCCCCCTTGGGGAAGTGTCTATAATGATATAGGGTAAAATTAGGAATAGAAAAATCAGAAAAAAGGAACAGGATTTTGGAAAAGAAGAATTGAAAAAGAGCGGAAAGCAGAATCGGAAAAGAAAAACAAAGAGGAACAAATGGAAGCAATTAAAATCAGAGGATTAAAACAAAATAATTTGAAAAATATATCTTTGGATATTCCAAAGAATAAGATCGTTGTATTTACAGGTGTCTCCGGCTCCGGAAAATCGAGTATTGTATTTGATACGATTGCAGCGGAAAGTCAAAGACAGATGAATGAGACCTATTCGGCGTGGGTCAGGGGCAGACTCCCCAAATATGAAAAGCCATATGTCGAGTCGATAGAAAATCTAAATCCTTCTGTAATTATTGATCAAAGCAGACTTGGCGGAAATGCAAGATCAACAGTCGGAACCATTAGTGACATGTATTCAGCATTGCGACTTTTGTTTTCGAGGATTGGAAAGCCTTCCATTGGTCCGGCTTCTTATTTTTCTTTTAACAATCCGAATGGTATGTGTCCGACCTGTGCCGGTATCGGGAAAATCATGGATTTTGATGTACATAATATAATTGATGAGGAAAAATCCTTTGACGAAGGTTGTTTTCTGCTACCTGCCTTTGGACCGGGCAAATATTACTGGAAAGTGTATCGAAAACCGGAGTATTTCAGAACAGATGTCAAATGGAAGGACTTATCGGAAAAAGAGCAGAATTTTCTGTTATACGGCAGTTATACCGTAGATGGCGAACGGGTGGATAAAAAGGTAGAAGGTGTCTACAAGCAGTTTAAAAGACTGGTCTTAATGAAGGGACCGGAAGAGCAGAATGATTATACATTATAGAAAATCGCCCAGTTTCTGTATGAGTGTGAATGTCCGGACTGTAAAGGAAAAAGATTGAACGATACAACATTATCCTGTCGGATTGGCGGGTATAATATTGCCGAAATGTGTGAAATGGAATTTTCAACACTTCGCGAAGAACTAGAGAAAATAGATGATCCAAGGGCTGTTTCCATTGTGGCACAGCTTACGGCTTCCTTGGACCGGATGATTGATATCGGGCTTCCTTATCTGAGCATGAACAGGGAAAGTTCTACACTTTCCGGTGGTGAGGCGCAACGGTTAAAACTGGTCAGATATATGGGCAGTTCTTTGTGCGGAATGATTTATATATTTGATGAGCCGAGTACCGGTATGCATCCAAGAGATGTTCACAGAATGTCGCGGTTATTAAAAAATCTGCGGGATAAGGGCAATACTGTTTTAGTAGTAGAGCACGATAAGGATATTATCAGTATCGCAGACGAAGTGATTGATATTGGACCACTTGCCGGAAAAAATGGTGGACAGATTTTATTCCAGGGAAGCTATGAAGCGTTATTGTTGAGTGATACGAGAACCGGAAAAGCGCTATGCAAAGAGACGAAAGTAAAAGAAAAAGTCCGAAAACCAAAAGGATTTTTACCCATACGCGGTGCGCATCTTCACAACTTGAAAAATGTGGATGTTGATATTCCGCTTGGAATACTGACGGTGATAACCGGTGTTGCGGGAAGCGGAAAATCATCTTTAATCCGGGATGTATTTGCAAAACAGTATGCCGATCAGGTTGTGCTAATCGATCAGAGTGCCATAACGGCAACCGGACGCTCAACAATTTGCACCTTTATGGGATTTTTTGACGAAATCAGAAAAGTATTTGCCAAAGAAAACAACGTCAGTGACAGCTTGTTTACCTTTAATGGAAAAGGTGCCTGTCCCGCATGTAAGGGCAGGGGATTTATTACCACTGAGCTTGTTTTTATGGATCCTGTTACGACGGAATGTGAAAGTTGTCAGGGAACAAGATATAGTGATGAGGCAAGATCGTATACTTATAAAGGAAAAAACATAGTTGAAATCCTGAATATGAGTGTGGAGGATGCCTGCGACTTCTTTTCCGGAAATAAAAAAATTATGGAAAAGCTGGATGCACTCATGCAGGTGGGACTATCTTATCTTTCACTAGGACAGCCGTTGTCTACGTTTTCGGGTGGAGAAAGACAGAGGGTAAAGTTAGCGCAGAATATCAAAAAGAAAGGCAATATTTATATTTTGGATGAGCCTACGACCGGACTGCATGCTTCCGATATCGAAAAAGTTATGGAGATTTTGGAATTTATTGTGGATAAAGGAAATACAGTAATTGTGATTGAGCACAATACGGATGTTATGAAACTGGCCGATTATCTGATAGATGTCGGTCCGGATGGCGGAACCAAAGGTGGTCAGATTGTATTTACGGGGACACCGAAAGAAATGCTGGAGAACGGAGCAACCATTACCGCAAAATACTTAAGAAAAAGTTAGATAGTTGACACAAATAAATCTGTGTGATATATAGAACATGTTGGAAGAAAAAGGCAAAGACGTCAATAATCAATTGGATTATTGGCGTTTTTTCTTTGCGATCATAAGGTATTTGATACAGCAGGAAGGTAAACATGGATTCAAAAGTACAATTACCAAAGGGTACAAAACTTCATAATCGTTATGTGATCGAAAACGTCGTTGGAAACGGTGGATTTGGAATCACCTATTGTGCCTTTGATACATTACTAAATCGTTTGGTAGCAATCAAAGAATTTTATACAGATAAATATATGACACGGGATGTTTCGGTGTCGTTGGATGTTATTCTTTCAGAAGATGAAGGCGAAATGGAAAAGATTCATAAATGTCATGATAATTTTCTGCGTGAAATAAAAATCATGAAGGTGCTGCAGAATGTTCCGTATATTTCCCGCATTCGTGACAGTTTTTATGAAAACGGTACGGAATATATTGTTATGAATTTATTGAGAGGACAAACCCTTTCCGAATGTGCCAAGAAAAAGGGAGGAATCATGCGACCGGCAGAGCTTTTGCCACCTTTGGAGCATGTGCTGATTGCGCTTGAAGAAATGCATGCACTGGGTTTTGTTCATCGTGACATCAGTCCGGGAAATTTGTTTTTGACAAAAGACGGCGACTTGTATTTGATCGATTTTGGAACCGCTTCTACCATGGATGAAACATCGGAACTGAGAAATAATCAGATTTTTGAGCACAAAGGCTTTCAGGCACCCGAGTTTAAGGAAATTGATAAACAGGGAGTTTGGACCGATATATACTCTCTTTGTGCTACCATTGTGTATCTGATTACCGGAGAAGGTGTGCAGATCCCGGAGGAACGGTTAAAATATGATGCGATTCCTGCCATGTTGACAAAGAGTGCTTTGTCGAACCGACAACAGAATGCAATATTACAAGGCCTAAATCTGGACATTGCCCGGCGCTATCAGTCGGTTAAAGAACTGCGAAATGATTTGTGCAGAGAGTTAGCAGAAGCTTACTTTTCTAAAGAGGTATCCTATTGTGCCGGCACGAATATCGGGACAAGAGCAGTCAACCAGGATAATCTGATGGTGGATGGATTGTTCTATTATGAAGGAAAAGACTTCGTGCAATCCGGAACCATTGTCTGCAAACCGGAGGAATTACATATGGTTGCCGTATGTGACGGAATTGGTGGTGCCAATGCAGGAGAACTGGCATCCAGAGCGGCAGCGCAGGCTTTGAATCATTTCATAAAACAATATCGTACCAGTGAGGTGTTGCCGGAGCGTCTGATTTTGGAATTAATGGATCAAATCAATGAAAAAATAGTGACCCTTGGAAGAAAGATTGGAAAGACAGGTACAACAGTGTCATTTCTTTTGTGGTACCAAAATCAGTACTATGCGGTTAATATCGGTGACAGCCCGATATTTCTACTGCGAAAACGGAAACTGAAACAAATCGGAGCCATACAAACTCTGGCAAGAAAAAAAGAGTTGGAAGGAAAGCCGATTACTATCAATGATTGTCATACATTGGTCAATTATCTGGGAAAGGATAGAATTGCAGGAAGTCAGATGGCAGTATTTAGGCATGGATATTTGCAAAAGGGAGATACCTTTTTGGTTTGTTCTGATGGAGTAACGGATCAAGTGGATCAGGACAGACTGAAAAGATATCTTTTGAAACCGGAAGAACATGCATTAAAGGCAATAAACAAGGCGGTTGCTAAAAACGCAAATAATGATAATTACACAGCGGTGATTGTGAGATTTTGATGGAAGAGTGCTTCTGTTATTTTGAAGCATTCTTTTTTTGATTTTCTTTTTATAAAATTTTTGATTTTCTTTATAAGAAAAATTAATAGGAAAATTACTTCGGACAAGGTATAATATAACTATCTGATAATATCAGTAGAAGATAAAAAATTATGTAATTTTAAAGGAGGAAGGTTATGGCAAACAGATTTGTATTGAATGAAACATCCTATCATGGAGCAGGTGCAATCAACGATATTGCAACAGAGGCAAAGGGAAGAAATTTTGGAAATGCATTTGTATGTTCCGATCCGGATCTGGTGAAATTTGGGGTGACCGGTAAGGTGTTGAAGGTATTGGATGATGCTGGACTTGCATATGAGTTATATTCCAATATTAAACCCAATCCCACCATTGAAAATGTACAGACCGGTGTTGAGGCTTACAAAAAATCCGGTGCAGATTATATCATTGCAATCGGTGGAGGTTCTTCCATGGATACTGCCAAAGCAATCGGCATTGTTATCAACAATCCCGATTTTGCTGATGTAGTAAGCTTAGAGGGTGTGGCACCTACAAACAATAAGAGTGTTCCGATTTTTGCAGTGCCGACTACAGCAGGAACTGCTGCAGAAGTAACCATCAATTACGTTATTACCGATGTGGAAAAAAATCGTAAAATGGTATGCGTAGATCCGAAGGACATTCCGGTGGTTGCATTTGTAGATCCGGATATGATGTCATCTATGCCGAAAGGATTAACGGCTGCAACCGGCATGGATGCTCTGACACATGCGATTGAGGGATATATTACTGCAGGAGCATGGGAGTTATCCGATATGTTCCATTTAAAAGCAATTGAGATTATTGCCCGTTCATTAAGAGGTGCGGTAGCAAATACGCCGGAAGGAAGAGCAGATATGGCTTTGGGACAGTATGTTGCCGGCATGGGATTTTCCAATGTAGGATTAGGTATTGTTCACTCTATGGCACATCCTTTGGGAGCGCTTTATGATACACCACACGGTGTTGCAAATGCAATCATTCTTCCTACCGTTATGGAATATAACGCAGAAGCAACCGGAGAAAAATATCGTGAAATTGCCAGAGCAATGGGCGTTGAGGGTGTAGATTCCATGTCTCAGGAAGAATACCGTAAGGCTGCTATCGATGCTGTGAAACAGCTTTCCATCGATGTAGGAATTCCGGCAGACTTAAAGGAAATCGTAAAGAAAGAGGATATTCCTTTCCTGGCACAGTCTGCATATGATGATGCATGCAGACCGGGTAATCCGAAAGAAACCAGTGTGGAAGATATTACGAAACTGTATGAATCCCTGATTTAATATTTTGATACCAGGGGCAAAAGGTCATACTTGCAATCCGTTGGTATCATGGGGTTATTATTTATAAAGGAAACATATAAATAAAGAAAAGGAACTGTTGTCTTTTTGGATGCACAAAGCATGATTAAAAGAAACAGTTCCTTTTTGTTAGTTGTCTGTCCTTTATAGGTATGAAATGCAATGTTTTCTGAGATTATCTTGAAGGTATATACAAAAAATAAACAGCAAAAGATAAAATCTTAACGGAATATAAATAGGAAGTGTCTGCCCCATCTGCTACGATGATAATATGAAAGTTATTGAGAAGGGAGCAGAGGGAATGCAATGGATTATCACAGAAACGGATGATTCGATTGCAGAGTAAAACTATGGGTGAGAATATTTTTGTAGGAGTATTATGCGTTGTTGCACTGGCAGCAGGAATTTGGGGTTGGTGGATGGAACGAGGATTTTTTACTTCAAAGAAAGAAGAAAAGGAAGTGCCTCATCTGCCGGAAGACGAATGAGGCACTTAGAATATTGGAAAAGATATAAGAAAATTAGTTTTCAACAGAATAAAATCGTAAAAGAGTATTTTTAATGGAGGGTTTAAACACCGTATTGTGATCATAACCATCGATGATTTCGTAGGAAATGGTAAGCCCTTCATAATTTCTTTCTTCCAATACTTCGATGAAAGTATTTATCTGAAACGAGAGCTGATGAAATAGAACCAGAAATGCAAGATATCCCTGCATGCCCTTTGTTACTGTTAGCGGAAACGGATTGTCAAAAAAATCCTTTTTGGGAGCAAACTGCAAACCCGGCAGCAGAATCAAAACGGATATAATGATAAATAGGGTAAGGATATTGTTCATTCGGAATCCTCCAATCTATAGGTGTTTCCCATAATTTCAATCAATTCAGTCCATTCTTTTGGCAGCATATCAAGACTTTCCTTTTGCATCTGTAACAGAGCTTTGTCGGGATTTTTGAAAACCGGATTGCCATTTTTGTCTTGCACTGTTTCATACGGGTCGGAGTTCATCTGCGGTATGAGCTCTTTGTTTTGCTGCTTTTGCTGCATCAGATTATATATATTTAATAGAAGTGATACTAAAAACATCAAAAGAACACAACCGAGTAAGATAACGGTTTTACTTCGGATATGTTTTCTGTGAATTTCCGAATCGGAAAGGATGAGGGAATCATCCACCATTTTTTGTGCTTCCTGTACTGTTAATGTCGTTTCTTTTTCCATCGCACGATCCTCTTTTTCTTGATTCTACACTAGCATGTTACCTCTTTTTTCTCAACCGACTGTTGGTAGAATGCAGAAAAAAGACGGAAAATCAAGGCGATTCTGAGAATGAGGTTTTGGATAGATACAAGATTGTTTGGCTGGCTGTAGGTAAGATATTGATGTATGTTGGTTAATACATGATTGACGGATGTTGGTTGATACATGATGGGTGGATTATTGTTGACACATTGTTGGCGGATATCATTGACAAAATGAAAAGAAAAAACTATAATCAATAATAGTAATCGTTACTATTATTAAAAATTGAAATAAGAACCTGTATATACATCAAGGAATGGAAATCGTTTTGGGTCGGCATCATGAAAGCAGGTTGAATTGGAATAGACGAAGGAAGGGGGATATCCAATGGTCAAATATTCCAGGCAGAGAGAAGGAATTCTTAGGAATTTGCAAAGCAGAAGAGACCATCCGACTGCTGATATGATATATGACAGTGTTCGTAAAGAATACCCCAATATCAGTCTTGGGACCGTGTACCGGAATTTGACTTTTTTGACAGAAACGGGTCAGATACTTAAAATTTCAACCCAGATGGGAGCTGACAGGTATGACGGATTCATCAAACCACACAATCATTTTATCTGCAGAGAATGCGGAATGGTTGAAGATATGGAATATATATCCTGTGATGAGATGATTTTACAAGCTTCCGGATTATTTCCGGGATTGATCGAGGATTGCGAATTACAGTTTTTTGGAAAGTGTAAAAATTGTCTTTCCGGGCAGTAAAATACATGAAAAAGATGTATGAAAAGATAAAAAAGATATATGAGTTTTTAGCAGAAAAATGATATACTAAAGGAGTGTTTATTATGAACATGAGAAAAGCGGTTATGGTCGGATGTGGATTTGTCGGTTCTGCGTCGGTATTTGCTTTAATGCAAAGTGGTCTGTTTTCAGAGATTGCATTAATCGATGCTAACCGGGAAAAGGCGGAAGGTGAGGCTATGGATATCAGCCATGGTATTCCGTTTGCCAGCCAGATGCGTATCTATGCCGGCGATTATGATGATGTAAAGGATGCCGGTATTGTGATTGTGACAGCCGGAGCTAACCAGCAGCCGGGTGAGACAAGGCTGGATTTGGTTCAGAAAAATGTCGGTATAATGAAAAAGATCATTCCGGAAATATCAAGCCGTAATTTTGACGGAATATTACTGATTGTTGCTAATCCGGTTGATATTCTGACAAAAGTTGCTTTGGAGCTTTCGGGATTGCCGGAAAATCATGTCATCGGTTCCGGAACGGTACTGGATACTGCGCGTCTGAAATACCGGTTGAGCGAACATCTTGGAGTGGACAGTAAAAGTATTCATGCCTTTATTATCGGAGAGCATGGAGATAGTGAGATTGCTGCATTCAGCAGTGCCAATGTATCGGGTGTTCCATTAAGTAACTTCTGTGAAATGCGTGGTCATTTCCGTCACAAAGAAGCAGAACATGAGATTGCACAAAAGGTAAAAGACAGTGCTTATGAAATTATTCAGAGAAAGCGTGCAACTTATTTTGGCGTAGCCATGGCAGTTAAACGGATTTGTGAGGTTATTGTCCGGGACGAAAAAGCCATTCTTCCGGTATCAACATCCATGCATGGTGCTTACGGCATAAAAGATGTTGTTTTATCTATGCCCTGTATTGTAGGTGCGGATGGAATCGAGGCACAGGTGCCCATTGTATTAAACGATGAAGAGACGAAAAAGCTACAGGATTCAGCAAAGATTTTAAAAGAAACCTTGAATACACTTGAGCTTTCTTGAACTTAATTCATGAAAAGGGTTATTCAAACGATAAGCAGATGGAAATAGAAAAATTAAAAATAGATAAAACAGATAGAAATAAATCGAAGTAATAACCATATAGCCGTGAAATGTAATGGGATAATTCAGTTGTTAAAAAAGAAAGATTAAAATAAAATGATTCCGAAACAAAAAATGAACGGAAGCAGAAAGAGAGGAAAAGAATATGGCACAAAAATTTCTTGTATGTGAACATTGTGGAAACATGGTTGAGGTAGTAAAGGACGCCGGTGTACCGATGATGTGCTGCGGTCAGAAAATGACAGAACTTGTAGCAGGAACTACGGATGCTGCGGTTGAAAAACACATTCCCGTATATGAAGTAAAAGACAACAAAATCTATGTTAACGTAGGTGAAGTTGAGCATCCGATGATGGCAGAGCACTTCATTGAATGGGTCAGTGTCCAGACCGACAAAGGAACCCATCTGAAAAAGCTTGCACCCGGACAAAAACCGGAGGTTGTTTTTGCAATCTGTGAAGATGAAAAGGTAGAAGTTGTGTATGCATATTGCAATTTACACGGACTTTGGAAAAAATAATATAGCGATACGACGGTATCATGGGGCAAAATACCTTTGGACCCTGACATCATAAAATACAACAGAAAAAAGCAAAAGAAAACGTGGGGAAAGAAAAATATGTTGATATCGGATTCTGTAAAATATGTGGGTGTGGATGACAAAACGATTGATTTATTTGAAAGTCAGTATGTTGTCCCCAATGGAGTATCTTATAATTCTTATCTGATTTTGGATGAGAAAACAGCTTTGATGGACACGGTTGATGCACGATGTACAAAAGAATGGGGCGAAAATGTTGAGGCAGCTTTAGCCGGACGCAAGCTCGATTATATCGTTGTCCAGCACATGGAACCGGATCATTCGGGCTCATTGGCATATGCCATGGAGAAATATCCTGAGGCTGTCATTGTCGGAAATGCCAAAACATTTTTGTTTTTAAATCAGCTTTTTGGTGTCGATTGTGCGGACAGAAAGCTGGAAGTAAAAGAAGGAGATACATTAGAGCTTGGTAAGCATAAGCTTACTTTTGTTATGGCACCCATGGTTCACTGGCCGGAAGTTATGGTTTCTTATGAAAGTACAGAAAAACTTCTGTTTTCGGCAGATGGATTTGGTAAGTTCGGAGCTCTGGATACGGATGAGGATTGGGCTTGTGAAGCGAGACGATACTATTTTAACATCGTAGGAAAATATGGAGCATCCGTACAGATTCTTTTGAAAAAAGCAAAGAATTTAGATATTCAGAAGATTTTACCGTTGCATGGTCCGATTTTAGACAGCAATCTGGAGTACTATCTTGATTTATATGATAAGTGGTCTTCCTACCAGCCTGAAACCAAAGGCGTATTTATTGCCTATGCTTCCATTCATGGAAATACTGCAAAAGTAGCTGAGCTGCTTGCGCAAAAGCTTCGGGATCTGGGAGAAGAGAAAGTTGCAGTTGCGGATCTTTCCAGAGAAGATATCGCAGAATGTGTGGAAGATGCTTTCCGTTATGACCGTATGATTTTATGTTCGGCAACCTATGATGGTAATGCATTTGTTCCGATGGAAGACTTTTTACATCATTTGCAGATAAAAACATATCAGAACCGAATTGTTGGTCTGGTTGAAAATGGCACATGGGCACCAATGGCTGCAAAATCGATGCGTTCGTATTTGGAAACCATGAAGAATGTGACTATTCTGGATGCCACGGTATCAATCCGTTCAACCTATAAGCCTTCGGATGAGACGGCTTTGGATTGCTTAGCTAATGCGATTAGAGAAAGAGCGTAGGATAGAGATTGACATAAGAGCAAAGATACATGATTTTGTATCTAAAATACAGCATTTTAGCTGTGAAACATTACTTTCGTGATTTATGCATAGTTTTTAACCATGCATGAAATAATAAATATTATTTATAGGAGGATTTTAAAATGGCAAAATGGGTATGTCCGGTATGTGGATATGTGCATGAAGGAGAAACCGCACCAGCAGAGTGTCCGGTTTGCCACGTAAGTGGAGAAAAATTCAACAAAGTTGAGGGAGAGCTTGTACTTGCTGCAGAGCATGAGTTCGGTGTTTACGCTGAAACAGTTAAAAACAACAGCGATATCAGCGAAGAAGATAAAAAATTCATCTTTGAACAGCTCAAAGCAAACTTTGAAGGTGAATGCTCAGAGGTAGGTATGTATCTTTGCATGGCAAGAGTTGCTCATCGTGAAGGTTATCCCGAAATCGGTCTTTATTGGGAAAAAGCTGCATATGAAGAAGCAGAGCATGCAGCTAAATTTGCGGAGTTGCTTGGTTCTGAATTAGAAAGCAAGATGACCGATTCTACCAAGAAAAACCTTGCATGGAGAGTTGACTGTGAATTCGGTGCAACAGCCGGAAAAGTTGATCTTGCAAAATGTGCAAAGAAAAACAATCTGGATGCAATCCATGACACCGTTCATGAAATGGCTCGTGACGAGGCAAGACATGGTAAGGCATTAAAAGGATTACTTGAAAGATATTTTGGAGAATAAGAAATAGATGGATATTCTTGTACTTGGCGGAAGTTATTTCCTTGGAAAAGCATTTGTTCATATGGCAATGGAAAAGCACCGGGTTACTGTGTTTAATCGCGGGACCCGGCCGCTGGGGCTTCCCCGGGTGCAGGAAATTCATGGTGACAGACATGATTTGGCTGCACTCGGTAGGCTATCCGGGAAACATTTTGATGTCATTGTGGATTTTTGTGCCTATCAAAAAGGAGATATTACTGCCATATTCGAAGCGATAAATGCGGATTTTGGACAATATATTTTTATCAGTACCTGTGATGTTTATGAACGCGGACAAAACATGTTTTTAGATGAAACTGCACGTTTTGAACATCGTGATTTCGGCGGTGAAGCAGGTGACTACATTTTACAGAAAGTGGCGTTAGAAGAAGAACTGTCCCAATGCTCTTTTACTTATCACGTTCCTTATACTTCGATTCGTCCTTCCTTTATTTATGGACCGGATAATTATGCTCCGCGTGAAGGAATGTATTTTCGCTGGATTGAGCAGGCCGGACAGATATTGCATCCGTTTGACGCAACCGGACAGTTCCAGTTAGTTTATGTAGATGATGTGGCAAGGGCAATTCTTGCATGTGTTGAACATCCGATTTCAGACAACCGTGCATATAATCTGGCTCCGCCTGTAATGGAAACTTATGATTCTTTTGCAGAGGCGTTGACCGCCGGTGTGGAAGTGCCATTTGAAAAAGTTCCGGTTACGGTTGCGACAATCAATGAGAAAAATATACCGTTACCGTTTCCGCTTACCAAAGAAGAATCAAATTGGTATGACGGAAATCGGATTATTGAGCTTATTGGACAGTATACAAAGCTGTCTGACGGACTAAAGAAAACAATCGCTTGGCAACAAAGCGTTTAGTTGGCAACTCTCTTATGTATCATAAGAGGTGTTGGTTATTATATATGGAATGAATGATTTCATAAATTGCTTTTATTGGAAATTTATGATTTACAATTTACGAAAAAGAAAGGATGGGATTCTGCATATGGATTCAAAAGTGTT
Organism: Lachnospiraceae bacterium; assembly: GCA_017626095.1. Classification (GTDB taxonomy): domain Bacteria; phylum Bacillota; class Clostridia; order Lachnospirales; family Lachnospiraceae; genus UBA2882. The sequence goes on from JAGAJL010000018.1 coordinate 32,447, forward strand.
AAACAAATTGAGTTATGGTTTGTTTGTTCTGACCACAAGTAAAGACGGAAAAGACAACGGATGCATTACCAATACGGCAATTCAGGCAGCATCGGATCCGCTTACCATCAGTGTGGCGGTAAACAAAGCGAATCTGACCTGTGAAATGATTGAAGCAACCAAGAAATTTACCATTTCGATTATCAGTGAGGATGCAACCTTTGATCTCTTCAAGCATTTCGGATACCAGTCCGGAAGAGATGTTGACAAATTCGCGGATTTTACGGATTGCAAAAGAGTTTTTAACGATACGCTGGCGATTACCAAAGGTACCAATGCATATATTAGTGTGTATGTAGTGGATCAGGTGGATTTAGGAAGTCATATTTTATTTGTGGGAAAACCTACAGACGGTGAAATCCTCAGTGATGTTCCTTCCGCTACCTATGCATATTATTTTGCCAATATCAAACCCAAGCCGGAAAAAGTTGGAAAAACAGAAGACGGAAAGACGGTCTGGAGATGTAAAATCTGTGGATATGAGTATGTAGGCGAGGAACTGCCGGATGATTTTATTTGTCCAATCTGCAAACATCCCGCAAGTGATTTTGAAAAAGTAAAATAAAATGCTTCTGCTATTTATGATAGGGAAGCGAAGAAAAGCTGTATTTTGTCCGTTTCCGGATAATACAGCTTTTTATAATTTGGATGAAACTTTGAGCAAAAGTATTAGAATATAAAACGTAATATGAGGAAATACTTCCTTATCTATCATGAAATTTTATGTGCAGATATCTGTCGAACATGATAATATGATACCAGGGTCAATTTTTAATCGACATATGATTTTGTATACTCTATGCAAAATCATATATTAATATTTGATTTCCTTTTCGGATTTGTGTTCCCAATATTTTTCTTTGTCAGCCGACTTTTGTAAGCATGCCGCTTAGAAAGACTGGAAAACGAAGTACGAGGTGCCAAGAAAGATATTGGGGACATAAATAAAAAAGAAAATATATAAAGACTTTTCACAGGAGGAATAACCGGATGAAAGGCGAGACGAGTCTGATTTTTACCGGAGATATCGGATTTGATAAATATATGGACAAAAAATGGGAAGATCCGGATCTGGTGTCCCAAGAAGTACTTTCTTTTCTTCATTCTGCAGACCATCTCATTATCAATGTAGAAGGTCCCTTGTCAAAGCAGGATAAAGTAAAAAAAGAAAACGGTGTCGTGGCGCTGACGCATAGTATGGATCCGGCGGCAACCTCCTTTTTTCAAAAGATTGGAGCGGATGTCTGGAATATCTGCAACAATCATATCATGGATGCCGGTCCCGATGGAATGGCAGATACTTTGACAGAAGCTTTAAAATGTCATGTAAAAACCCTGGGAGCCGGTATGAATATCAGGGAAGCAGTTCGACCTGTTATTTTTTCGGAGGCAGGCGGAATTGGAATGATCGGTGTCGGCTATCAGAGGGCATGCCGAAAGGCCACAGATGAAATTCCCGGTTGTTTTAGCTGGAGTGATATGGACCTGATTCAAGAGGCAATTCACGAGATTAAGAAAACCTGCCGCTGGTGTATTGTGGTAGCTCACGGTGGTGAAGAATTTACGGCCCTACCATCGCCTTACACCAGACAGCGATATATGGATTATCTTTCCATGGGCGCAGATATTGTGGTCGGCCATCATCCGCATGTACCAATGAATTATGAAACATTTCCCGGAAAAGCTATTTTTTATTCCTTAGGAAATTTTGTGTTTGATACGGATTATCAGAGATCGCAGTTTAATACCGAATTTGGTTTATTTATAAAACTTCACTTTACAGAAAGTGCATTTTCGTTTGAACCCTTTGGTATCGAGATTGATCGAAACGTGGATCACATTGTTAAAGGTGAAATATCGCCTATTTTTACGGATGTTCAGGAAGAAGAATACAAGCTTCTCCTACCGCTTGCGGCAAAGATGTTTATTGAGAACACCAAAAGACAATTAAGATACCTGAAACCGGATGTTTTTGCAAATGCAACCGATGAAGACTTTTATCAGAATTTCTACGAACCCTTACGTAGTGGTAGAGTTCCGGGAGAAGTTCTGGACTTCCAGATCATTTATCCGCTTTCTTTGGAAGAAGAAAAAAAGGAATGGAAAAAGAGTCGTTTGGAAGCGGTTAAAGAGTTTATGTTAAAACAGATTCAGGAAGAAAAAAGATGAATGGATATATTATTGAAGCATATAACAATATGGGGAATGCCTATACCTGCCGAAGGCTTTTGGAGGAAGGAAAAAAGCGGAACTTGGATGTGAAAATGATAGGGGTTCATGATGTTTTTGTCCGTCAGGAAGGCGTTTTTTCAGAAGGAAAAAAGCTGGATCCGGTTGATTTTGTAATGAACCGCTACAAGTGGGGGAAAGGTAAAGATAGCATCAATGCACTGGCGAGAAAATCCTATAATCCGCTCAAACCATTTTGTACCTATATCAATAAATTTCAGCAATTACAAGATATCGAATCGGATTCGTTTTTAAAACCCCGTTATATTCTTTCAGACGGATACGCAGATTATGAATTGCTTAATGAGTATCTGGGAAAACGAATGGTTGCTAAAGGTTTGGAACATTCCATGGGACGGGAAATTTTTCTGATTGAGACTAAAGAGGATTTATTAAAATTACAGTCATATGGGAAAGAAAAGGAATGGCTTTTTGAAGAATTTATTGCGACCAGTTATGGAAGAGATGTCAGGGTTTATAGTATCCGGGGAGAAGTTGTGGGATGTATGAAACGCCAATCGGAAAGTGATTTCAGAGCCAATGTTGCATTAGGTGCCGGTGTAACGGCATATGAGGCAACAGATGAAATTCGGCAGATTGCGAAAGATATTTATGAACAGACAAAACTGGATTTTGTGGGCATAGATTTATTATATGGAAAAGATTGTTTTTATTTTTGTGAGATTAATGTCATGCCCGGATTGGAAGGCATTGAGAAAGCCAGTGGCGTTAATGTTGCAGGGAAAATGATGGATATGATTTACGGAGATTTTTGTGATGACAAGGGCTGAGGCAGAAAACTACATTTATGAATCCTATCTAAAAGCAGAAAAAGAATGGGATTATTCCATGCCGGATTCAAAAAAAAGACATCCGGAGTTTTCAAAACCGATTTTAGAAAGTCTTAATCAGAATAGTAGGATTCCGACAGTACTCGTTACCGGCAGCAAAGGAAAAGGATCTGTAGCATGTATGATTGCACAGATTTTATCCGGCAGCGGGAATGTCGGTTTGATGACCAGTCCGCATATTTTGAAGTTTAACGAGCGGTTTCGTGTGAACGGGAACTGTATCACGGATGAAGAGTTTTGCGAATTGACTGAAAAAACAAAAGAATTATTTGTTCCGGTCAGGGCGAGTTTGAAATCCGGAGAATGTATCAGTCCCATTGGGCTTCAGTGTGCGCTGGCATTGCAGTTTTTTTCGAATCATCATACGGATTACCGGGTTTTTGAATGCGGCAAAGGTGTAAAATATGATGATGTGAATCAAATCTTTCATGAATATGCGGTGATTAACAGTATTTTTTTGGAACATACCAGGGAATTGGGAAATACATTTTTTGAAATTGCAAAAGACAAAGCAAGTATTATGACTGGAGACCAAAAATGTGTCTATGTGGCAAGACAGTCCGAAGAGGTTTTGGAAGTACTTTTGCAGAGAGCAGAAGAAACAAACGCAAAAATGAAGTGTTATGGAATGGACTTTTGGGAAGAAAATGTGCGGTTTTGTGAAAACGGCATGTTGTTTGATGCCTTTATTGGGGATCGGATTTATAAAGATGTGTTTCTCCCGCTTCTTGGCCGCCACCAGGCACAAAACGGAGTGCTTGCCATGACCGTTTGCCTCGATATTTTGCAGAAGGATTTCCATATTGACGGAGTCATGGATAAGCTTAAAAATGTCAAATGGCCCGGACGAATGGAAATTTTGGATAACAATCCGCTAACCATTCTGGATGCATGCATCAATAAAGAGAGTGCAAGCCTTGTGCTGGATGTGTTGAAAGAAATGAAGATTTCTAAAGTGACTGCCATTGTCGGAATACCGGATGATAAAGATTTTTTGGGGGTAGTAACAACAATTTCTCCCTTTTCATCAAAAGTGATTCTGACAAAATCATCCAACAAGCATTATATTTTTACAAAGAAACAAACGCAGATTTTAGAAGAGAACGGATATCCGAATATCTGTTTTAAAGAGCTTCCGGATGCTTTGGCATGTGCGAAAAAAGAGAAGCTGCCAATTATAATCCTCGGCACGACATCTTTGATTGCAGATGTGGAAAAACGATATCATCAGCTCTGAAATTTGAAATGGACAGTGTAAGATATGAATAAAAGACAGCGAAAAAAGCGACAAAAAGAGCAGAAGAAAGTACTGCAGACAGAACAGCAAACACAACAACAAATGAAACAGCAAACAGATCAAAAACAAATGCCTCAGCAGTTTCAACAAGAGACGAAACAGCAAATGCAGCAACAGACGAAGCAACATAAAAAATATCCTGACGATATCCAAATTGTGGATCTGGCTGAGCATGATATTACGGCAGAAGGAATTGTTGAAATCAGACCGGATGTAGCAATAAAAGAACCGGATGAAAACCGCCAGGATGCAGCAACAAAAGAAACGGTTGAAAACCGCCAGGATGCAACAAAAGATAAAACGGTTGAAATCGGTCAAGATGGTGCAACAAATGAAACGGTTAAAACCGGACGTGATGTTTCAATAAAGGGAACAGATGAAACTAAAGAGCTTCTTTCCATGCTCTTTTCTGCATTTGTTTTATTTTTCTTTGAAATAGTAACAGAGATATCCTGCGGAAATGATATTTTTAATAATCATCTTGTATATATTGCATTGTTTTCAATTAGCTATGGCTTACTTTTCTATTTTATATGTATTTTATCAAAAAAGAGACGAATTCAGCATATTATTCAGGCGGTGTTATTGTTTCTGCTTGGTTTTCTGTATTGCATGCTGTACTTCCTATTTTGTGAATTTCAGTTGTTTTATGATCTGAATACTTTGTTTGCGGGAGCGGGTGATGCGGTAACAAACTTCTCCGGTGATATTATTTCCATGCTTTTTACAACGGATGGTTTCTTACATTTATTTTTATACTTTCTTCCTTTTCTCTATTTTGTTACGGTGGGAAGGAAATGGTTGCCCATTCCGGCAATTTCTGTCAGAAAAAAGGGAATGGTATTGCTCTTATCGGCGTTCTTTTTTGTGTCGAATCTGATTGTGATGCAGTTTTATCCGGCGGATAAGGATGTCTATGGTGATTATTATGATTATAATACAGCCATAGCAGATTTTGGACTGATGACAGGAATTCGTTTAGAAGTTCGGAATACGATGTTTTCGAATGGTGAAGAGGTCGCTTTTGAAACAATGAAACAGGTGGATTCTTCAGCTCTTCAAACGGAAATAGGAGATTCAGCTACAGAATCAGATGGAAAAACAAGTGATACAGTTTCAGATTCTTTATCGACAAATTCTGTTTCCGATAATGCCATGGAGCAGGATGAAACAGACGAACAGTTTGGAAAAAATCAAATGGATATTGATTTTGAGGCTTTAGCACAAAAAGATGGCGGCAAGTATGCTGCATTGGATCTTTATGTTGCTTCCCAGGAAGCGTCTTCTAAGAATGAATTCACCGGATTGTTTAAAGGAAAAAATCTGATTTTTATAACTGCAGAGGCATTTACAGAGGAGGCAATTGATAAAAAGAGGACCCCTACTTTGTATCGCATGGCACATAAAGGAATTCGCTTTATTGATTATTATCAGCCTTCATCTGCGGGAACGACCGGTGGTGAATATGCCAATATTTTTGGTATGCTTCCGACTGCTGGTGGCAGTTCCATGAAAAAAACGGCAACCCAATATAATTGGAGTACCATGGCATCCAGACTCTCAGAACAGGGATATTACGGAAAAGCTTATCATAATAACAGTTATACCTATTATGATCGCGATAAAACACACGTAAATCTGGGATTTTCCGATGGCTATGAGGGAAAAGGTAACGGGTTAGAAGAATCGTTGACCGCACAATGGCCGGAAAGCGATCTGGAAATGATTCAGGGAACTTTCCCGCAATATGTGGATAAGCAACCTTTTCACATATATTATATGACAGTCAGTGGGCATAGTTTATATGAGAAAAATAAAAATGCTATGGCAAGAAAGCATTGGGACAAGGTTGAAAATCTGAATGCTTCCGAGCCGGTAAAGACCTATTTGGCTGCTCAGATTGAATTGGATGCAGCAATGGAATATCTGATTGAACAGCTGGAAAAAGAAGGTATTGCAGAGGATACGGTTATTGTGATTTCCGCAGATCATTTTCCTTACGGATTAGATCAGAATACGGGATCTTTGACATATTTGACAGAATTATATGGAAAGCCCATTGAAGATAATCTGTATCGGGATCATAACTGCCTGATTATCTGGAGTGAGTGTCTGGAAACAATGAATCCCATTATTGTCAATACCCCTACTTCAAGCATGGATATCCTGCCGACACTCTGTAATTTGTTTGATGTCGAATTTGACAGCAGATTTCTTCCGGGAAGAGATGTATTTTCCGATGCACAGCCATTAGTATTTACACTGGGATATGACTGGAAAACCGATAAAGGAACCTACTTAGCATCCAAAGGAAAATTCATTCCAAGTGATCCAAACGAAGAACTTCCTGAAAATTATGTGCAGGATATGAAAGCCATTGTTCGCGATAAAATAACCTATAGTAAAGGCGTTTTACAGCAGGATTATTTCCGGCATGTTTTCGCAGAATAAAAGCATAAAAAATAAAACGGCAAAATATTCGTATTCTGCCGTTTATTTTTGTTGAAAAAAAACGTTTTTATAAGTAAAATATAATGGATTGAGAAAATTACTTAATTCGCAATAAGATGTTCATTACGCGCAGACGTTTTTATACAACCTGTGAGTAGAATGGCAATCTTCCTTATCGAACAAATGAAAAGGAAGAATGAAATGAAAATATTGTCGGATGATAGTAATTGATATGATGTGTTCGTGGATTGTGAAAATCGCGTAGCTATATAGCAGTCCATATACATCATGGATATGTTAAACAAATTAGGAAAATGTTAAACGGAGGGAAAAGAATGTCTCAGAGAACAGATATCCACAAAGTACTGATTATCGGTTCAGGCCCGATTATTATCGGACAGGCTTGTGAATTTGACTACTCAGGTACACAGGCATGTAAAGCATTAAAGAGTCTCGGTTATGAAATTGTATTGGTAAATTCAAACCCTGCAACCATTATGACCGATCCGGAAATTGCGGATGTGACTTATATTGAACCGTTAAATGCAGAAAGAATTGAACAGATTATTGCAAAAGAAAGACCGGATGCAGTATTGCCCAATTTAGGTGGTCAGTCGGGTCTTAATTTATGTTCAGAGCTGGCAAAAAAAGGTGTTTTAGACAAATACGGTGTACAGGTTATCGGTGTACAGGTTGATGCCATTGAACGAGGTGAAGACCGTATTGAGTTTAAAAAGACAATGGAAAGTCTTGGCATTGAAATGGCAAGAAGTCAGGTGGCTTACACGGTTGATGAAGCACTTGAGATTGCAGAAGGCTTAGGATATCCGGTTGTTCTTCGTCCTGCCTATACGATGGGTGGTACCGGTGGCGGTATTGTATACAATGTTGATGAATTAAAAACTGTCTGCGCGCGTGGTCTTCAGGCAAGTCTGGTCGGACAGGTTTTAGTTGAGGAATGTGTCATCGGATGGGAAGAACTGGAATTAGAAGTTGTTCGTGATAAAGACGGCAACATGATTACCGTATGTTTCATTGAAAATATTGATCCGATGGGTGTTCATACAGGTGATTCTTTCTGTTCCGCTCCGATGCTTACGATTTCCGAAGAAGTGCAAAAACGTCTTCAGGAAAAATCTTACAAGATTGTAGAAGCAATTCAGGTTATCGGTGGAACCAACGTACAGTGGGCACACGATCCGAAAACCGATCGCGATATCATTATCGAGATTAACCCTCGTACTTCACGTTCATCCGCTTTAGCATCCAAAGCAACCGGTTTCCCGATCGCGTTAGTTTCTGCTAAACTTGCAACCGGTTTGACATTGAAGGACATTCCCTGTGGAAAATATGGCACTTTGGATAAATATGTTCCGGACGGAGATTATGTTGTAATCAAATTTGCACGTTGGGCATTTGAAAAGTTCAAAGGTGTAGAAGATAAGCTGGGTACTCAGATGCGTGCTGTAGGTGAAGTCATGAGTATCGGTAAAAACTTTAAAGAAGCTTTCCAGAAAGCAATCCGAAGTCTGGAAAATGGTCGTTACGGTCTGGGACATGCAAAAGATTATGATACGCTTTCCAAAGACGAGTTATTAAAGAAACTGATTTTCCCGAACAGTGAGCGTTACTTCCTGATTTATGAAGCAATGCGCAAAGGTGCTACTGTAGAAGAAATACATGAAATCACAAAGATCAAAGCTTATTTCTTAGAGCAGATCAAAGAGCTCGTTGATGAGGAAGAAGCATTGGTTAAAAATGCCGGTTCTGTTCCCGCAGATGCTGCATTAATTCAGGCAAAGAAAGATGGTTTCTCAGATAAGTATCTTGCTAAGATTTTGAATGTTGCAGAAGCAGATATCAGAAATCGTCGTATTGAATTGGGTGTTGAAGAAGCTTGGGAAGGTGTACATGTAAGTGGTACAAAAGACAGTGCTTACTACTATTCAACCTATAATGCAGAAGACAAGAATCCGGTTAGCGAAGGCAAACAAAAGATTATGATTTTAGGTGGAGGACCCAACCGTATCGGTCAGGGTATTGAATTTGACTACTGTTGTGTTCATGCTTCCTTAGCACTTAAAAAACTTGGTTTTGAGACCATCATCGTAAACTGTAATCCGGAAACCGTTTCTACTGACTACGATACATCTGATAAGTTATACTTTGAGCCTCTGACATTAGAAGATGTACTCAGCATTTATAAGAAAGAAAAACCGGTTGGTGTCATTGCCCAGTTCGGTGGTCAGACACCTCTTAACCTTGCAGGTGACCTCGAGAAAAACGGTGTCAGAATTCTTGGAACCTCTCCGGCTGTCATCGATTTGGCAGAAGACCGTGATCAATTCCGTGCCATGATGGATAAATTGGAAATCCCGATGCCGGAAGCAGGAATGGCAGTAACGGTGGAGGATGCTCTGGAAATCGCAGAAAAGATTGGATATCCCGTCATGGTTCGTCCTTCTTATGTATTGGGCGGACGTGGTATGGAAGTGGTTCATGATGCGGAAAGCATGGTTGGATATATGAATGCCGCTGTCGGTGTGACACCTGACCGTCCGATTTTGATTGACCGCTTCTTAATGCATGCAACAGAATGCGAAGCGGATGCTATCAGTGACGGAACTCATGCTTTTGTTCCTGCTGTTATGGAACACATTGAGTTAGCCGGTGTTCACTCAGGAGATTCAGCGTGCATCATTCCTTCCCGTCATTTAAGTGAAGAAAATGTCGCTACAATCAAAGAATATACCAGAAAGATTGCAGAAGAAATGCATGTAGAAGGTTTGATGAACATGCAGTATGCAATTGAAAATGGCAAAGTATATGTATTAGAGGCTAATCCACGTGCATCCCGTACGGTTCCGTTGGTATCAAAAGTATGCAACATCCGTATGGTGCCTCTGGCAATCGATATTATGACAAGAGATCTGACCGGCAGACCTTCGCCTGTACCGGAATTAAAAGAACAGAACATTCCTTACTATGGCGTAAAAGAGTCGGTATTCCCGTTCAATATGTTCCCGGAGGTTGACCCGCTTCTCGGACCGGAAATGAGATCCACAGGTGAAGTTCTTGGTTTATCTGAATTCTGGGGAGAATCCTTTGTAAAAGCCCAGGAAGCAACACAGACCAGATTACCGATGGAAGGAACCGTGTTGATTTCTGTCAGTGACAAAGATAAAGATGAAGTTGTTGCACTTGCAAAAGATTTTGAAGATGCAGGTTTCAAGATTTTAGCTTCCAAAGGAACAAAAGCTTTACTTGACGAAGCAGGAATTGCATCTGAGGTTGCGTTGAAGCTTCAGGAAGGCAGACCGAACATTCTGGATTTGATTACAAACGGAAAGATTGATTTAATCGTCAATACACCCGATGGTGGCGCAAGCGGCTGGGATGACAGTTATTTACGTAAGAATGCAATTAAGAAAAAAGTTCCTTATATGACTACGATGGCTGCTGCAAAAGCAACAATCAGTGGTATTAAGACCATGAAAGAGCATGGCGGAAGTCAGGTTAAGTCTTTGCAGGAATTACATGCACAGATTCAGCCGAAATAGCTGACAAAGCTTATCTATATTGACATTTCTGGATGAAATGAAATTGTATCTAAAATGATATTTCTACATGACAGAAATCACGTTTGTGATTTCTGTCATGTTAAACAAATCTTATCAAGATATTTTGTTCTTATCTTGTTTTCAGTTCTTTTTAAATTGTTTTGCAAATCCGAAAAGGAAATTAACAAATCAATCAACAAGATTCACAAGAAAATGAAAATTACATACTTTTAAAGCAAGCAAGGGGAATAGGTATGCCCGAGGGAGCGATAGCGGAATTATCGGATAGGTATCGGCTTGGATTATCGGAAAAACAATGAATAAAGAATGAAGATTTGCAAAGACTATGATAATACAGAAAAAAGCCGGAGGATGATCTATGATTCGGGATGGGTTTATGTACTTGGCAACATTGGTTTTTATTACTGCAATTTTAGTATGTCTCCCTCAAATCTTTAAAGGCAGGAGGGCAAAAAAAGTATTCAGTTTTGCTCCGCCGATTGTATTAATTTATTTGGGGATGATGCTGTTTTGTACTGTGAGGCTGTGGGACTTGGAGGCAACTGCAGATGCCTATGGTAATTTGAAAAATCCACTGCTCTATGCGATGTTGTTTATTATGCTGCTTCGTTGTGATATGAGAATTATTTTAAAATTGGGACCGAAAATGTTGATTGGATTTTTTGCAGCAACGTTTTCGATTGGACTTGGTTTTGTAGTTTCCTATGCCATTTTTCATAATCTTCTTGGCGCAGGTGCATGGAAATCTCTCGGTGCTCTATGCGGAAGCTGGATGGGAGGCGGAGGAAATATGATGGCTATTCAGGCGGCACTTGATGTCGATGAAGCTAGTATGGCATATGCCTTGGTTATGGATTCTATTTGTGCTACAATATATGTAATGTTTCTGCTTTGGGCAATCGGCAGGGCGGATAAATTCAATGCATGGACAAAGTCGGATACATCAATCATTGATGCTGTTGGAAAGAGTTTGGAAAAAGAAGCCCGGGCTAACTCCAAAATATTGACATGGCAGAATCTTGCAGTGATAATCGGTTCAGGACTGATCGTTTCAGCTCTATGTCAAAAAGCAGGGGTATTTTTAAACGGATATTTACCTTTCTTTGATAAGGCTACATGGACGGTTCTGTCTGTCACATTACTCGGTGTTATGTTTGCATTAACGCCTTTGGGGAAATTAAAGGGGACCGAAGAAGTATCCAATGTCATGCTTTATATTGTTGTTGCCTTGATTGCGTCACGTGCAGATCTTTCTGCTATTGGAAATGCACCCGCCTGGCTGTTGAGTGGATTTGTGATTTTAATCATACACGTGATTATTATGCTATTTCTGGCAAAGGTATTTAAAATGGATATTTTCACCTGTTGTGTTGCATCTCTTGCAAATATTGGAGGAACGGCAACTGCTCCGGTATTGGCAGGTACGTACAGTAGTGCACTCGTTCCTGTGGGAATTATCATGGCTTTATTAGGTTATGTGGTTGGAACAGGAGGAGGCCTTTTGGTGGCGCAGATGATGAGTTATTTTGGATAAATTATATATAAATAAATAGGAAAGATAAAAAGAAAAATGAAAAGCTAAAATAACAGGTAAACGACTAATTAATGTATTTGATGATTTCACTCTTGGTTTAAGTTCGAATATTAAATATTAAAGAAACATAAAATGGAATAAATTGATACAATAAAATAGGTACAAAAGATAAAGAAGAGAGGGAACTGTATGCTGAAAAAAATAAAAAAACTTTACGAGACACTCAAGGAAAATGTTTTTCTGAAATATCCGGTCACGATTTGCAATATTTGGATTGCTTCACTATTTACTGCGGTCGGGCTGGACTTTCCATTTGACTATGATTACTGCGATACGTTTGTGAAAATCAAGGCTTTCTTTTGGATTTTTGCTGCCGGAAATTTGTTGGTAGAAGAATTGTTTGATAAGTACAAAAAAATGGTCAGAATGATTGGTTTCATATTGTCTGCCGCAATTTCCGGATTTTTCATTATTATGTCGTCCATCGAGCAAGAGTACATATTCGGAATAAAAAATGATACTGTAATGACATTTATTGCAAAATTACTGGTTTGTTATCTGACATGGATTGCAATGTTTTGCGTATTCAAAATGTACCAAAAAAGTGAAGTGAGCTTTGAAAAATATTGTTTGAGTGTTTTTGGTTCCACCATGCGAACGACAATTGTATATGGAATATTCGCTTTGGGCCTTGCTATCATAATTCTGATTTTCAATGTCCTGATTTTTGATACGGATGATTTCATTTTAAGAATTGAAACGCTGCTTGCCTGTGGACTTTATATTCCCGGTATGATTTTGGCTTTTTCAAAGATGCAGGATGAAATCGGTAAATTTCTACGAGTTGTTGTAAAGTATGTTCTGCTCATTTTAGAAATGACAGCTTTTCTTATTATCTATATATACATAGCAAAATTGGTGATTTCATGGGATTTACCTTCGAATGAAGTGTTTCCAATCTTGAGCTGGCTATTTGTCTGCGGATTGCCGATTTGGACAGTGGCAATGTATTTTAAAGAGGATAAGCTTGGGAAAGTAGCTTCGATTTTGCCTTATGTTTTCATCCCTTTCATCATATTACAGATGATTTGTATCGGATTGAGAATACAAGAGTATGGTTTGACGCAAGCACGTTATGTTTGCTGTTATTTAATTGTTGCGGAAATTATTTATTTGATTTTGTTTTCAATCAAAAAGAGAAAGTATCTTCCAACGATTTTTCTTGTAGCCGCGATTTTTGTTAGTATGTTTTGTCTTGCACCGATTATAAACTGTGACACTATGGTATACTTATCACAAAAATCACGCTTTGAAACTTTGATGGAAAAAGCCGAGAGCGGAAATGAGTTAACGGATCAGGAGATCCGGAAGGTTTTAGGGGCTTATCGTGAAATAAAATATATGGAAAAAGGAGATGCGTATGTGAAACAATTGCCATCTTCTTATCATAAAATAATTGATGAATTTGAAGCAAGCTGCACAGATTTAAGCTATGATTATCATGATTATTCGTACGTAAACTGTGGCTGGGATACAGAAGAATTCGGATTGGATGTAAGTAATTACAAGACGATATATGTCGTTACGTTACATGAAAATGATTATGGCGAGGAGTCTGTGAACTTATCCGATATTGTTTTTGAAGTTCATGGAGAAGAAAAATCAATCGATTTGTCTGATTTTTCAGAAAAAGCCCGCCAATATGATGAGGAAGGACATGATGGTAAAGAGTTTCAGGAGTGGTTATATCAGAACGGGAAAATACAAATGAAGGATGGATCGAAGGTAGTAATATACCAAATGAATGTAAACTTCCGTGATGATACTTGCATTTACTATAATTTCAATGCATTTTATATGGAATAAAAAGGCGTTGTCTGCCCATACTACTTAATGAAATAAATGAGTTTATATGAAACATCGAATTGGGAATACGAGATTGCAGAAAAGCAGAATTGAGAAAAATAAGATTAAAGAAAACGGGAATCAAATCTTCAACTAAGTAAAAAATTCGATAAATAGCATTTCAAAAAGTAGAAGGGGAAAGCAGATGGAAGAAAAAGCAATAAAGAAACTAACCTATGGAGTATTTTTATTATCAACAAAACTTGGACATGAAATGGATGGCTGCGTTGTTGATACCTGTATTCAGATTGCCAAAGAGCCGGAACGAGTAGCTGTTGCGATTGAAAACCGTCATTACACCTGCGAATTGCTGAATCATGCAAAAGAGTTTTGCATCAGTATTATGGATGAAACTTGTTCCTTGGAGACCATTGCCCTGTTTGGTTATCAAACGGGAAGAGAGACTAATAAATTCGGGAAGATAGCATATGAAACGGATGCCAAGGGCGTACCGTATCTGACGCATGAAACATGTGGCATGATAAGCTGTCATATTGTGGATAAAAAGGATCTCGGAAGTCATACTCTTTTTATCGGAGAAGTTGTGGAAGACAAAGTGCTTAGCCATAAACTGCCGCTAACTTATGCAGAGTATCAAAAGCGACTGGGGAAATAATAAAGTAATTTCTTTTTACCACAACGGAATATTGCCGAATCATTTCCGTCATAAGATGCTGCCGTTTAAAGTCTTTTTGCAAGAGATTTTTTAACAGGCAGCTTTTTTTGATTTTACATCATTTACATATAAAATTTACAACTGTCTTGTCAGGTGTAAAGAATGGTGCTATACTGTGCGTGACGCAAAATCAGTTGCGTCTGTAACCAAAGATGGAAGAACGGAGATTATGATGAAAGAAAGAATTGAGCAGTTAAAAAAAGAGAAAAATGCTGTTATTCTGGCTCATTACTATGTTGATGAGGATGTGCAGCAGGTGGCTGATTACATAGGTGACTCGTATTATTTAAGTAAGGTTGCCACGAAAGTTTCGGCTGATCGCATTGTTTTTGCAGGCGTAGAATTCATGGGTGAAAGTGCAAAGCTTTTAAACAAAGAAAAACGTGTGTTTATGCCGGATGCAACTGCGGACTGTCCGATGGCGCACATGGCGAGCGCAGAAGAGATACAATTGATAAAAGAAAAATATGAGGATGTTGCGGTAGTCTGTTATATCAATTCAACCGTTGAATTAAAGGCATTTGCAGATGTCTGCGTCACCAGTGCTAATGCAGTAAAAATTGTTAAAAATCTTCCCAATAAAAATATCTTTTTTATACCGGATCGCAATCTGGGTACCTTCGTGAAGGACCAGGTACCTGAGAAAAATATCATCTTAAATCAGGGGCATTGTCCAAGACATACCATTATTTCCAAAGCTGATATGCTGGCAGCAAAAGAAGCACACCCCAAGGCAAAGGTTGCGGTTCATCCGGAATGTACCAAGGACGTGACAGAGTTAGCTGATTATGTGGGAAGTACTTCTGCAATTATTGATTATGTTGTAAATACGGATGCAGAAGAGTTCATTATCGGAACGGTTGACGGTGTATTTTATAAAATCCACGAGCAGGCACCGGATAAAAAACTGTATCGCGTCAGAGCCGTTCAGGAATGTACCAATATGAAAAAAGTAACATTGGAAAAAATAATCGATGTACTGGAAAATGAAACCAATGAAGTCTTTTTGGATGAGACGATTGCAAAAGCGGCCATAAAGCCCTTAGAAAAAATGTTGGAGTTAGCACAATGAAAAAACAGACAGATGTATTTATTGCAGGAAGCGGATGTGCGGGACTATATTGTGCACTCAATCTTTCCGAAGATACAAAAATAACCATTATTACCAAGGCTACGATTGAGGAAAGTGATTCTTTTCTGGCTCAGGGCGGAATGTGTATGCTGAAAAATGATGAGGATTATGACAGTTATTTTGAGGATACGATGAGAGCCGGCCATTATGAAAATGATAAGACTTCCGTAGACATTATGATAAGATCGTCACAGGATGTGGTAAAGGATCTTGTAAGCATAGGTGTTGATTTTGAAAGAGAAGCAGATGGGAGCTTTTGCTTTACCAGAGAAGGGGCTCATTCGGACAAGCGTATCCTGTATCATAAAGATATCACGGGAAAAGAAATCACCAGTAAGCTGTTAGCACAGGCTAAGCAAAAAAAGAATATTGAAATCATTGAACATGCGATGCTTTTAGACATTTTGGAAAAAGATGGCAGATGCATCGGAGGTGTCATAAGAGAAAATGGGGAACTAAATGTAGTTGAAAGTAAAATTCTCGTGTTGGCAACCGGTGGAGTCGGAGGATTGTACAGACACTCAACCAATTTCCGCCAATTGACCGGTGATGCCTTGGCGATAGCACTAAAGCACAATATTTCAACGAAGGATATCAATTACATACAAATTCATCCAACAACACTCTGGTCGGAAAATGATCGGAAACGGAGCTTTTTGATTTCCGAATCCGTCAGGGGCGAAGGCGCAAAGCTATATGATAAAAACGGCAATCGTTTTGTAGATGAGTTGCTGCCCCGGGATTTACTGACCAATGAAATTAAAAAACAGATGGAGAAAGACCGGACGGAATATGTATGGGAGGATTTGCGTCCTATACCCATCGAAGAATTACAGGCTCATTTCCCCAATATCGTAAAACGTTGTATGGAAGAAGGTTATGATGTCACTAAGGAATGCATTCCGGTCGTTCCGGCACAGCATTACTATATGGGAGGCATCCGGGTTGACCACGAGAGTAAGACCAGTATGGATTGCCTTTATGCCGTGGGCGAGACAGCCTGCAACGGTGTGCATGGGAAAAACCGTCTTGCCAGCAATTCCCTTTTGGAAAGCCTGGTTTTCGCCAAACGGGCAGCAAAGCAAATTAATGAGTTAGCGATTGGTAACTGGAAGCTGCAAGATGCCGGAGAAGTATCCTTAGAAGAATACCGGGATGAAAAAGCCTTAGAGCTTAAGTATAAACAAATGGTACGGGATGCCATGCGCGAAGCGGATATGAACGCCTAAAGGAAATTACAACGAAAATTTCAATTCGTTAATTTACTTTTATATCGCTTTCAATAATCATATACATTCGATATGTTTTCAATAGCCACATGCATTGGATATTGTTTTCAACAACCATATGAAAACGCATTTCAAAACATATTGTATGACAAATAATATACGAAAACCAATTTGATTTCTTAAAAAAGATAGTGATATAAATCATAGCAAAATTAGAAATGGTTTAGAACAGCCAATGAAATCGTTCATTAACTACTAAAATTATCGACTGGGAGGAATGTAGAGAGATTTTTTTATCTGAATGCAAAATAATCTCTCTACACCCCACCACCCCACCGAACAAGAAAAAGGAGAAGAAAAACATGTTTGATCAGGTAACTTTGAAATTGAATGTTGACCCACTTATTTTAGGAGCTTTAAAAGAGGATATCACGAGTGAAGATGTATCCACCAACAGTGTTATGCCGGTTGCACAACAGGGAGAAGTAGATTTAATCTGCAAGCAGGACGGAATTATTTGTGGATTGCAGGTTTTTTCAAGAGTATTTGAATTGCTGGATGAAAAAACAAAAGTGGAGCTCTATGTGCAGGATGGAGATGAAGTAAAATGCGGACAGTTAATGGCCAAAGTATATGGCGATATCCGGGTTCTGCTCTGCGGAGAAAGAACAGCATTAAACTATTTGCAGAGAATGAGCGGAATTGCCACCTATACTTCGCAGGTCAATGCTTTATTAAAAGGAACCAAAACAAAACTGGTTGATACCAGAAAAACAACGCCCAACAACCGTATTTTTGAAAAATATGCGGTAAGAGTCGGAGGCGCATCCAATCATCGATACAATCTGACCGATGGTGTTTTGTTAAAGGATAATCATATCGGTGCGGCAGGAAGTGTGACAAAGGCTATTGAATCGGCAAAAGCATATGCTCCTTTTGTCAGAAAAATTGAAGTAGAAGTTGAAACTCTGGATATGGTAAAAGAAGCGGTTGAAGCCGGTGCGGATATCATTATGTTAGACAATATGGATCACGATACTTTAAAGAAAGCAATGGAAATCATTGATGGAAGAACAGAGGTAGAGGTATCCGGAAATGTGACAAAGGAAAACATTTCAAGACTTACCGACCTCGGAGTAGACATTATTTCAAGTGGTGCATTGACACATTCTGCGCCGATTTTGGATATTTCCTTAAAAAATCTGCATGCTGTTTAAGTCGGAGGTGTGTGTATGAGTGGTGAGGAAAGAAGAGAAAAAATCATAAGTACACTGAAAAACAGTGAAACCCCTGTTTCCGGTTCGGGACTTGCAAAAATACTGGGAGTCAGCAGACAGGTAATCGTACAGGATATTGCGCTTCTTCGGGCGAAAAACTATGATATTGCTTCTACAAACAAGGGATATGTTTTGCGCAATCAGAATCAGTGCGAGCGGATTTTTAAGATTTATAACCGTCCGGAAGAAGAAGAAAAAGAACTTCAGTTATATGTGGATCAGGGTGGATTTGTAAAAGATGTGTTTGTGTATCATAAGGTTTATGGAGTGGTAAAAGCAGAGCTTCATATTGCATCAAGGGCCGATGTTGCGTCGTATATGGAAGAGATAAAGAGTGGAAAATCGGCGTTGTTGAGCAATCTGACGTCTGGATATCATTATCATACCATTTTGGCAAAAAATGAAGCAATTCTGGATCGGATACAGGAGAAATTGCGCCAAAACGGATTTTTGGCACAGCTTTTGGATTACGAGCCGGTCAATTTCTGGAAGGAAGAGTAGGATTGTACCGCCAACTTAAGATGTCGAAATGGAGATTTTTATGAAATTATTGCATTGTGCTGATTTACATCTGGATGCCAAAATGACATCCACACTGGATAAAGAACGTGCCAAAGAGCGTAAAGCAGAGCTTCTGCATACGTTTCAGGACATGATTTCTTATGCTACAAATCACGATATCTGCCACATTCTGATTTGTGGAGATTTATTTGATACCAAAAATATTTCTGCATCAGCCAGAAATATGGTTTCTTCTGAGATTGAAAAACATCCGAACATCACCTTTTATTATCTGCGTGGAAATCATGATACGGATAATTTTTTGTCCGGACTGGATGTTGTACCGGATAATTTAAAGCTGTTTTCCCATAGCTGGACGAGCTATGTTGTGGAAAACTCGGATATTGTTATTTCCGGCATGGAGTTAGCAGAAGATAACGCAAAAAGTGCTTATCATACGCTGGTTTTGGATTCCGACAAAATGAATATTGTTATGCTTCATGGACAGGAATCAGAAACCGGTGCAAAGGATAAAGCGGAAGTGATTCATTTAAGAGAGCTGCATAACAAAGGAATTGATTATCTGGCACTTGGACACATTCATGCCTATAAACGTGAAAAACTGGATGGCAGAGGAGTTTATTGTTATTCCGGTTGTCTGGAAGGCCGTGGCTTCGATGAATGCGGAGAACATGGCTTTATTGTGCTGGATGTGGATGAGGAGAAGAAAACCATTACCGATATTTTTGTGCCTTTTGCAAAGAGAAATCTGTATACGGTTTATGTGGATGTGACCGGTTGTAACAGTTCTGTAGAGATGGCAGAAAAAATTCGTCAGGATCTGACAAATGGACAGTATCGTCACGAGGACTTGCTGAAAATCGTTTTAACCGGTGCTTTAGATGTTGCGTGTGAGAAAAATACGAATTATCTTCTTAGCGTGTTCTTAGGAGATTACTATTTTGTAAAATTGTACGATGAAACAACGCTGCGGGTTGATGTGGAAGATTTTCAGTATGATGAATCCTTAAAAGGAGAATTTGTACGTACGGTCCTTTCTGCCGATGAAATGCCGCAGGAAGAAAAAGCGGCAGTGATTCGATTGGGGCTGCAGATTCTGAATAACGAGGAGGTGTCATTATGAGACTTCTGAATTGTCATATTGAAAACTTTGGTAAGCTTCATGATTTTTCCATGGATTTTTCTGCAGGATGCAACACGATTTGTCAGGAAAATGGTTTTGGAAAGAGTACGCTTGCCTCTTTTATCCGGGTAATGTTTTACGGCTTTTTGGGAGAAAGTAAACGAAACAATCTGGAAAATGAGCGAAAACGTTACCAGCCATGGCAGGGAGGCATCTATGGAGGAAGCCTGAGTTTTGAAGTAGGAGAGAGACAGTACTGCCTGAGGCGGGTTTTTCATGATAAAGTGCAAAATGACGAATTTGAATTGCGCAATCAAAAGACCAATTTGATTTCGACGGATTATACGGAGCGCATCGGAGAAGAATTATTCGGTGTTAATCAGGAATCCTTTATCAGAACGGTTTATATCGGACAGAATGATATGGTTACTTCTGCTACGGATGATATCAATGCTAAAATCGGCAATCTGACAGATGATACCAATGACTTGAACCGTTTTGAAGAGGCTGATAAAAAGCTCACAGACTATATCAATGCGTTGTCACCGAAAAGAAAAACCGGTGCTATCTATAAATTTAAGGAAGAGGCATCTGCACTGCACACACAGATTCGGGCTTTGCAGGGGATTGAAGATTCCATAACGCAACAGATGGAATTAATGGAACAAAAGCGGGATGAAATTGCGCATCTGAAAGAAGAACAGAGTGCTATTTCAAAAAAACAGGAAGAAGCCAGCAAAAAAAAGGATATACAGGCTAAAAAAGAGATTTACGAGCATTTGTGTCAGGAGCTTTTGATGAAAGAAAAAGAAGTGACAGACTGTGAGAAAAAGCTTCATGACAGTCTACCGGATAAAAATGTTCTGGATGAGATGAGTATCAAACAAAAACAGTCGGAAGAGCTGTATGCAAAAATACAACTTACTCAACTACAGGAAAATGAAATTCTCAGAATAAATGAACTGAAAAACTTGTTTCAGAATGAGTCGGATCCGAAAGCAATCATATCGGAAATGTCTGCCCGCTGGAATGAGCGTAACACCAAAAAAAGTACACTTCTTATGAAGAAAAGTACGCTTGCAACGTTAATATCATATAAAGAGGCGGATAAAAGGAGACAGACAGAAGCGGCAAGAAAGCGTTTTTGGCAACGTCTGATTGTTGGAGTAATACTCTTATTTGCAGGCATAGGCATTGTCGGTTTTTATATGGCAATGAAAGCTTCTTTTTCATCTTCCGGTACGTTATCAACAACGGATACATCATTTGGAAATGCAGGCTTATTGATCACCGGTGTTATTATAGCAGTTGCCGGTATCATTAGTACCCTGCTTGCCTTTTTACAAAAGAGCAGGAACAACCAGAGTGTATCCATGCCGGAGGAATTAGAGAATCTGGAAAAGGAAATCCGAGATGACGAAGAACAGATTCAAAATACGGATATGACGATCAAAACATATTTTACGGATAAGGGGC
Organism: Lachnospiraceae bacterium; assembly: GCA_017626095.1. Taxonomy (GTDB): domain Bacteria; phylum Bacillota; class Clostridia; order Lachnospirales; family Lachnospiraceae; genus UBA2882. The sequence goes on from JAGAJL010000018.1 coordinate 53,769, forward strand.
TTACTTTTTTAGAAAGCGATGTTCAAAGTGAATTGCAGAAATTATTGTCGTATGTTGTGGAATATGAACAGCTTTTGGAAAAAGAACAAAAGTCCTCTGTACATGGGGCTGAATTGGAAAACTATGACCGGATGCAGGAAGAAATCGGCGCATTTCTTCATCAATTTGAGATGGATGTCACCCCTGCAGATTATGCAAAGAGTATTGTTGATCTAAAGGAAAAGGTTTCTGCAAAAAAAGGAGCTGTGGATGCTGCAAAAAAGAATTATACAGAATGTCTGCAGAAAAAAGAGCAGTTTGAAAAAGAATATCCGGCTGCGATGCTTATGTCAGAAACTAAAGATGATTTAGAAAGCTTGGAAGAATTAAATCGCAGATTTAATCAAAATGCGGAAACACTGGAAAATCTTTATCAGACCGCAAGGGATTATGAGCAGCGTTTAGAAGGACTCAGAGAACAAAATGATTCGTTAAACGAATTGGAAAAACAGTTAGCAAACCTTAACCAGACAATTTCAGAACAAAAACTGCTTTATGATCGATTGAAATATACGCAGGATTTTTTAAAACAGGCGAAAGAGTCGATGACACAGAAATATGTGGCACCGCTCAAAAACAGCTTTCTACAGTATTATGAAGTGGTTGTTCCCAAACGGGATAAAGAGTATTATATGGATGCCAATGCTGACATTACGGTGTTGGAATGCGGAATGCAACACGAGACGACATTCTTAAGCGCAGGATATCAGGATTTAATCGGACTATGTCTTCGTTTTGCCTTTGCAGATGCCATGTATCCGAATGAAAAGCCCATGTTAATACTTGATGATCCTTTGGCTAATCTGGATGCAGAAAAAATAGCCGGCGGGAAAAACCTTTTGCAGGAATTGTCGAAGAATTATCAGGTGATTTATTTTACCTGTCACGATACAAGGAGGTAAGAAGTGTGGTATAATGGTATGATACCACGACGTGTGGAGCAATCCCAGGGTATCAAAGGGGCAAAAGGTCATATTTTCAAACTTGTATGGAAAAGTATGACTTGGGATTTGCAAATCATGAGAAGGAATGTAATGTTTACGAGGTGGCAAAAATGCACTATGTGATTGGAGATGTGCATGGCTGCTATGATGAATTGGCAGCACTTTTAACAATTATTGAGAGAAAAGATAAGGAAGCCAGATTTATCCTTTTGGGGGATCTGATTGACAGAGGTCCCAAGGTATGGGAAGTTTTATATTGGGCTCAAAAGCATATTTCATTGAATGGAAAATATCAATGCATCCGGGGAAATCATGAGCAGTTAGCACTTACCTGGTATGTGGCAGATTATTTGCCCTGGTATGAAGAACAGGGCTTCTATTTTCCCAAGGAACCGGTTCCGGAAACGTATTATGATTTTGCAGAGGTACTTGAGAAAAAAGGGATTCGTGAAAAAGGTAAAATCGAGCCGATTATGCAGTTATTTGAAAAACTTCCTTCGTCAAAAAAAATAACTGTGACGAGTGAATGGGGCAAAGAGGTGACCTATCGTCTGGTTCATGCATGGTATGATTACGAAGAAACCAATGAAGGAAAGCAGTTTTATACCAATCTGGAAAAAAGATGCGATTACATCAATGAAAATCCTGATGAAATTATCATACATGGTCATACTTGTACTGTAGATCAGGAATACATTTCCCAGGATGAAAAGCCGGACAGGCCCGGAATGATTGCATACCGCAAAAACTCTATTAATCTTGACGGCGGATGTTGTTTTTCCAAACGTTTTGATTATCCCTGCATGCTTTGTGCTATTTGTCTGGAAACGCTCGAAGAGATTTATCCGGATACACTGGAAAACCGTTTTTACAAAAATGCCGACAAATTAATTTCCATGGAAGAGGCGAAAAAAAGAGCGGATGCGTATCGTGATAAATATATGAAAAAAGAGAATCCTCATAGGAAAGAAATGTTAAAAATGTTGCAGGGAAGCAAAAAAAGAGAGAAAAAAGTGAAACAAAATGAAGCAAAATTATAAAATGATATTGTCTTATGACGGGACCCGCTTTTACGGTTGGGAACATCAGCCGACGACAGATATGACGATTCAGGGCAAAATGGAGAGCGTCTTGTCGCTTATGGTTCAATCGGAGGTTGAAGTTATCGGATGCGGGCGCACAGATGCAGGTGTGCATGCTAAGAACATGGTCTGCAATGCACACTTTGATACACAGATGAATACAGATGAAATCCGTGATTATTTAAACCGCTATCTGCCGGATGACATCTGTGTCAAAGAAGTGCGCATTGCTTCGGATCGCTTCCACAGCCGCTATAATGCAATAGGGAAAACCTATTGCTACACCTGCTATATCGGAGATGTGAAGCCGGTTTTTAATCGGAAATATGTATACGTATTGGATCAGAAACCGGATATTCAGGAAATGAAAAAAGCGGCAGAATATTTAATCGGCACGCATGATTTTGCCAGCTTTTGCAGCAATCCCCGTATGAAAAAATCAACGGTCCGCAAGGTTGACCGGATTGAGATCCAAAAAAGGGGAGATCTTCTGACCTTGACGTTTCACGGTAGCGGATTTTTACAGCATATGGTTCGGATTTTGACAGGAACGCTATTAGAGGTCGGTTTTGGGAAGCGGACAGCGGAAAGCGTTTTGGAGTTGATTGATGCAAAAGACCGAAAGCTTGCTGGTTTTACAGCTCCGGCAAAGGGACTTTGTATGATGCAGGTTGATTATTAGTCTTTATTTGATAAAATCCGTGCATGTTGCCAAGGGGTTACGGTGAAAGAAAATAGAACTTTCATTACTATTTCTGTCTTGGTCTGCTCGCGGAATGGAGATTTATATGAATGATCTGAATTGGGTCTATGCTACTTGTTTTGAAACCGTTTTCAAAGCAATACAGGTAAATGCATTGACAGGAGAATATAATATTATCAAACGCCCACAGGATGAGTTTTATCTGAATATCCCCAAGATGGGAAATATTGAAGCTTATGCAAAAATGATTACGAATTCCGGACTGATTTATTCTGCTGATATTTCAGACTTTTATTTTCATTTCAATCCGGTCTATATTCGCAGAACGATTCGGCACGGAGAACATCACAAGGTTCATACGTTTCGGCGGAAAATGGGAGACCATTACGTATGGGTAACGTTTGAGATTATTATTCCGTCTTCTTATTCGGAAAGTAATCCTTATGTGCTATACATCTGGAAATTGGCGGACAATGATTCCAGAGGGTTAGAGGATGCTATGCGAATGTTATCCAATGTATATCGCAAGATTATCCGCATCAATCTTTCTGAAGATACCCATCAGGAGATTAAGGTCCATTACAATAGGAATGAAACAGATCATGGTATGTCTGTCAAGATGTCCGAGTGGTTTCGTAAATTTGCTGAAGCAGGATACGTACATGCAGATGATCTGGAAGCTTTTTGTGAATTTACTTCTATTCACAAAATCCGTATGCATTTCAGACATAGTAAAGAAAGCTTGGAGTTGGTATATCGTCGGAGGGAAGACGATGGAGAATTCCGCTGGGTTTCTATGGAACTGATACCCAGTGTGGAGTATAGTCCGCATAATCAGGTTGTAATTCTTTATATTCGTGATGTCAATGATATGTATTCCTTGGAATTACAAAGAAAAAATGAAGCCGATTTTTTCCGGGAGCGGGATATGCTGACCGGATTTTACAATCGCAATCGTTTTAAAGAAATGTGTAAGGAATATGAGGCTGCTCCGCCGAGAAAAACCGTGGCCGTATTATTTGCAGACATAAACGGATTAAAGATTCTAAATGAAACAGAAGGTAATGACGCGGGCGATAAACACATACAATTTTTTGCCGAACTGTTATGTACCTTTTTTCATAAAGAATATTGCTATCGGATTAACGGTGACGAATTTGTGGTTGTGATACCTGAGATGTCCAAAAGGGAGATTTCGTTTAAAACCAAAAAAATGCGAAGTGTATTTCGTAAAGAATATGATTGGATTGCAGCAGTTGGTTATGGATTTGCACAGAAGCCGGAAACCCTTCATGAAATTATCCGGGATGCGGAATCTTCCATGTATATGGATAAGCATGAGTACTATCGTTTTCATCCGCGCTATACTTATTGATTTAATTCTTTTTGGGTTTTGTGTTTCTACTTTTTGTGGGATGTAAGTTGTCCTTCTTGGAAATAATATATCTTTACCGCCGACTTTTACGAGGTTTTGTGTCTTTCTTAGCGGCATAAGCGAACAAAATAATGCCCGGTTTTAACTGTTCGAAGACGAAGTCTGAGTTTTGAAACCGGGCATTAAATAACATTTTGTGAGCATGCTGCTAAGAAAGACTAAAAACCGAAGTATGAGGCGGCAAAGATATATTATTTCCAAGAAGGACGACTTGCTGTGTTGCCATAGTTATAAATGATATAAAAGAAAATGAATAATAAACCTCATATATACCATACTAAGGATAGATGGGAGGTTTTATTATGCAGGATGATACGATTAAATTATTAAAAGAAGTGGATGCAGGATGTAAGATGGCCATTGACAGCATAGACCGTATGGAAGGATTTCATATGGGACCCGACATGGCACATATGACGGAGTGTTATAAACAAAAGCATCAGGCACTGCAGCAGGAAGTGACAAAAATGCTTCATGATCATGGGGAAACCGGAAAGGAACCCAATACGATGGCTGCCATGATGTCCAAAACAACAACGCAATTTAAGATGATGATGAGAGAGGATAATCATCAGGCTGCTAAAATATTGATGGACGGATGTAATATGGGTATACAGTCGTTATCCGAATATATCAATAAATATAAAGCGGCATCGAAGGAAAGTATTTCGATAGCAAAGAGTTTGATAAAAACGGAAGAAGATTTTATGTGTGATCTAAAAAAATTTATATAATATATTCAATGATGTCAAAGAGAAATGGAAAATATCAGAAGATGAAATGAATTTGATACAAATAACACAGGAATAATAATATAAAGGGTTAAGAATATGTATGTAAAAACCATCTGGTACTTTTGAGATTGTCTCAGTATCAGATGGTTTTTATGCTAATTAACAGGTAAAAATTTTCTCGGATAGTTCGCAAAGCGCAACCTGATCGCGGATTGCAATCAACTCTCTCGCGGAATGCATGGATAAAAGAAATACTCCTGCATCTACACAAGGGATACATAAGGACGAGCTGATTACGGTTCCCAAAGTTGAGCCACCACGCTGATCGGAGCGGTTTACGAATTTGGCATAAGGAATCCCATGCTTTTCACAAATTGCCTGAATGATGCTGGTATAGCTTGAATCGGTTGCATAAGACTGCCTTGCAGAAAGCTTGATACAGACACCATCACCCAGACAGAGACGATTGGTTGGGTCATTTTTGTCCGTATAAGCAGGATGCAGCGCATGTGCCACATCCAGGGATAAGCAAAGACCGCTATTTAGACTGCAATACAGTGCTTCTTTTTCCAAGGACAGACAGGTAAAAATACGTTCCAAAATCTGTTCTGTAATGCGGGAATCCGCGCCTTGTTTACTCATATTGCCGATTTCTTCATTGTTGTAAAATGCGGAAATGCAGATTAAGTCATTATTGGTATTGGCAGAACAAATTGCATCCAGCGCGGAAAGAATTCCTGAACTGTTATCGATTCTGGGTGCTGAGAAAAGTTCATCATTTATTCCGACCGTTTCACAAGAATCACAGTTGTATAAAAACAGTTCGTAGTCGAGAATATCTTCTTTTTCACAGTCAAGATTTTGGGCCAGATAAGCGGCAAAATCCGTGCACTCTTTTTTCTCTTCCAGCATCCAGAGTGGTAACAGATGCGTCTGCGGATTTAGCTTTAGCTCGGAGTTGATGTTCTTATCCATGTGGATGGCAAGTCCGGGGATAATGGCAACCGGTTTCTGACTGTCAAAGAGTTGGATGTGCGGTGAAAAAGGATCATCAGATTTCATACAGACTTTGCCGGCGATACCTAAAGGTCTGTCAATCCAGGTATGGTATACCGCACCACCGTATGGTTCGGTATTTAAACGGACATACTTTTCGTTGATGATGACCGGATTGGGTTTGATCACAAAACCGGGCCAGTCTGTATGTGCCGTGATCATACGTAACTTCGGAAGATTTTGAGTGGATACATTTCGACCGATGGTAACGGCTAAAAGCGTCGAATCAAAAACCCGGATAACATATTTTCCACCCTTTTCCAGTATAAAAGGTTCTTTTAATGTGAGGGGGGAAAAACCGTTTTGTGTCAGTTGTTCCATGATATAGGAACAACAATGAAAAGGGGAATGTGCCGCGTGGATTAATTTTGAAAGTTCTTTTTGGATTATGGGTTCTGTTTTCATAATAACCTCCTGCTCTTGGTTAAAGTATAATATTGATAATCATCACAGACATTTTTTAGCAACACTGTTTTGCCCATAGGATATGACGGATCATATACGGACAGATAGATTTCACAGTTAGCATGTGCTAAATAGTATTCGTTTATGCCCATCGGAAGAAGCCATTTTCCCTCTTCATAATCAGCATAGATACAACGATAATCGGATGTACAATCCTGTTCTTTTTCAAAACCGATACAGAATACGGTGTCCTTTGAAAGCGGAATGTCAAATTCCTGCATGAGTTTTTCTTTGTTTAATGTAACATATAAGAAATCATCCTGTGCGTCACAATCTGTCAGCGTATTGGATAAATGATCCAGATTGGCGGCAAGTACGGCCGGGACTTTTACCAGATAAACAGATTTGGAAAAGGGTGTTTCTTTATGCGAATCCTTCTCCTGCAAAATTTCATCATATGCATTTTTACCATAGAGACTACAGTAGATTTCTTTTGGAAGGTAAAATTCAGTCAGTGGATCATATACATAGCTGCGATCCATCATCAAACGATATAGATAATAATTATTTAAGGATCTGATATCATTGCCGATTACGGTATGTTCATCGACAAAGGGGACAACACCACAGGCAGCTTCAAAGCTTTTGGCAAGCGATACTTTTCCGGAATAAGGTACTTTTTCGTCTAAGAGGAAGTAATACAGCTGTCCGCTGTCTAAGCCAAGTACTTGTACAGAAGGATCAGCAAATTTTAAGATTGCAAGCTGGTTTTGATATTGATACAGCTTAGAAAGTGTATCTTTTTCTATAAAGCCGTTTCCAAGGCGGGGAAAAGCCTGTCGGTTTTCTTCTGAAATAAGAACGGCATTGTCCGGTATGGGTATCGGAAAGAAGTTAGCGCTATATTCCCCAATCACAGAAGATGCACTGTTTGTGACACCGTCAGGAGTGGGAAACTGATAGTCCTGCATGGTATGAAAACCAGCCGTTCCGATTCCGATTGAAAGTGCAAGCATGGCATAGGAGGCATGATGTGACTGAAAAATTTCTTTTTTGTAGCGGATGAAAAGAATGGGAAGAAAAATACCAAAAATCCAGAGAAAGATATGGCCGCTTCTGGAAAGAAGTCTGCAGACCCAGCTTTCATCCATAATCACCAGTGTATAGGTATAGCAGACCGGTAACAGTATCAGGCATGCACAAAGACCGTAAAATGCCGGTGACAGAAAAGCCTGAAAAGAATAACCGTTTTGGGCATAGTTTTTACGGATATAGATGCACAAGAGCAACAGACAAATCCAGATTAGAGCCATAGGTGTTAAAAAGCGAATTGCATAATAAAAACAAGTGCGAAGATATTCTGTAAATTCGTGACCGGAAAAATAGGGTATAAACCAGTCCGGAACAGTAATGTCAGATAAAGCCAATCCGTCTGCAAGCAAAGTCTGATGAGAATAAGAAAGTACGTGGCTTGCCATGCGAATTAGTAAGGGGATGCTAACAACAATCGGAATCAAAAGGAGTAAGGTTTCAATATAAAAGGATTTTTTTTGGATTTCATGGACAAGTACCTTTTCTTTGCAAAAAGAATAGAAAACTGCCAATGCATAAGGCATACCGGCACAGATTAATGCCAGACCGAAAAGCGGATAGTAAAGGCCGGAAAGAAAACCGCAGAGAGCATAGGAATAGAGAAAACGCCGTTTATTTTTCCGAATTTCGGGCAACATGAGAAAAAGTAAAACCGGAAGTATAATCCAGGTACGGCAATAAACCGGCATATGAAATAAAAAAGCAAACATCAGGGTATAGAATGCCGGGACGTGTTTGCGGATGAGCACAATGATAAGAACGGCAAACAATATCATAGTCAGTACAAAAGACGCATAAAAAGTGGTTGCCTGATTGTCAAATAAAACTGCGTTGATAAAGCCCGGGATCATGGGAAAGAAACCGGATACCGGAGTATAGTCTCCATAGGCCTGCATGGAATGATTGACAATCTGGGAAAAAGGCAGCATCTGTTCGCCATAATGATGCAGATCCGTAGGGACCATCATAGTAGCAGGAATAAAGGAGCCGTATATAAAAATGGAAAGGATGGAAGAAAGCGATATTGGAAAAGCTTCACGTTTTTCATTATTCTGAAAAAATGTTGTGGCAAGGATAATGTATAGAGCAATGATGAAAGCCACAATACAGATGATATACGGTAAAGGCAGAGAAAGCTTCTGTAAAGCTCCCTGATACTGATAGACGTTTTTGAGAAAAATACACAAAAGCAAAGGTAAAGGTAGCTGGAGCGTCAAAAGTAACGGATAGGAGACGGAGGACCTGATTTGAAAGCGCTTTTTCATAAAGATGAGAAAATACAAAATTGCTACAGGGATAAAGAACAAGAATAAACAATTTTGAAGGAATGCAAAGGTATTTGAGCTTAAAATGGTGGTTAGCCCGGTTAAACTCAGTAGGGTAACAAAAGCCTGCAAATCAAAATACAAAAACAGATACAAAGCAATATATTTGTAAGCAGTCTTTTTATAAAGAAGAAGTATGAGATAGAACAGGGCAGAAAACAGCCAGAGATAGGTTACTTCTTTGGCATACAGGATAGTTTGCAATAAAGCGGGCACAAAGATAAGCAGACCATAAATGGCATACTTTTCATCATACTTCTCATTATACTTCGCATCCTTTTTTTCATCACATTTCTCATCGTATTTCTCATTGCTTTTTGTGGGGTTTGCAGATACATCTTTTTCCTTTTGCAAATAATGAGAAAGAACGGATAGGCCCAGACAGAGAAAACATCCAATCCAGGTCAAATTCCAGAAGAGATTCCATTCGCCGGTTTTGTTGCTGCCTCCAAGCACAATATTATCAATGATTAGATCGGTAAGCACAGGATAACCCTCAAAGGCAGAGTCTTTGAGCACAAGATAGAGAATGGCTGTCAGAACGCATACAATCAGAAAGATTATTGGGGCAAAAAGAAAAGAAAACGAAGACTTTTGGCTGTTATTGTGCAGTTGGTTTTTTGTTTCTTTGGTATCCATAGTAGGGACCTCTGTATCTGTCGTAGGGCTTCTGGTATTCTGTGTTATCGGAAATAGATTCTGACAGCACAGAAAATCAGAAAATATAAATGATGTTTCATGAAAAATAAAAACAGTTTTTCTGCCGCAGTTAGCTTAGGCATGTCGTAGACGTTAAGCGCATGTATGACGTCAGAATCGGTGCATACACTATTCATATCAGCGCGATGTTCCGAATACGGAGCTGCTTTCTTTTTATAAATACCGCCTTTGACATGTAAGACTGTAAGGCAGAGGAAGTCGTTCCAAATCTGGGTTTCAAAATCGAAATTGTTTTTCTGGCGGCTGATGCGTAACAGATTTTCTTTCATGATTTTGATTTTATTCATATAGCTGCTGTCATACCGCATAGTCATGGAAGCATCATTCATGTAATAGTTGTAAGGAAAGAAGTCTTTTAGTACCACTACTTTTTCTGCATCTAAAAACATGCAGAGAGAAAACTGGAAATCTTCTCCGATAGAAACGGAATCACTACACAAATCCAGATTTTTTAATACCAGATCGGTGCGTACCAGTTTAGTGACCCGGTTTGGATGCAGATGACGTCCCATAAAGCTTCCATCATTAATGAGCACCGGAAACATGGAATTTTTCAGTTCTTCAGGAGAAAAAACATCCATGGGAAAATCCATCTGGTCATCCCATTCTTTGTGACTGTTGTTTTCATAGACATGATGAAGACCGCAGCAGGCAATGTCTGCATTTTCCTGCGTAATACGTGCAAACAATTTTTCATACATATCCGGATTGATATAATCATCGCTGTCAACATAGCCGGTATAGCGGCCTCTGGCAATTCTGCTACCTGCCTTCCATGCGGAAGTCAGACCGCCGTTTTCTTTGTGAAGAACAACGACCTTTTGGGGATATTTTTTGGCATAGGAATCGCACATGGCAGCAGAACGGTCACTGCTCCCGTCATCGACTAAGATGATTTCGATGTTGCTGAGAGTTTGCGCCAGAACGCTTTCCATGCAGCGGTCTAAATATTGTTCCATGTTATATACGGGAATGACGATACTTACGTCAAATAAATAAGAATCCATTTGATTTTTTATTTCCTTTCGGTGCCAAAATGTTTTTTGCCACCATGATACCAACGGATTGCCACGCACTTTGTGCTCTCGCAATCCTAAAACATTCGAAATCCGCCCTAATCGGGCTACTTTCTCATGTTTTGTGGGTCCCAAGGTCATACTTTTTCATGTAAACATGAAAAGTATGACTTTTGAACCCTGGTATCATTATATAAGAAGATGCATGGTTTCGCAATTGTTGAAAATATAGTATGATGTAAGTATCAGGTATGATTTGTAATAGTGATTAGTCGAATTGCAAATAATGCTTATTGACATTCAAAAAACCGGGAACATAATAAAATGGTGAGAATGTGATGAAAAGAGGAGCAAAGTATTGTTATGGTGGATGCGTCTATGAAAGACACTGAAAAAGAACGGATGCAGAAAGTAGAGAAACTGGCATCTCATATTATGCAGTTAGCATGTGACAGTATCGTTGTAAACATGCGTTTTCTGGATGTTGCCATTGCAGCTTTAAAAAAAGAGGCGCGGTATGGTTTAAACGGTGCGTCCACAGATGGGGTACACCTATATTACGATCCGGTCTGGCTGTTGAAGCATTATGAAAAAGAACAGGGATTTGCCGTACGTCTTTATCTGCATATATTGCTGCATTGTATTTTCTATCATAGTTATCAATACGGGAAGCTGGATACCGCTATCTGGGATCTTGCAGTGGATTTGGCTGTTGAAAATACCGTTTTGGAGTTGAATATTTACGGTTCTTCTCTCAAAAAGGATGATGAACTGAAAGAATTGATAAAATCGCTCCATACAACGATGAATGATAAAGACAAAGAAGAAAAGTATCAGGACAGTGTCAGTTGGAATCAGACAGGAAGACCAAAGCGCGAAAAGAAAGCGCATGTTCCCTTTACGGCAGAACACATTTACCGTTATCTTTTGAAAAACCGTCCATTGCCGCAACAGCTTCATCAGATGGTGGCATTAAGTCATATGGACGAGCATGTAAGCTGGAATGTCAAAACGGAGATGACGCTTGGACAGGAACAGTTTCACCGTATCAGCGAACGCATCAAGGCTGATTTAAAGAGCTTTTCCAAAGATAAAAATAATTCGGAGAGTCTTACGGATAATCTGGGCGAGGCAACCAAAGACCGCTATGATTATGGAGAAATTCTAAAACGTTTTACGGCTCTGGCAGAAGATATGGGTGTTAACGATGATGAATTTGACTATATTTATTATCATTATGGGATGGAAACCTATAAAAACATGCCTTTGATTGAACCGTTGGAATATAAAGAGGTTCGGAAGGTGAAAGAGTTTGTGATTGCCATTGATACTTCGGCTTCCTGCCGTGGAGATCTGGTAAGGGCTTTTTTGAAAAAAACGTATTCGATTTTAAAGCAGAGTGAAAGCTTTTTTACGCAGGTAAATGTTCACATCATTCAGTGTGATTCGCAAGTTCAGTCCGATACCCGAATTACCTGCGATGAAGATTTTGAAGCGTTTATGAAAACGGGGAAGCTTTGGGGATTTGGTTCTACGGATTTCAGACCGGTATTCGATTACGTCATGGAACAGATCGAAAAGCATGAGTTTGAAAACCTGAAAGGACTGATTTATTTTACAGATGGATATGGGATTTATCCGGAGTTTATGCCTCCTTTTGAAACGATTTTTGCATTTTTAAATGAAGATGATCAAAAGCCCAAGGTACCGGTATGGGCAATTGAAGTTGTCTTAAGCGAACCGGATATCGAAGGGTTTGAGACGGAAAATGCTGATGAAAAGTAGATGGCAAGGGCAAAATACCTTTTGACCCCAACATCATGATAAAAAAGACAGATAGAAGTAAGAAATAAAATATATTGCAAAAAACAAAAATTTAGAAAACCAAAAATAAGAAGATTGAAAAAATCGGAAAAAAGAAATCAATACTAAGAAAATCAAAAATAAGAAACCGAAAATAAGAAAAACGGAAAAGAAAATTTGAAAATACGAAAGAAGCAAAATTCAGAAAGGACAACATGGAATGAACATTAAAGAGGCAAAAGATTATATTAAAGATTCGGTCAGTTTATATTTAAAAAAAGATGAATTCGGAGAATATCGGATTCCGATCATAAGGCAACGTCCCATTTTCCTTTTAGGCGCACCGGGTATCGGAAAAACGGCTATTATGGAACAGATTGCATCTGAGCTGGGAGTAGCATTGGTATCTTATTCCATGACGCATCATACAAGACAATCGGCTTTGGGCCTCCCTTATATTGTAAAAAAAGAGTATGACGGAGAAGAATTTTCGGTTTCCGAATATACCATGAGTGAAATTATCGCCTCTGTTTATGACACCATGGAAGCGAGCGGAATCAAAGAGGGCATTCTGTTTTTAGATGAGATTAACTGTGTTTCGGAAACGCTGGCACCGTCTATGCTGCAGTTTCTGCAGTACAAAGTTTTTGGCAGACATCAGGTTCCGGAGGGATGGGTCATTGTGACGGCAGGAAATCCGCCGGAATACAATAAATCCGTCCGTGAATTTGACGTGGTTACCATGGACCGGTTGAAGGTTATGGAGGTAGAAGCAGATTATGAGACCTGGAAACGTTATGCAAGGGAAGTTTCCATTCATGGCGCGATTTTAAGCTTTCTGGAAATCAAAAAAGAATATTTTTATCACATAGAAACAACCGTAAAGGGCAGATTATATGTAACGGCCAGAGGTTGGGAGGATCTGTCGCAGATTTTGTATTTATATGAAGAGGATAAGCTGCCGGTAACGGAAAATCTGATTGGGCAGTATATCCGCAATGATAAAATTGTAAAAGAATTTCTGGCATATTATGATTTATATCAAAAGTATAAAAAAGACTATCATGTGGATGAAATACTGGATGGTAACGCAGATGAAAACGTTGTAAAAAAAGCGGAGCAGGCTCCTTTTGATGAACGTCTCTCACTGCTTGGAATGTTAATTGACCGCATTATGGCCAATATTCGTGAAAACATGGAAACGGCGGCATATCTGCAGGAAATCATGATACCGTTAAAAGCAGTCAAGGCTGCTGATAATACTATGGAAATGTTGAATGCCCAGATTGACGCTAGAGAAAAAATATTGCAAAATCAGATGAGAAGCGGAGCTTTGTCCGCAGCGGATAAGCGTAAGCATAAACGGATGATTCGTTTTATGGAAGAAGCCAAGAGCCATGCGGTCAAAGAAAATGCAACCGGCAATGAAGAAATTTTTGCAGTGATAAAAGCCGATTTTGACGGAGAGGTTTCTAAAATGAAACAGACGACAGCAGTTTGCCAAAGGCAACTGGATGCTCTGTTTGGTTTTGTGGATGAAGCTTTTTCGAATGGAAATGAAATGCTGATTTTGGTTACGGAGTTAACCGTCAACAACGATTCGGCCGCTTTCATTGCAACCTTTGGCTGTGATGCTTATCAGAGACATAACGAACAGTTGCTGTTGTCAGAGAGAAGTGATAAGCTGATAGCAGAAATTAAAGAGTTAAAATTGTAAGGAAAACAGATATGTCATTCGAAGTTCTTACCTATGAAAAAGATGGTGTGATTTTTGAATATCAGGTTTTGGCAGAAGGGGTGACCATTACAGGTTATCAGGGAATGCGCAGCGAACTGCATATCCCTGCTAAGATTGATGATTGCCCGGTAACAGCTATTCAGAAAAAGGCCTTTTTCAATGTTGACGGATTATATAGGGTATTTATTCCGGATACGGTCTGTGCCATTGGCGACTGGGCATTTTCTCACTGCAGGGATCTGGAAGAAGTTTTTTTGAAGAGAAAAGCATATGATTTTGGACGTTCCGTTTTTTTGGAGTGTGACAGTTTAAAAAGAATTTGTGTCCTTGAGCTTGGTGAGGATGAGGTACCAAAAGAAAAAGAAAGCTTTGTGCTGGGATTCGGGGCCTTATTAGCTGCAACCTGTGGTATTCTGGATGCACCCTATCTGTTTTATACGGATATCAAAGATGATGCCGAGTGGTTATCTTTATGGGATACAAAAATGTTTTCCATTCTTCGGGAAGATGATATGGAAGGGTATACCCAGGTCCTTTTATGCGGCGAAGAAGATTATGGCAGCAAAGAAAACAGTCTGGATTTCTTTTTGTCAGAAAAAAGAAAACGAAAAGTTAGACTGGCATATTTGCGGCTGTTGTTTCCGAATGGTCTGAAATCTTCTGACGAGCAGGAGTTGAAACAGTATTTACTTTCTCACACCATGGGATGTGAGAGTGCGGAAAGCTGGCTGGTCTTAAAAGAAGAACATGCATATGATACGGATTATATCGCTTTGTTTTTGGAAACCGGCTGTGTCAGTCTGGATAATTTTGATGACTTACTTTTGGATTTGTCATCAGAATACCCGCAGCTTAAGACGTATCTGATGCGGTATAAAGAAGAAAAACTAGGCGGTTCGGATTTTTTTGCCGGATTGGACTTAAATCTATAAGGGGAAGGAAAGAGTAATATGAATTATCAGGAAGCGTTGAACAAGTGTAAAGAGTGGAATCAGGAACATGTATTGCAGTATTACGAGGAACTAAATGAAAAAGAAAAACAAGAGCTATTAGCCCAGATTGAGGAAACGGATTTTTCGGTTCTAAATAGTTTAAAGAACTTGGAAAATATTGCAAAGAAAGGTGTTGTTTCTCCGCTTCCGTCTATGCAGCTTAGTGAAATTGAACCGATGAAAGAGCATTATGAGACTGTCGGTTTAGAAGCTATCCGCCAGGGGAAGGTCGGTGCGGTCTTACTTGCGGGCGGCATGGGTACCCGTCTTGGAAGTGATGCGCCCAAAGGCGTATACAACATTGGTTTGACAAGGGATTTGTATATTTTTGAATGCCTGATTCACAATATGATGGATGTTGTTAAAAGCGCAGATGCATGGATTCCTCTTTTTGTTATGACCAGTGACAAAAATCATGATGCAACGGTGAATTTTTTTGCTGAGCATGATTATTTTGGATATAACAGTGAAAAAGTCTGGTTTTTCAAACAGGAAATGGCTCCGGCAAGTGATTATAACGGCAAAATATATATGGAAGCTAAGAATAAAATGTCAACGTCTCCAAACGGAAACGGCGGATGGTTTATTTCCATGGCGCGAAACGGATTATTAGATGTTGTGCATAAAAGAGGAATTGAGTGGTTGAATGTTTTTGCAGTGGATAACGTACTGCAGAAAATTGCAGATCCTCTTTTTGTCGGTGCTGTTATCGAAAAGAATGTAGAAGTCGGAGAAAAGGTAGTCCGTAAAGTCAATCCGGACGAAAAGCTGGGTGTTGTTTGTTTAGAAGACGGAAGACCGTCGATTGTGGAATACTATGAGTTGACAGATAAAATGCGTGACGAGCGTGATGAGAATGGTGATTATGCATATAATTTCGGAGTGATTTTAAATTATCTGTTCTCTGTCAGTGCCTTAGAGCGTATTATGTCCCGTAAACTGGCACTCCATGTTGTGGAAAAGAAAATACCTTATCTGGATAAGTCCGGAAATCCTGTTAAGCCGGAAGAACCCAATGGATATAAGTATGAACAACTGGTATTGGACATGATTCATGAGTTGGATAGCTGTCTGTCTTTTGAGGTGGTAAGAGAGCATGAGTTTGCACCGATTAAAAATAAGACTGGTGTTGACAGTGTGGAATCTGCCAGAGAACTTTTGCAAAAAAATGGTGTAGCTTTATAAAATACCTTTTTCAAATTTGTGTTCCAAAAAATATGCAGAAGGCGTGATATATGGAACTTTTGACCTTAGATGCAGACTTTTATCTCTGCCATCGTTTCTCACTTTTTATTATTCGCAACTTTGGGGACATAGCCAGTCGCCCTTACAGAAATTATATATCTTTGCCCACGGAATTTAGCGAGGTTTCTTGGCATTTCTTAGCGGTATAAGCGAACAAAAATAATGCCCGGTTTCAACTGTTTGAAGACGAAGTCTGAGTTTTGAAACCGGGCATTTAATAAATACTTTGTGAGCATGCCGCATAGAAATGCCAGAAACCGAAGTATGAAGTGGCAAAGATATATATTTCTGTAAGGGTGACTGCCATCCCGCAAAGATTGCGAACTTTGTGAGAAACGTGGCAGAGCGTCTGCATAATCGGTCTGCAAGTTCTATATATCACGTTTTCTGCTTACAGATAATGGGAACACAAATTTGAAAAGGGTATTTTATAAAGCCGCACCAAGAGATTTTGTTTAGTCCTCTTCGATGACATGGATCTCCAGATAGTCGAAGGGGATTTCTTCTATAAAATTGTCCTGATAAAACCGGGCTTTGTCATGTCTCTTAAATTCTGCAATTGTTTTTTCGAGCCAAATAGGATTACCCAAATCAAAATCATAGCAGATTTTTTCCAATCCGCGAAAAATTTTGTGTGTTCTGGTATCATTGCTGTCATCTTCGAATACCATATCCTGTAGGAGATGATTGTCTTTCCAGATTTTTCCCCAAAGTCGAAACATTTCCGATAACCTCGCCTATTCATTTAGTCATTTTGTCTTGCTTGTATGATGCAAAGAATGCATCTTTCAGAGTTATTATAACAGAGAGTATTATTGCGGGCAAAAGATATTTTGACTCCATGATACCAAAGGATTGTTACGTATTATTGGTATGACCTTTTGATCCTGGTATCACAAAAATGAAATTATTATGAAATATTCGTAATCCTGACCACAAGTGTGGGCAGATATGTTATAATAAGACATAAATACGGATGTTATATCCGCTCATTTGTGTTGGGGAGGGGAATATACGAATGAGGCAGAGTAAATGATTATTCACAGCAGGAGTGTAGCCTATGGATTTTAAACCGGACCGGTCGAATGATGTAAAAAGCTGGGAAGAAGTTGTATTAATTTACAATTCCGCCCTGAAAGAAATCGGAACGAAGCTGGAAATACTAAATGATGAATTTCAGCATGTACATCAGTACAATCCGATTGAACATATTAAGTCGCGTATCAAAACACCACAGAGTATTGTTAAAAAATTAAAAAAGCATGGGTATGAATCGACCATTGAGAATATGGTAAAATATGTCAACGATATTGCAGGTATCCGTGTAATATGTTCTTTTACTTCCGACATCTATCGGATTGCGGAAATGATTATTAATCAGAATGATATCAAAGTGATTTCGGTTAAAGACTATATTTTAAATCCAAAACCCAGTGGATATAAGAGTTATCATCTGATTATCAGTGTACCGATTTTCTTATCGGACCGAATTGTAGATACCAAGGTCGAGATTCAGATTCGAACAGTAGCAATGGATTTCTGGGCAAGTCTGGAGCACAAGATTCATTACAAGTTCGAAGGAAATGTTCCGGACCATATCCGTGATTCTTTGGTAGAATGTGCAGAGATTGTAGCGGATCTGGATGCAAAGATGTTGTCGCTGAATGAAGAAGTGCAAAGTCTTGCGGAAAGTGAAACCTAATACATATTTAAGATAAGAAAAACCGACAGTGGCTGTCGGTTTTTTATGTTGCTCGCTCATGCCGCTAAGAAGGATATGAAATCTTGTAAAAGCCGGCGGGAAAAGATATATATATTGTTTTGTCATAAAATGAGGAGTGCCCAGGCATCTTGCGGATACCTGGGCTATTATGAAAAAATTTATCTATGTCTGTAGTGCTTGCTTACCGCTTGCACTACGTTGATCGATTTAAGATATATTTATAATACATTATAAATATGAACAAAATATGAACATAGCATGAAAAAATAGTAAATTTTAACAAGCGCATAAAGAATAGACAAATAATTTTGTGCAAATCATACAAAAAATGTCGCTGGTGTAAAGTGATGGATTATGTCGCTGGTGTGAAAAAATGGAATGGTTGTCAAAGAATCTGTTACATGATAAAATAATTTGAAATAATGTCAAAAGCAAAAACCATATTTACGGAGGAAGTTCTTGTGGATAATTTTATGGATAAACTCGCAAAGAGATTTAATGCAGGAGAAATGATCAGAGCGAATGCGCAGGCAGAAGCAAGAGATATGAAGCGTCTGCAGGAACGCACTGCGGAATATGAAAATATGATGCGTGAAATGCGACGTCTCAATTTAAAAAATGTAGAAGTGACAGAGCAGGTTCAGCAGCTGATTCAGTGTGGAATTGAGCAGTTTGAAGGATATGGGACTTCTGAAAATGCAGTCGGAAGGAAAATAGAAGAACTTCAGGGTGACCTTACTTCCATGAAAGAGGAGCTTTTGGATAATGAATCCGCGATGGAGCATCTGTTAGAAGATCTTCACCGTGAACTTTCTGAAATGAATCAGGGAATTGGAAATATTCGGACAGGTTTATCCGAAATGAATCAGGAGATTGGAAGCGCACGAACGGACTTAGCTGGAATGAATCAGGAGATTGGAAGTGTTCGGACTGATTTATCGGGAATGCACAGCGATTTATCGGCCATGGGTGGATCTGTAAACACTCTTCAATATCAGTTTGCCGGATTTGATAACAGTATGCGCATATTAGAGCAGACTGTGCAGGAAAGCATGAATAAAGGCATTGACGCAGATGCTTTGGCACCAATTATGGACGGCATTCGCGAAATGCGTGAAATGATAGCCGGCGCCGGTGCAAGTGCTGAGCAGGCCAATAAAAAATTGGAAGAACATGTACATAGAGAAAATGTGCGTGTATATCGTAATGTTCAGGCTGCCTTGGTCGACGAAGCCGGCAAAAAGGCGCGCGAAATGAATACCCGCCTGGATCAGATGGAAGGTACCCTGAAAAAGAACGGCGGGCTAAAGGTAATGGTTGTGATAACGATGCTTGCTGCCCTTGTTTCTGCTACCTTACAGGTTCTTATGATGCTGGGAATGCTGTAAAGAAATATCATAAAGTAAAGAAATGTTATTAAAGAAATGTTATAAAGAAACGTTATAAAGAAACGTGATGTTATTAAAGTAAAAGTCTGTGATATAGAAAAGGAATGAACTATGGGAAATGTATCATTTAAACCGGGCAATATGTTATATCCGTTGCCGGCTGTTTTGGTTTCCGTAACAGATGGTCAGGGGAATGACAATGTTTTTACAGTTGCGTGGACCGGTACCATATGTTCGGACCCACCGATGGTTTCGATTTCAGTCAGACCGTCCAGATATTCCTATCAGATGATAAAGGATACCAAAGAGTTTGTGATAAATCTGACCACGGAAGAACTCGCGCTTGCGACGGATTTTTGTGGTGTCAGAAGCGGACGGGATATTGATAAGTTTAAAGAAATGAATCTGACCAGACTTCCGGCAGAAAAGGTGAAAGCACCTTTGATTGCAGAAAGTCCGGTTCATATTGAGTGTCGTGTGACACAGGAAATTCCCCTTGGCAGTCATGTGATGTTTTTGGCTGTTGTTGAGGCTGTATCTGTAGATGATACCTACATGGATGAAAACAATACGTTTCATCTTTCGAAGGCAAAGCCGATTGTCTATTCTCACGGAGAATATTATTCACTGGATCGTATTTTAGGAACATTTGGTTTCAGTGTCAGAAAAAAATCAAACAAAAACACCGGAAAGAAGAAGTCTAAATTGCAATGAAACGGATTACAAAATTTTATCGAGAGATAAAAGCAGTAAAAATCAAAACCGCATATCTGATTCTATTTCTTGCACTGCTTTTTTTTCCTAATTTTCATAAAATAGAACACACAGGGAACAATATGTATACCGTCTATTTAAACGGGCAGGAAGTTGGATTGGTGGATTCTGAGGAAGCTGCCGGAGATTATTTGAAAAAAGCCAGGACACAATTGATTCGAGAGGCAGATGATCTGGTATTTGTGGATGCAAAGCTGTCTATGGAAGGCAAGGAACTGTGGATTGGAAAAGTGAATTCGCAGAGCGAGGTTGTAGAAAACATGTGCAATGTTTTGCGTGCTTCCAAGCTGGCAGACCGCAGTCTTTCTTATATGATTAAAATCAATCAGTTTACCATTAATATTAAAAATGTTGATGAAGTTAAGGCTGTTTTACAGGCCGCTCTCAATAAATATGATGATAAGGGTGAATTTCAGGTTGAGCTGATTACCGATCCGGATCGGGAGTTGAATGTATTGACGACAAAGATAACCAATTCTCTGGATCGATATAAAGAAGCCACTCAGATGCCGCTTGCAGGACTGGACAAGGCCTTTTATGAAATTGATCAGCAGTCCGAAGAAAGTATCAAGACGTCATTTGAGGATTTTGATTATGGTATGGTAGATCTGTATTATGACAATGAGATTGAAGTGATTGAGACTTATCTGCCGGAAAGTGAATTGACGGATGTCGCTACTGCAACGGAGATTTTAACGCAGGATCAGGAAAAAAATTCCATTTATGAGGTTCAGTCGGGAGACACCTTGTCGGAAATTGCACTTAAGGTTGATATTCCTTTGGACCGGATTATCGATATGAACGAAATGCTGGAAGATGAAAATTCCACAATTCGTGTTGGAGATGAATTGATCATAACCATTCCGGAGCCGGTTCTTTCTGTCGGAAGGCAGGAAGAAATCTATTATGAAGAAGATTATGATGCTCCGATTGAATATGTTTATAATGATGACTGGTATACAACAGAATCCGCGGTTCGCCGTCAGCCTTCTGCCGGACATCGTAATGTGGCAGCAATTGTTACATATCATAACAATAATGTAAAGGACGCCCAGATTTTAAAAGAGCAGGTGACTATTGCGCCGGTTGCAAAGGTTGTTGAGGTAGGAACCAAGACACCGCCCACTTATATCAAGCCGATTTCCGGTGGTCGTCTGTCAAGTAATTTTGGACGAAGAAGTGCACCCAAGCGAGGGGCTTCAACGTATCACAAGGGTATTGACTGGGCTACGCCTACCGGTACGGCGGTTATGGCGTCTTCTGCTGGTACGGTTACAAGGGCCGGCTGGGGAAGCGGTTATGGATATGTTGTGTATATCAATCATGAGGATGGACGTCAGACGCGTTATGGTCATTTGAGTAAAGTGCTGGTTTCTGTCGGACAAAAGGTAAAACAGGGACAAAAGATTGCACTTAGTGGAAATACCGGTGTAAGTACGGGACCGCATATTCATTTTGAACTATTAATCAACGGAACGCAGGTAAATCCTTTGAATTATTTGAATTAACCATAAAAATGTCCAAAAAAAATTGAAAATCAGTCGGTCATACCTACAAATTGACTGATTTTCAATTTGAACATTTACAATTTCCATGGTTGTAGTATATAATGAAATGAGTGTCAAAAGTGTTTTGGTATCCCGGATGTAGGGATTGTTTCTGCTTTTGATCGTGATATCATAGGTGTTATGATATATAAAAGTGATGTATAGAAAATAAAATCTGAGGTGCATTATGGAGCAATATGCAATCAAAGGGGGAAATCCTCTGGTAGGCGAAGTCGAAATCGGCGGAGCCAAAAATGCAGCATTGGCAATACTTGCTGCTTCCATTATGACAGATGAAACAGTTATTATAGAGAATTTACCGGATGTTCGAGATACGAATGTATTGATGCAGGCAATGGAAAGTGTGGGGGCAACGATTCAGAAAATCGACCGCCATAGCATTAAAGTTAACGGCTCGACCATCCATGATGTAGTCATAGAAGATGATTTTATCAAAAAAATCAGAGCATCGTACTATCTTTTAGGTGCCTTGCTTGGAAAATATAAAAGAGCAGAGGTCGCACTTCCCGGAGGATGTAATATCGGAAGCAGACCGATTGACCAGCATATCAAAGGTTTTAAGGCTTTAGGTGCGGAAGTAAAGATTTCGCATGGCTTGATTGTGGCACAGGCTGACAAATTAGTCGGAAACCATATTTATTTAGATGTTGTTTCTGTTGGTGCAACCATTAATATTATGATGGCTGCAACACTTGCAGAAGGTCAGACCATTATTGAAAATGCCGCCAAAGAGCCGCATGTGGTTGACCTTGCCAACTTTTTAAACAGTATGGGTGCAAGAATTAAAGGCGCCGGTACGGATGTCATTCGTATTAAAGGTGTGGAAAAGTTGCACAAAACCGAGTATTCTGTTATTCCGGATCAGATTGAGGCCGGTACATTTATGATTGCGGCAGCAGCAACCAAGGGTGATGTAACAGTAAAAAACGTTATCCCCAAGCATCTAGAATCCATCAGTGCAAAATTACAGGAAATTGGCTGTGAGATTGAAGAAAGTGATGATGCAGTAAGGGTGGTTTCGTCAAAACCTTTGTCCTATACACAGGTTAAGACATTGCCTTATCCCGGATTCCCGACAGATATGCAGCCACAGATTACCATGACTCTTGGTTTGTCGAACGGTAACAGTATTGTTACGGAAAGTATTTTCGAAAATCGATTTAAATATGTGGATGAGCTTGCCAGAATGGGCGCATCAATTAAAGTAGAAGGGAATTCGGCGATTATTACCGGAGTTTCCAAGTACACCGGAGCGCATATCAGTGCCCCCGATTTGAGAGCCGGAGCGGCTTTGGTTATTGCAGGGCTTGCCGCAGAAGGATTTACTATCGTGGATGATATTTTTTATATCGAACGTGGTTATGAAGATTTTGATGAGAAGCTTCGAAATCTGGGCGGACTGATCGAAAAGGTCTCTGATGAAAAAGAAATTCGGAAGTTCAAATTGAGAGTATCTTAAGAAACGAAAAATGTAAAATGAAAAGGCTATACAGCATATGCATGTATGGCCTTTTTTGTTATACTTTTTTTAAAATTTATGAATTAGTGATTTCATATTTATGATGTTGGGGTCAAAAGGTATTTTGCCCCCCATGATACCAACGGATTGCTACGCACTTTGTGCTCTCGCAATCCTAAAACATTCGAAATCCGCCCTAATCGGGCTACTTTCTCATGTTTTGCGGGTCTCAAAGTCATACTTTTTCATGCGAGCATGAAAAGTATGA
>JAGAJL010000019.1 GCA_017626095.1 Lachnospiraceae bacterium
AATGACTCTGTTTGTAAATATAACACAGACTTTTTCTTCAGCAATCACAGAACTGATTAAAAATCAAGTAAGCAATTGGATGACATCTCAGGCCAGTTTTATTCAAGCAATGTTCAGTGATTTATGCTGGGAAAGTTGAGTTATTACGATATGAAACATATAGGAGATACCGTATGAAATGTCCACATTGTGGTGGAGAAATGCTTCCTGAACAGGTCTTTTGTGAACACTGCGGAAAAGAACGCCTGCTGGTTCCTGTTTATGAACCGGAAATTGAAGAAAGCGTTGCCGAATCCATGCATAATATCATGGATGATCTGGGTGGGAATACTCCAAATCAAAATCATACAAAAGAAAATACATCAAGTAATAATGTAAACGGTGTAAACCGTACATCTACGGATGTCTCTGGAAACGCTTCAAAAGAGCCTCATGCAATGAAACAATTGAACTTTTTTGTTTTTTCTGTTTTATCACTTGTAATTTTGGTTGTTGTTTTTTCTATTGCTTTTTATATTTATACTGAGAATTCCTATGATTATCATTACCAAAAAGCAATTTCGGCATTTGAAACACACCAAATGGAAGAGGCTGTTTATCAGACGGATTACTGTCTTTCAGAAGAACCGGATAATGTTGAACTATTGCTTTTAAAACTACACATTTATCTACAGCAGAGTATGAAAGAAGAAGCTTTAGAAACAGCGTACCTAATACTTACCTATGATTCTGAAAATGAAGAAGCATTGGAGTGCATCATTACAGAATACATAGAAAATGAAGATTATTTAAAGCTTAGTAAATTTTTGGAAAAATGTTCTGTTGCAAAAATCCGGCAAAAGTATTCCCAATATTTAGCTTCATTTCCGGAATACAGTGAAGCAGAAGGAGAATATGACACAGCGATTTCTTTAAAGCTTTTTTCTGCCGGAAACGGTGATATTTACTATACTTTAGATGGAACAACCCCAAGTAAGTATTCGACCAGATATACCTCGCCAATTAAATTAATATCCGGTGGATACCTTGTTTCTTCTGTTTATATTAATGAATATGGCATTAGCAGTGAAGTAGTTATAAAAAAATATTTTATACAGTCTGATTTTGAAATGGTTCCTGATGTTTCGGTGGAATCCGGCTCATATCAGATTCCGCAAATGATTTGTGTAGATGTTCCGGATGATGAATATATCGTTTATTATACAACAGATGGTTCCACCCCGAATTTAGATAGCAACATTTATACAGATGCTTTACCCATGCCTCTGGGAAACAGTATTTTTAAATTTTTAATGATAGATTCGGAAGGAAATGAAAGTGATATTGTTACTTGTCAGTACAGTTGTATTCCTGAAACGAATTATGATACAGAACAGGCAATTTTCATTTTAAAACAGAATCTTGCCGCGCAGGGTAAATTATTTGATCCCGGATTTTCAGGAGAGCAAAAAATATATGCAATTGACAGCGCCATAACGAAAGATGGATTGGTTTATTATCTGATTTATGAATATTCACAAAGCGATAACGGTTCCATGATAAAGACCGGAGATATTTTTGCTTTTCAAGTTTTGGATGCGACCATTTTCAGAGTGTCTGTATCATCCGATGGATTTGTTTCATTCTCGGAATTTTAATGGATATGTATTGCGTTTTTTGATATTTTTCGCTATGATTGACAAGATAGTGTTATTTTAAGCAGAATGCTTATCAACTAGGAGGATAAAAATGTACAAAATTGTAGATGCGAGAGAACTGACAACAAACATTTACCTTTTTGAAGTGGAAGCAAAAAGAGTAGCAAAGTCCTGTTTACCCGGACAGTTTGTCATTGTTCGAACAAATGAAGATTCAGAAAGAATTCCTTTAACAATCAGCGATTACAATCGTGAAAAGGGAACCATAACCATTGTTGTACAAACAATCGGTGCAGGTACAACCATGATGAAATCATTGAAAACAGGGGATTATTTCCATGATTTTGTCGGACCTTTGGGAAAGGCTTCTGATTTGTGTTATGAAGATATAGATGAATTAAAAAAGAAAAGTATCATATTTGTTGCCGGCGGCTTAGGAACTGCTCCTGTATATCCGCAGGTTAAGTGGCTGCATGAGCATGGAGTGGATGCTGATGTTATTATCGGTGCAAAAACCAAAGATCTTTTAATTTATGAAGATGAGATGAAAGAGGTTGCTGCAAATCTGTATGTTACAACAGATGATGGTTCTTATGGTCGCAGTGGTATGGTTACCAAGACGCTTACCGATCTGGTAAAAGAAGAGGGAAAACAGTATAACCATTGTGTTGCC
Organism: Lachnospiraceae bacterium; assembly: GCA_017626095.1. GTDB lineage: Bacteria > Bacillota > Clostridia > Lachnospirales > Lachnospiraceae > UBA2882. The sequence continues at coordinate 2,311 of JAGAJL010000019.1, forward strand.
ATCGGTCCGATGATAATGATGAAATTTGTCTGCCTGACAACAAAGGAACTGAATATTCCTACGATTGTTTCCATGAATCCGATAATGGTTGACGGAACCGGAATGTGTGGAGCATGTCGTTTGACCGTTGGCGGCGAAGTGAAGTTTGCTTGTGTGGATGGTCCTGAGTTTGATGGACATTTGGTTGACTTTGATCAGGCAATGAAACGCCAGGCTATTTATAAGACTGCTGAAGGAAGAGCCTTATTAAAATTACAGGAAGGTGACACACATCATGGTGGATGTGGAATTTGCGGAGGTGACAAATAATGGATGTTTTAAATAAAATTCCGGTCAGTGAACAGGACCCCAAAGAAAGAGCTCATAATTTTGATGAAGTATGTTTGGGTTATAAAGCAGAAGAAGCACAATGCGAAGCTTCCAGATGCATAAATTGTAAAAATGCACAGTGTATCAAAGGTTGTCCTGTTGCAATCAATATTCCCGGTTTCATTGAACAGGTAAAAAATGGTGATTTTGAAGCTGCATATCAGATTATTTCCGAATCCAGTGCTTTACCGGCGATCTGTGGACGTGTTTGCCCTCAGGAAAGTCAGTGTGAGGGAAAATGTATCCGTGGAATCAAAGGAGATCCTATTTCCATAGGTAAATTAGAGCGTTTTGTTGCAGACTGGGCAAGAGAAAACAATATTAAACCTCAGGGAGCCAAAGAATTAAACGGAAAAAAAGTTGCCGTCATTGGTTCCGGTCCGGCCGGATTAACCTGTGCCGGTGATCTTGCAAAGCTTGGATATGATGTGACAATTTTTGAAGCTCTTCATGAACCCGGTGGTGTTTTGGTTTATGGTATTCCGGAATTTCGTCTTCCTAAAGAAGATGTTGTCAAAAAAGAAATTGAAAATGTAAAATCACTTGGTGTTAAAATTGAGACAAACGTTGTTATTGGTAAATCTACAACTATCGATGAATTATTGGAAGAAGAAGGATTTGATGCTGTATTTATCGGTTCCGGTGCAGGTCTTCCCAAGTTTATGGGAATCCCCGGAGAACAGGCAAACGGTGTCTTTTCTGCCAATGAATATTTGACAAGATCCAATCTGATGAAAGCATTTAAAAATGCTTCCGATACTCCTATCATGCATGCAACAAAAGTTGCAGTAGTCGGAGGCGGAAATGTTGCCATGGACGCTGCGCGTACAGCCCTTCGTTTGGGTGCTGAAGTACATGTTGTATACCGTAGAAGCGAAGAAGAACTTCCTGCCAGAAAAGAAGAAGTTCATCACGCAAAAGAAGAAGGAATTATTTTTGATTTATTAACCAATCCGGTTGAAATTATTGCGGATGAAAACGGATGGGTTAGTGGAATCAAATGTATTAAAATGGAATTAGGTGAGCCTGATGCATCCGGCAGAAGACGTCCGGTTGAAGTTGCCGGCTCTGAATTTGTAATGGATGTTGATTGTGTTATCATGTCACTTGGTACATCACCGAATCCTTTGATTTCATCAACAACCAAGGGATTGGAAATCAACAACCATAAATGTATTGTGGCAGATGAAGAATACGGTAAAACCACAAAAGAGGCTGTATATGCGGGCGGAGATGCCGTTACCGGTGCTGCAACCGTTATTTTAGCAATGGGTGCAGGTAAAGCAGCTGCAAAAGGTATTCATGAATATCTGTCAAACAAATGATGAAAATGGAGAACGAAGCAAATGCCCTTTTGTCCAAAATGTAAAAACGAATATCGTAAAGGCTTTACCGAATGTCATGAATGTAAAATTCCTTTGGTTGAATCTTTAGATGAAGCCGATGAAATGCAGATAAAACCTAAGCGAGTCTTTGATGTTAACGATGAAAGATCCTATGAATTTTTAGATCAATACAAAGAAGATGACGAAGAGGAAGAGGTCAGTGAAATTGTCTCATACAGCGATTTGACCTTTTCTGAAAAGCAATTTCAAAAAAATGAAGAAGATGATGATGACTTGGAAGTTGTTGCGCCGATATCCGAACAAATGATGCGTCAACGTCAAATTGCTGAAGCCATCAGCAAACAATCATCTTATGTCGATAAAAAGCAAAAGATTGAAGATTACAAATCCAGCGGCTTTGTTTTGACTTTGGTTGGTGGTGTTGGACTTGTTGCTTTGGTGCTTTTATATCTGGGCATTTTTCCTGGCTTTTCCGGTTTGAAAAGCAATTATATGTTTATGGGTGTTATGCTTGTAATGTTTATTGTTTTCATAATTGCCGGAATTGTATCATTTGCACAAATCAAGACCATTATTCTGGAAGCAGAAGCGGATGATGATTTGATTTCGCGTGTGAATCAGTTTTTTGATGAATATCTTACGGTTGAAAAACTGGCAAAAGAAGTTGTATGTGGCAAAAATGATACAGAGGAAGAATTATACTTTAAACGTACCGAGTATATGACTCGTGTTTTACTTCAGAAATTCCCTGAAATGAACGAATCCTTACGCGAAAAAATTATTGATGATAAATACGGCGAAATGTATGAAAATAACAATCATTAGTGTTGGGAAAATCAAAGAAAAATTTTATCGGGAGGCGGTTGCAGAATATGCAAAGCGCCTCTCTTCGTATTGTAAATTTCAAATCATTGAATTAGCAGATGAAAAAACTCCTGAAAATGCGTCACTCGAACTGGAAAACCAGATTAAAGACAGAGAAGGAGAACGTATTTTAAAATCTGTTGATGAAAAAGGATATCTGATAGCTTTAGCAATTGAAGGGAAAAAATTCGATTCCGTTCAATTTTCCGATCGTATTGAAAAATTAATGATTAACGGGAACAGTCACATTCAATTTATAATAGGAGGTTCCTTGGGTCTTTCCGAAAATATATTAAAAAAAGCAGATGATAAAATCAGCTTTTCTGATATGACATTTCCACATCAGCTCATGCGTGTCATTTTATCAGAGCAAATCTATCGTGCCTTTCGTATTATGAATCATGAGCCTTATCATAAATAAAATGACCAGAATTAATCAATAGAAAAAGCAAAATAATAAAGAAAGTAACAATATATCAGACAAAAAATATAGTTTGATATTCTAATTCTATATTTTCTATATTCTAAAGCTATGGAAATGTATTGTGTTTTTGGTTATTTAGCTGTAGTTAATCATATTCTCTTAATATTCCGATTATTAAACAGCACTTTGCGACAAGGATGTCGCAAAAGACGCATTTAGACAGGATGTCTATTATGCGTCGTGTGCGTTCGTTACTATTTATTGTATACGGAATATTTAGAGAATATGATTAACGCAAGCATAACCAAAACACAATACATTTCCATAGCGGGAAATAATCAAAACCCCAAAATTTATACTTGACATAATTGATTTTACACTTTACTATAGTAAAGAAGTCAACGGAGACAACATAGTATATGGTGCTGTCTCCGTTTTTCTGATTAAAAGAGAGGGAGATAATAAAATGGACAGATTAAATGAAATTGTAGCAGCAGTCGATGATTTTGTCTGGGGACCGGTAATGCTTGTTCTTTTGGTTGGTACAGGAATATTCTTAACAATCAGAACCGACTTTTTGCCCTGGAGAAATTTACCGTATGCAATCAAAAGTACATTAAGTAAAGAAGCACGTACACAAAGCAGAGGAGAAGGTGATGTTTCGCCTTTTTCCGCTCTTACAACAGCTTTGGCAGCGACAATTGGGACCGGTAATATTGTAGGTGTTGCAACCGCGATGGTTAGTGGTGGTCCCGGTGCATTGGTGTGGATGTGGATTTCTGCCGCGTTTGGTTTAACTTCTAAATTCAGTGAATGTATGCTTGCCATCAAATATCGTGAGAAAAATGAAAAAGGCGAAATGTCAGGTGGACCGATGTACACGATGAAAAAAGCACTCCCCAATAAAACTTTCGGTGCAGTTTTAGGATGGTTGTTTGCATTTTTTGCCGTTGTCGCTTCTTTTGGTATCGGTAATATGACACAGGGAAATTCTATTTCTTCAGCTATGTATGAAACATTTAATGTGCCTACCTGGATTACCGGTATTATTATTACCATATTGGCCTTAATTATTATTGTAGGTGGTATTCAGACTATTTCAAAGGTTTCATCCATTGTTGTTCCTTTTATGGCTATCTTTTATGTAATTGCCGGATTAATTGTTATCATTTTAAATTATCAGAATGTGCCTGCAGGTCTTGCCATGATTTTCAAATGTGCATTCAGCCTTCAGGCAGTTGAGGGCGGTGTTGCCGGAACCATTGTTGCATCCATGATGCAGGCTATGCGGTTTGGTGTTGCACGTGGTGTATTTTCAAACGAAGCCGGTATGGGTTCTGCTGCGATCACAGCTGCTGCAGCAACAACCGATCATCATGTCAGACAGGGCTATATCAATATGACCGGAACTTTCTGGGATACCATTGTTGTATGTACGATTACCGGTCTTGCAATTGCCAGTACAGGAGTGTTGGGTATGACCGATGAAACCGGTGCAATTGTCAAAGGCTCTGCGCTTACCATTGCAGCATTTAAATCTGTTTTAGGCCCGCTTGGATCTTGGCTTGTTACAATCGGTATTGCGTTGTTTGCATTTTCTACCATCCTGGGATGGGAATATCACGGTGAAAAGGCATGGGAGTATTTATTTAAAACACATAAATACAACATGATATATCGTATTGTATTTTCTTTAATTGTATATGTTGGTGCCACACAGACTTTGGATTTGGTATGGAACTTTTCTGATATTGCCAATGCGTTGATGGCAATTCCCAACTTAATCTGTATGTTGCTTTTAAGTGGAGAAATTGCAAAAGATATGAAGGATTTCCAGGTTATTCTGAAAAAAGAAAAAAAAGAAGCGAAAGCCAATAATTATGATTAGAATCTTTTGTTTCAACGTCATAACATACATAAATTGCCTAATATAATTGCGAAGGCAATAGAATGATGATATTAAGACTGTCCATAAATCACTCATATATTTCATATATGAGTGATTTATGGACAGTCTTTCTTTTATTTTATGTTCTGTTATGTTATAATTCATATATCTTTTTATACAGGTGATGAAACATATGGATTTCGATTTTTCCGATGTGAAAGTGCATAACGAAATAGAATTTTGTTCGGTTTGGGACGAGGATGTCAAAATGATGATTGAAAGAGCATTTTTAAAGAATCGGATTTCTTATTATGAAAAATGGAATGATTCCTCTTTTATCAGCCGTTTATTTGGTGAATATGATTCCAAATGTACACTTTGCATCAATAAAATGCAAATGGAAAAGGCGGTTGAAATCATCGAAGAGTTACCGTTAAACCGAAAAGATTATGAAATGGTGTTGAAAAGAAACGACAAAACTTTTTTTTAGGAGATTCAGGTGGAAGATAAAAGATTTGCATTATTAATTGATTCGGACAATGTTTCAGCCGAATATGTTCAAAAAATATTGGATGAATTAACAAAATACGGAATTGTAACGATTAAACGCATTTATGGAGACTGGACAAAAAGTAACAGTAACAAATGGAAAAATGTATTGCTTTGCAATTCTATTCAGCCGATGCAGCAGTTTGCATATACAAATGGCAAAAATGCAACCGATTCCTTTATGATTATTGATGCGATGGATATTTTGTATTCCAATAATGTAGAAGGCTTTTGCTTAGTAACCAGTGACAGTGATTTTACAAGATTAGCTTCCAGACTACGTGAAGCAGGAAAAAATGTGATTGGTATGGGTGAGACAAAAACACCCGATGCATTTGTCAGTGCATGTGATCGTTTTATTTATTTGAACAATATTTCCGGCAACGAGCAGGACGAAAAAGAGAAAAAACACGTTCGTTCCATCAGCCAGATTGAAGATGCAATTGTAGAAATCCTGGATGAAAATGAGGATTCCGGCAAATCTGTGACCAATATTGGAGAAGTGGGCAGCCGTCTTTTGAAAAAATTTCCTGATTTTGATGTTCGCAATTACGGTTTTTCCAAGCTGTCTACGTTTTGTGAGAGTTTAAAATCCATTAAACTGTTTAAAAATAATAATAATATTTTGCTGGCTAATGCGACAAGATCGGATGTTGATATGGAGCAGTATATCTATGACTTAATCCGTTCTAAAGGCGGCGTTGTGGATCTTTCCATGCTGGCTAATGATTTAAAGACACAAATTCCTGATTTTTCAATTAAAAAATATGGTTTTTCACAGTTTAAACAGTTTATCAAGAGCTTTCCTCATCTGACTCTTGAAGTTGATAAAAAGAATAATACCAATAAAGTTAAAATTGATAAATAGAAAATCTTAATTGATAAAAGGAGGTAATTCATATGCGAATGTATGACCTGATTATGAAAAAAAGAAATGGTGGTACTTTGACAAAGGAAGAACTCCGTTTTATGATCAGCCATTATACTGATGGACACATCCCGGATTATCAGATGTCTGCCATGATGATGGCGATTTTTTTTCAGGGAATGAATGAAGAAGAAACGTTGCAACTGACAATGGCTATGGCAGAAAGTGGTGATATGCTGGATTTATCGGACATTGCCGGTATAAAGGTTGATAAACACAGTACCGGGGGAGTAGGTGATAAAACCTCTCTTGCCCTGACACCAATGGTTGCAGCATGTGGGATTCCGGTAGCCAAAATGAGCGGAAGAGGGCTTGGTCATACCGGAGGAACAATTGATAAACTGGAAAGCTTTCCCGGTTTTTCTACATCGATTTCAACAGAACAGTTTAAAAAACAGGTCAACGAAATCGGCCTTGCCATTATGGGACAGACAAAAGATCTTGCTCCGGCTGATAAAAAACTATATGCGTTACGTGATGTTACGGCTACGGTCGACAATATTTCACTGATAGCCAGCTCCATTATGAGCAAAAAACTGGCATCCGGTGCAGATGCCATTGTACTTGATGTCAAAACAGGAAGCGGGGCATTTATGAAAAAAGAAGCCGATTCCTTTGCTTTGGCAAAAGAAATGGTAAAAATCGGAAACGGAGCCGGTCGTAAAACCTGTGCTGTGATTTCCGATATGGATCAACCGTTAGGAAATGCTGTCGGTAATATGATTGAGGTTCGGGAAGCCATTGATACTCTGATGGGAAAAGGACCGGATGATTTCGTAGAACTTTGTCTGACACTTGGTTCTGAGATGGTAGTTGCCGGCAAAAAAGCATCCAATTCAGATGCAGCGAGAGAAATGCTTATTCAAAAAATCCAATCCGGAGAAGCGCTTCATAAACTGGCTGGTTTTATCAAAGCGCAGGGCGGAGATTCTAAATATGTTTATGAGCCGGACCGTTTTGTTTACGGAAATATTACAGCATCAGTTTTTGCACAACAAGAAGGCTTTGTTTCCCATATTGATTGTGATGAAATCGGCATTTGTTCCCTCCTCTTAGGTGGTGGACGGGAAACAAAAGAGAGTGAAATAGATTTATCTGTCGGTCTTTATCTTCACAAAAAGGTTGGAGATCACGTAAACCTCAATGAACCGGTTGCAACATTTTATGCTTCTGATGAAAGTAAACTGACTGCTGCAAAAGAAAGATTTCAAAATGCATTTCATATCAGTGAAAATAAACCTTCTTCGTCTAAGCTTATTAAAGGTATTATTTATGAATAAATGTCATAAGATGAATCATGAGCAGATTATTTCATAATAAAGTTGGCCTGATAGAAAAAGCCAAGAAGCAAGCAACCGACCGTTTAAAAATTCCCAGAGAACTGGTTTTTGGTGAATGCATTCTGACACTTCGTGGAAATCATGAAGTATTTATTGAAAATTATAAAGGGATTCTGGAATGCAGTGAAGAATTTGTATGGATTTCTGCAAAAGAACTCCGTATCTGCATTGAAGGACAGATGCTTTGTGTGGATTATTACAACAATGATGAAATGAAAGTAATCGGTACAATCAATCAAATTTCATTTATGGAGTCCTAATATGCTTTCTTTTTTCAGATATCTGAAAGGTTATGCTTTCGTTTATTTATATGGATTTTCTCCTGAAAGGTTCTTGAACTTATGTAATAACCACCAAATTAAAATATGGAAGGTTGAGCCGTATGAGCAAGGCTATCAATTCTATATTTTTGCATCCGATTTATTTCAAACAAAAGAATTTTTGAAAAAGACAAAAACAAAGGTAGTAATCAGAAAAAAACTGGGACTGCCTTTTTTGTTGTCCCGATATCGGAAAAGAAAAATTTTTGTGCTATGTTTGCTTCTTTGTGTGATTACACTTTTTGTGACAACCCGATTTATTTGGTCCTTTGAGTTAACCGGAAACCGAACCCTTACAAAAGATATCTACATGGATTTTTTAAAAAGCGAGCACATATCCTATGGAACACCAACTCATACGATTGATACGTCCTATCTGGAAAAAAAGCTACGAAACCAATATGATTATATTACATGGGCATCTTTTCAGGTAAATGGGACACGTTTGGAATTATCTGTCAAAGAAAATTCCAATGCTCCCACCAATTCTGCTTCAGATGAATTTAACACTTGTGATCTTTGTGCATCTGTAAGTGGAGTTATAACCAAAATGGTTACCCGGACAGGTACACCTCTGGTAGGTGTCGGAAGTGTTGTATCGGCTGGTGATGTTTTGATTTCCGGTCTGATTCCTGTTTATAATGACGATGAGACAATTAAGTCCATACATGAAACAAAAGCTGACGGAGATATAATTATTGAATCCAATCTGGAATATAAAGATGAACAGTTATATCATTTAAATCACAAACTGTACACCGGTAGAGAAAATAAAAACCTGATATTAGGATATAAGGAACATCAACTATGCATACATTTTCCTCAAAAATTTGAAAAATACGATATTATTTCTCAAAATAGATTTTTTTCTTTGGAAACGTATCAATTTATCCCGGTATATTTTGGATATGAACGTATTGTAGAATATACCAATACTGAGGAAATTCTAAATAAAGATATGGCATTATGCCGGATTAATGACAGATTTTTGGATTTTTGTAAAACTTTAAACCAAAAAGGTATTCAAATAATAAAAAAAGATGTTAAAATAAATTATAAAATTGATCGGGTAGAGGTTTTGATTCAGCTGACAGTCAGACAGTCGGATGGAATCATGATGCCTATTTCCAATGTCACAGAAACAGGAGAATAAATTTGACAGACTATACAATGCTTTTAGACATCGATCAAACATCCATGCAGAAATTATTCGGAACGAATGATTCCTACATTCGTAAAGTGGAAGATGAATTTCATGTTTCAGTTGTTAACAGGGACGGATCACTTAAAATAACGGGTGAAAAAGCATCCGTTAAAAAAGTATATCGATTATTACAGGAATTATTGGAAATATCCGGCAAAGGGACGGAAATCGAAGAACAAAATGTTAATTATGCTGTTATGATGAGTAAAGCTGATGAAGATGATGGTCTTTTAACCATGGGAGAAGATTTCATTTGTCACACAATCAGTAATAAACCAATCATGCCTAAGACGATTGGTCAAAAAAAATACGTAAAGGCCATGAAAGATAATATGATTGTCTTTGGACTTGGACCGGCCGGAACGGGAAAAACATTTTTGGCAATGGCAATGGCAATTACAGCTTTCAAAAATAATGAAGTGGGACGGATTATTCTGACAAGACCTGCCATAGAAGCAGGTGAAAAGCTCGGTTTTTTGCCCGGAGATTTGCAGAGTAAAATTGATCCCTATCTAAGGCCATTATATGATGCGCTTTATCAGATTATGGGAGCGGAAAGCTTTCAGAAAAATATGGAAAAGGGGCTGATTGAGGTAGCTCCTTTAGCATATATGCGTGGTCGAACCTTAGATAATGCTTATATTATTCTGGATGAAGCGCAGAATACAACAGAATCACAAATGAAAATGTTTTTAACACGTATTGGGTTTGGCTCAAAGGTCGTGGTTACCGGTGACAGTTCGCAAAAGGATTTGACTGCAAATACCAAATCCGGACTTGATGTTGCCGTAAAAGTATTATCCAATGTCGATGGCATTGCTTTTTGTAATTTGACAAGCAAAGACGTCGTAAGACATCCTTTGGTTCAGAAAATTGTAAAAGCATATGAAGACTATGAATCAAAACAGAAAAATATTAGTCAAAGGAAACAAAATATACGAAAGAAATGATAAATACATCAACCATCATTCATTTTATTATTATTTTAATATCAGTTGCATTTATCTTATGCATCGGTTTTTATTTCAGTAAAAAAAATCTGTTGTTTTTCAAATGGAATCAAGGGCATGAAAAGAGAAGTCTGATTTTTTTCTTCGGAGGTCTGGCTATCAGTTTTCTGTATGCCTTTATTCCGTTCTACGCATTTCCTGTCGGATTTTTAGCAATTTTTCTTGTGGCATTTTCAAATTCCTATTTGGGATTTATCATGTATTTTTCTGTTTTATGCCTTAATAATTGTGTTTTAACAAGGTCTATGGATGAGTTTGTAGTATTACTCTTTATCGGTGTTCTTGGCAGTGTTCTGTTTTCAGCATTAAATAAAGAATTCCGTTATGGAAGTGCGATATGCAGTTATCTGATTATGGATTTTGCGTTGTATTTTCTTGTATTTCTTTCTGATTCCAATACCTGTTTGGTCGGAGATTTTATTTTGTATTCTGCAATCAGAAGCTTTGTTTTATTTCTTTTGTTGATTATCTTGATGAAGATTATGAATGATTATTATATTTGTAAAAATGACCATTTTTATGTTTCTGTAAACGATCCGGACCATGAGCTTTTAATCAGTTTAAAATATATAGATGAAAATGCTTATTTTCATGCAGTACATACTGCTTATCTGTCGGATAAAGCGGCACGTTTAATTCATGCGGATGCTTCTTTAGCAAAGGCTTTGGGGTATTATCATAGAATTGGTTTGTTACAGGGAGAAGATAATATCCAAAATACATTGACAGTAGCTGCAACTTATCATTTTCCGAAAGAATTACAAAATGCGATGAAGGAATTTGGTATAAAAAATACCGAACATGTATCGAAAGAGGCTGCCATTGTTCAAATCTGTGATGCATTGGTTTCTTCCCTTTCCTATTTATTTCAAAAAGATTTGAATGCACAACTAAATTATGAAAAAATCATCGATGTCATCATTAAGAAAAAATTGGACTGCAGTGATCTGGCAGCCTGTGATTTAACATTGTGTGAATTGAGCCGGATAAAACAGGGATTAGTTGAGGAGAAATTATATTATGACTTTTTACGTTGAAAACGAAATAAATGCGGAATATCCTTTTGATATTGATAAGACCGTTGAAGCTGCGGTCAAAGCTGCATTAAAACATGAAGATTGCAAATATGATGCAGAAATCAATGTTTTAATTACAGATGCTGAAAAGATGAGGGAATATAATTCATGCCACAGAGGGATTGATTCAACAACGGACGTTTTATCTTTTCCGGCAGTAGATTATATCCGACCGGCGGATTTTTCGGTTGCAGAAGAGGATAGAAACAGTTATTTTAATCCGGAAACTAATGAACTGATTTTGGGAGATATCATTCTATGTCATGATAGAATCTTATCTCAGGCTCATGATTATGGTCATAGCGTATTAAGAGAATTTACTTTTTTGATTGTTCATAGTATGTTGCACTTGCTGGGTTATGATCATATGAATGTAGAAGATGAGAAGCTGATGTTTTTACATCAGGAAGAAATCATGAATGAACTGGGAATTTCCAGATAAAACCTAATGCCGGAGGAATCAAAATGTCCAAAAGAAAAAAACATGTAAAACAAAACTTTATTTTGAAAGATCCGATTACAATTTTGGCTTTGTTTGTTTTTTTTGCTTGCTCCTTAATAGCTGTTTTGTATTTAAATAAATCTGTTGAATTATTTGGAATGGGACTTTTTTCATCCTGTTTCATTCTTTTTAGTACTTTAACCTTTATTTTTGTTTTATCTTTCTATACCACTGCACAAAAAGCCGTCTCTTTAAGGCAATCCAAAGGCCAAACAAGAAATGCCTTACAATGGGCAAGGGTTTCTTCGTTCGGGGCTTTGATTCTTGGTATTTTGATGGCTGTTTTGATTTTGGTTGTCCGCACGTTTTTCTGTAATCTTTTAAAAATTCATGCACTCGGAAATTTGATTTTTCTGTTTTTAGCATTATCTTTACCTTTTCTGTTCTTTAACAGTGTTATGTCCGGTTCTTTTATCGGGTTAGGCTTTCGTATGCCTTTACAGTCTGCAACAATCATTTTCGCCATTTCCTCGTTGGTATTTGGGATATTATTTTCAAACTTGATTGGTAAAGGCGGATACATTAACAGTGCACTGCTTCATAATCCATATGTAAATACAGCATTTTATGGGGCTGGACTGTCTGTTGGAATACTGATCGGTAACCTGATTGCAGCTATCTGGCTCTTTTTATTACATAAAGCCTTTTGTAACAGTATAAAAAACGGGACGATTGAAGCATATGGCAGAAATAGTGAAAGTATTTCCGAACTATTCCGTTCGCTTATGACGTCTCTTGGATTTCCGTTAATAAAATATGTTGTTTTATTATTTCCGTTTTTGCTATGCATCTTTTTTACCTGCTTCAAAAATACGGTAGTTGATTATCAGGATGTTTTACATCCGGTTAATTATTTTGGTATTCTATTTATCCAGGGAATCCTACATTTTTTTATTCCACTTTTTTTTGCCAGATTTTTAGCTGTTCATTCAGAAGAAGCGCTGAAAAAATCCATGGCAAAGCAGGATCGGTATCATGGTGGAATGCGCTTGCTTGCGAGTGTTAAGCTATTTATTTGCTTCATCTTACCAATTCTTTCTGCAGTTGCCCTATGTACGGCTGATATCACGGAAAAAGTATTAGGGACAAGTATCCCTGATTTGGCTTTATGGCTTATTTTGCTGATAAGTTTATTTGCTTTGTCTCAGCTTTTTTATGCTTTTTTACAAGGATTTGAAAAAGGAGCGTTGCATCTGCTAAGCATGTTGATAGGTGCTGCGAGCATTTTTGTTTATTTATATTTTGGTATCAAAGATACTATTCGTGGAGCTGATCCCATGATTGCCCTTACGATTTGTTTTGCATTGGTTTGTCTTATTGATTTTTTCTTTTTGCATAAGTATTTTGTTTATAAGAAACAGCTCTTAAGACACCTTGGTTTTCCGGTTGTTGCATTTTTGGCTTTTGTGGTTGTATATTTTTTGACCTTATTTTTAAAAAATACGATGGGGATTTTACTTAGTGTGATCATTGCTTTTATATTTGCCTGTCTGGTACAATCCTTAATACTTGTTCTGACAGGATCGATTAAAGAACATGAATTGAACGATTATCCACAAAAGTCACTTTTACTGATTCTTGGAAAAATAGCCGGAATCTATGAATAAACTGAATATTTAATATAAAAATGCTGATACTGATAAAAAGGAGTCATAACTATGAAACTATTTTATCGTATCAGTATTTTTTGTGCATTTATTTTACTATCGTGTTTTTTGACCTGGGCAATTACCACTTGGTTTTATAGCAATCAAAACAGAGAATTATCGCAAAAGGGTAATGATACCAACCGGATGATTGCAGTTACGCAGGCACAGACACGTACCACTTGTGATACAGAATATATTATGATTGAACAAAATCTAAACAATGACAGTTATGAAACTCTTCTGGAAAAAATACCGGATCAATATATTGATAAAACAAGAGAACAATTAATCGACATTTTAAAACAGGAAGAACAATCTCCGGTACTATCCGAAAGAGAAAAAGGCATTTGTCATATCCGGTTATCAACTTTTTCACCGGAACGTATTGTTGTTATTCGTCAGTATAATTTGGAGAAAAGTAATAAAGACTATCAAAATTATGAAAATGATATAGAAGCAAAAAATAATTTTGACAGAAATAAGAATTTAGATGAAACCATTGATTTGGATGAATACATTGATTTGGATGAAAATGATGAATCGGATGAAAACAGTGATGATAATACAATAGAAAGCTTTGATAGAGCCAAAGCGGATCAGAATGAAGGATTTTATTTGGTTGCTTATGATGATAAAGTGTATGTTTATCACAGCGATATGAAGCATGTTTATCTGGTAACCAACATTTCCATTCATGATTTACCGGAACAGGTTACACAGGAAATTCTGGACAAAAAATATATAAAAGACGAAGTGGAACTCTACAATTTTCTTGAGTCTTATTCGAGTTAGTTGTATAATTTAAGTATCTATGCGAAGAGGAAATTTGTATGAAAAAGAGAGTACTGGTTATTGGTGGTGGTGCCTCCGGTATTGTGGCTGCAATCGTTGCAGCACGTCATGGAGCTTCCGTTTCTATTTTGGAACATCAGGATAAAATCGGCAAAAAATTATTACTGACAGGAAACGGTAAATGCAATTTAACCAATTTAAATTTAGGATCATCCAATTATGTTACCACCAATCATGAGGATATGGATTTTATCAATCATGCCTTGAAAGCTTATTCACCACAACAAGTGATTTCTTTTTTCCATTCCATAGGTCTTCGGACAACTGTATTGCGAGATAGCTATGTTTATCCTGAAACGGAGGCTTCGGCTAGTGTTGTCAGTGCATTATTACGGGAATTGCAAAAGCTTCATGTTGAAATTTTAACAAACCAGCATGTTTCTTCTATAAGTAAAAAAGATAACCATATATGTATTATATCCGATAAGCAATCATTTGGGGCAGATTCGGTTATTGTTGCCTGTGGAGGAAAGTCTTATCCCAAAACAGGTTCTGACGGTTCCGGCTTTGATCTTTTAAGACAGATGCATTTACAGTATGTGGAGCCATATCCGGCCCTGACATCATTGATATGCAATCACAATGGTTGTAAAATTTTGTCCGGAATGAGAAATCAGGCTAGTGTTTCAATTCTTGATTCCAAGCATTCTATGGTGGCAAGCGATTATGGACAAATTCAATTTACGGATTATGGAATTTCGGGAATTCCGGTTTTTCAGGTAAGCTCAAAAATATATCCGTATCTTTTGAAACATAAAAAGACATGCCTTACAGATTTGACAGCAAGGATTGATTTATTTCCGTATGCGGAAGAAGAAAAACTCTTTTTACAATTAGACAGACAGTTAAATGAATACCATTCCTTTTCATTTGAAGAGGCCATGAGTGGATTTCTACATAAAAAATGGATACAGTTTTTAACAAGCAAATATGGTCTTTCAAATAAAAAGGGGAAAGAAATCAGGAAATCGATCATAAAACAGTTGGCACATGATCTGAAAAATCTCGATTTCCCAATTAGAGAACTGAAAGGTTTTGATTTTTGTCAGGTTACTGGTGGTGGACTAGATTTATCAGAGCTTACCCCTGATTTTGAATTAAAAAAGTATCCCTCCGTTTTTATTACCGGAGAGTTATTAAATATCACTGGAGATTGTGGTGGTTACAATCTTCACTGGGCTTTTTTAAGTGGTATGATTGCCGGAAAAAAAGCCGCAGATTAGCATGATAATAGCAGGATAATTTTGTTATGTTTAGATATAATCAGTTAAAATGTAAGCCGGGATATCAAAAAGAAGATATCATGAAAGCTTTGTCTGAAAAATTACATATTCCCACTCATTCGATTGCGGATATTAAAATTCTACGCGAATCATTGGATGCCAGAAAGAAACCGGATTTGTTTTATAGTCTTTGCGTCGCATTTGAATGTTCCTCAGAGGAAGTGTTGTTAAAAAAGATTAAAACAGACCCTAATTTAACAACATACCAGGAAATATCGTTTCTTTTACCGTCGCTTCACGGCTATGTCCCTGCACTTCGCCCGATTGTTATCGGTGCCGGACCGGCAGGTTTGTTTTGTGCCTATTATTTGGCAAAAGCCGGCTTAAAGCCTTTGGTTTTTGAGCGTGGAAAAGCGGTAGAAGACAGGATAGAGGATGTGAGAACTTTTTGGGAAACCGGTATTCTAAATCCTTCCTCTAATGTGCAATTTGGAGAAGGCGGAGCAGGAACCTTTTCCGATGGGAAGCTCAATACACTAAACAAGGATCCTTTTGGTTATCAAAAAGAAGTCCTACGTTTGTTTGTATCCATGGGAGCAAAAGAAAGTATTCTCTACGAACAGAAACCTCACATCGGAACAGATTGTCTGGTTAATATCGTGAAAAATTTGCGTTTGTCCATTGAAAAGATGGGTGGAGAAATATATTTTTCATCTCAGGTGACGGACTTTGTTTTTTCTGAATGCAATTCTGACAGACAAAGTAGTACGGACAATATTACAGATCATGAAACGAATCATGATTTTGCATATCATAGATTTGTGAAAGGCGTTATTGTCAATCACAATGATTATTTTGAGTCTAATCAGATTGTTTTGGCAATCGGACATAGTGCAAGAGATACCTTTCGACTGTTATATGAAAAAGAAGTTCCGATGGAGGCTAAATCATTTGCCGTAGGCTACCGCGTACAGCATGCGCAGAATATGATTGACGAAGCGCAGTATGGCAAGGAAAATGTGGGGCGCTTTCCGGCTGCGGCCTATAAACTAACCGCACAGGCAACAAATGGACGAAGCGTCTATAGTTTTTGTATGTGCCCGGGAGGTTACGTTGTAAATGCATCAAGTAAAGAAAAGCAGCTGTGTGTGAATGGAATGAGTTATAGTGACAGAGGAAGCCTTAATGCAAACAGTGCTATTATCGTTTCCGTCTCGCCAAGCGATTATCCCGGAAATTCACCCCTTTCCGGTGTGGATTTTCAGGAAGAAATAGAAAAAAGGGCTTATGAAGTCTGCTCAGGAAAAATCCCTGTTCAAAAATATTCTGATTATAAGTTAAATCAGATTAGTCATAGTTTTGATGACATTCAACCGGAAATAAAAGGCCAATATACTTTCGGTAATCTCAGGGGAATTTATCAGACTGAAATTGAACAGGCTTTTATAGATGGCATGCAATCTTTTGGAAGGAAAATTCATGGATTTGATGCAGACAATGTATTAGTGACCGGTGTGGAACCCCGTACTTCGTCACCGGTACGCATACACAGAGATACAAGTTGTCAGTCAACGGATATCAAAGGGCTATACCCTTGCGGCGAAGGCGCCGGCTATGCTGGCGGAATTACCAGTGCCGCATGTGACGGATTAAAGATTGCACAAAAGATCATAACTTCTTTAGGAGGAAAATCATGAATATCAGAGATTGTGTCAAGGATAAGAAGAGAATTGTCATTAAAGTCGGTTCCTCTTCTTTACAACATAAAGAAACCGGTGGATTAGATTATATTAAACTGGAAGTGCTTGTTCGGGAAATCTGTAATTTAAGAAATATGGGAAAAGAAGTGGTACTGGTTTCATCCGGTGCGATTGCAGTCGGAAAAAGAGCCGTTCATCTGGGAAAGGATGACGATCCGATTGCTGTAAAACAGGCTTGTGCCGCAATCGGTCAGGCACGTTTAATGATGACCTATCAGAAAATATTTTCCGAATACAATCATGTCTGTGCACAGATATTGATGACAAAAAATACCATTGTCGATCCGCTTAACCGTTTTAATGCCCACAACACCTTTTCAGAACTTTTAAAATTAGGTGTTGTACCGATTGTAAACGAAAATGATACCGTTGCTACATATGAAATTAAATTTGGTGATAATGATACGCTTTCGGCAATTGTTGCTGCCTTAATTGATGCAGATTTATTAATTCTGTTATCTGATATTGACGGCTTGTATACGGATGATCCAAACCAAAATAAGGATGCAAAATTTATCAGTGTTGTGGATGAATTAACCGATGATTTGATGCAGATGGGTAAAAAAAGTACCGGTAGTGATGTCGGAACCGGTGGAATGAACACCAAATTGCAGGCGGCAAAAATTGCCACAGTTGCAGGCGCGGATATGATTATTGCCAATTCGGATGATATGCGTATTATACACCGGATTATGGATGGAAGAGAATATGGCACGTTTTTTAAAGCACACAAAGATGACAACTTCTATCTGGCTGATTATGTAGAAAATATGCAAAATTAAGAGACCTGTATTACGAGAGCACAAAGTACATAATAATCCGTTGATATCATGGGACTTTTTTCATTTTGCACTCAAGAAAAAAGTGATAAAAAAGGAATCTAAAATATAAAGTAAAAAGGAAAAAGTTAAAAGGGATCAATCATGGCAGATTTAAAAATTGACAGAATTAATGAATTATATCATAAATCCCAAAAAGAAGGACTTACGGAAGAAGAAAAAAGGGAACAGGCAGAATTAAGACGTAATTACGTAAATGCTGTTAAGGCAAATTTACGTGGACAGTTGAACAATATCAATATTCAGGAAAAAGATGGTAGTATTACCAATTTAGGAGAAAAATTTGGACAAAAAAATTCTGAGACATAAAATGTTAAACTTGCGTAATCAACTATCTGCAAAAGAATGTGAAAAGAGAAGTGAACAAATTGCAGAACATCTGCTAAATACAGATGCCTATCAGAGAGCAGAATATCTTTTGGTATATATGCATTATCAAAAAGAAGTAATGACGAATCAGATCATTACGCACGCATTAAATGTCGGAAAGCATGTTTTTGTTCCACGCGTTTCAGGAAAAGACATGGAATTTTATGAAATCCATTCTTTTAAGGATTGTTCATGTGGTTTCCATGGCATTTTAGAGCCTTCCAAAACCTGTGGCAGTTTACCTGAAGTCTTCTGTAACATGCTCTCATCGCCTTCAAAACAGAATACTCTTATGATTCTTCCGGGGCTTGCATTTGATGCAACCGGCCACCGATTGGGCTATGGCGGAGGATATTATGACAGATATTTGTCACAGACAGGTATTGAGTGTGAGAAAATGGCGGTTGCATTTTCTTTTCAGATAATAGAGCATGTTCCTTATGAAGAACACGATATTTTGATAGATTGTGTTATAACCGATTGATTTTTTGCTGTATTTTTTGTATACGCAGAAAATACATAAAGATAAAATATTATGATGTTGGCATCAAAGGAATTTTGCACCATGATACCAACAATCAGAGGAGAATAATTATGACAGATTTAGAGATACTTGGACAAAATGCAGTATCTGCAAAATATAGAATGCAGGTATTAAGTACGGAAGAAAAGAATAGCTGTTTGACATATATATCACAATTTTTACGAGAACATTGTGATGAAATCTTATGTGAAAATCAAAAAGATATCAATCAGGCTGTTGCAAACGGAATGCATCAGGGCCTGATTGACAGATTAAGGCTGACCAAAGAACGTGTTTTTGCAATGTCGGAAGGATTGGAACAAATTGTTACACTCCCTGATCCTATTGGGGAAGTACTTTCTACCAATACGAGACCGAATGGGCTGGTTGTTAACAAGGTTCGTGTTCCGTTAGGTGTTATCGGTATTATTTATGAATCCCGTCCCAATGTGACGGCAGATGCATTCGGATTGTGTTTCAAATCCGGAAATGCCGTTATTTTAAAAGGCGGTTCTGATGCCATTCATTCCAATATTGCCATTACAACCGTAATCCGGAATGCATTAAAGGATATGAATTGTGATGAAAACGCCATTCAGTTAATTGAAGATACCAATCGTGAAACAACCAAAAAATTCATGCAGTTAAATCAGTATGTGGATGTTTTGATTCCCCGAGGAAGCGCAGGTCTTATTCGCAGTGTTGTACAAAACAGCACCATCCCTGTTATTGAAACGGGAAGCGGAAACTGTCATATTTATGTCGATAAAGATGCTGATTTTAATAAGGCGATTCCGATTATTATCAATGCCAAAACACAGCGGATTGGAGTATGCAATGCCTGTGAATCACTGGTTGTTCACAAAGATATCGAAAAAGAGTTTCTTCCGCTATTGGAAAAGGCCTTAAAAGAAAAAAATGTGGAAATACGTGCGGATGAACAGGCAGGTCTGTTTTTTAGCGATTGTAAACCTGCTACAACACAAGATTTTGCAACGGAATATCTGGATTATATTATATCCGTGAAAACGGTAGAAAATGTTGATGAAGCCATTTGTCATATCAATGCCAACAATACCAAACATTCGGAAGCCATTATAACTGAAAATAAAGAAGCTGCTGAGAAATTTTTGGCAGGTATTGATGCGGCATGTGTATATGTGAATGCATCCACACGGTTTACAGACGGATTTGAATTTGGATTTGGTGCAGAAATCGGAATCAGTACCCAGAAACTGCACGCGCGTGGTCCTATGGGATTGCCGGAGCTGACATCCTATCAATATCGCATCTTAGGAGATGGGCAGATACGACCGTAATTATTTGAAAGGACAACACAAAACATGAATGAAGAAGCAACACTTCAATATCAATATATTGAAAAAGCCAAATTAATTATTGCACAAAAAGAGCAGGAAAAAGGTTCTCCTTTGACCTGTTGCGTACAAACCTTTGGCTGTCAGATGAATGCCCGTGATTCGGAAAAATTATCCGGTATTTTAAAAGCAGTCGGATTCGTTGAAATAGAAGACGAAAATGCGGATTTAGTTATTTATAATACCTGTACCGTCAGAGATAACGCCAATCAGCGTGTGTATGGCCGTTTAGGTGTATTAAATGGATATAAAAAGAAAAATCCCTTTATGAAAATATGTCTTTGCGGATGTATGATGCAGGAAAATACTGTTTTAGATAAAATACGTTCAAGTTATCGGTTTGTTGATCTAATTTTCGGAACACACAATATTTTTAAATTTGCAGAATTACTGGTTCGTATGTATGAATCGGATGAAATGATTATCGACATCTGGAAAGACACCGACCAGATTGTGGAAGATCTGCCGGTTGAAAGAAAATTTCATTTTAAATCCGGTATCAATATTATGTTTGGCTGTAATAATTTTTGCTCCTACTGTATTGTTCCTTATGTCAGAGGACGTGAGAGAAGCCGCAAACCGGAGGAAATCATTTCCGAAATAGAAGGACTTGTAGCAGATGGCGTTGTTGAAATCATGCTTTTGGGTCAAAATGTGAATTCTTATGGTAAAAAACTGGAAAACCCGATTGCATTCGCAGAATTATTACGTCGTATTGAGAAAATCGAAGGTCTGGAAAGAATTCGCTTTATGACATCGCATCCTAAAGATTTATCGGACGAGCTCATTGAAGTGATGAAAAACTCGAAAAAGATTTGTAAACATCTGCATTTGCCTTTACAGGCCGGTTCCAATCGTATCTTAAAAGCCATGAACCGGTGTTATACCAAAGAGCAATTTATTGAGCTGGCATTAAAAATCAGACGTGTAATTCCTGATATTGCCATTACTACTGATATTATTGTCGGATTTCCGGGTGAAACGCATGAGGATGTGTTGGAAACCATTGATGTGATTAAAACTGTAAAGTTTGACAATGCATTTACATTCCAGTATTCAAAACGAACCGGAACACCGGCTGCAGCCATGGAAAATCAAGTACCGCAGGAAGAAGTAACGCGCAATTTTGATGAATTGCTTGCTGTTGTACAGCAAACAGCCAGAGAGCAGGCATCTCGTTATGAATATCAGACACTGGATGCTTTAGTGGAAGGCATCAACGAGCATGATTCGTCCCTTGTAACCGGAAGATTATCCAACAACATGATTGTGCATTTTAAGGGATGTCCGGATTTAATCGGGAAAATCGTTCCGGTTTATTTAAAGGAATGCAAGGGTTTTTATTATTTAGGCGAAATGAAATAATGTGAGTGCTAATATTTAATACCATAGTTTTATCAAGAAGAGAGTAATTAAGCATGCAAGACATAAAAATGGCAGATCTTACGCCAATGATGCAACAATATATGGAGACGAAAAAGCAATACGAAGATTGCATTTTATTTTATCGTCTCGGTGATTTTTATGAAATGTTCTTTGATGATGCATTAAAGGCATCCAAAGCATTGGAAATAACCTTGACAGGCAAAAGCTGTGGATTGGAAGAACGGGCACCAATGTGCGGAATTCCTTACCATGCAGTTGACGGATATTTGACCAAATTAGTCAGCAAGGGGTTTAAGGTTGCCATCTGCGAACAGGTGGAAGATCCCAAGCTTGCAAAAGGTATTGTAAAACGGGAAGTTGTCAGGATTGTTACACCGGGTACCAATCTGAATATGCAGTCTTTGGAAGAGACGAAAAATAATTATCTGATGTGTATTGCATATTCGGATTACATCGGAGTTTCTGTAATTGATGTCACAACCGGTGATTTTTTTGCAACACAGGTTAATGATTCCAAGAATTTATTTGATGAAATCATCAAATTTTCTCCCGCCGAAATCATTTGTAACGATGCCTTCATGGTAAGTGGTTTTGATTTGGAAGATTTACGAGAAAGACTGGGAATTACGGTATATCAGCTCGATTCCTGGTATTTTGATGATGAAACCTGCCAGAACAGGATGAAAAAGCATTTCCATGTTCAGACCATGACTTCTTTAGGAATGGATTCATTTCCTATGGGCTCGATTGCTGCGGGGGCAGTATTAAATTATCTGTACGAAACGCAAAAAACGACATTAAGTCATATCACCCATATAAATCCATATATTACCAGTAAATATATGTTATTGGACAGTTCTACAAGAAGAAATCTGGAATTGTGTGAAACGTTACGCGAAAAACAAAAACGTGGTTCACTGTTATGGGTTTTAGACAAAACCAAAACAGCTATGGGAGCCCGCACCTTAAGAAGTTACATAGAACAGCCTTTAATTGATAAAGAGGAGATTACAAAACGATTAGATGCCGTAGATGCCTTTTGTATGAATGCCATCGGACGGGAAGAAATCAGAGAATATTTAAATCCTATCTATGATTTAGAGCGTTTGCTTGGAAAAGTCAGCTATAAATCAGCAAACCCGAGGGATTTAATTGCTTTTTCAAAATCTTTGGAAATGTTACCGTCTATTCGTACGGTTTTAGAAGATTTTAAAGACAGCCGTTTATTACATAATATCTATGATGATATTGATCCTTTGGAAGATATCTGCAGTCTGATAGAGCAGGCAATTGAAGAGGAGCCTCCAATCTCCATAAGAGAAGGTGGCATTATCAAAACCGGATTTCATGAAGACGTAGATCATTTCCGCAATGCGAAAACCGAGGGTAAAAACTGGCTGGCAGAATTGGAATTGCAGGAAAAAGAGAGAACCGGAATCAAGAATTTAAAAATCGGATATAATAAAGTGTTCGGCTACTATTTTGAAGTAACCAATTCCTACAAAGAACTGGTCCCGGATGACTGGATCCGGAAACAGACTTTAACCGGTGGCGAGCGATATATGATGCCGAAATTAAAAGAACTGGAAGACACCATTTTAAACGCTGAGGATAAGCTTTACGGCATTGAATATGATTTGTTCTGTGAAATCAGAGAGCATATTGCCGACAACATGGATCGCATACAAAAGACAGCAAAAGCCGTTGCCGCCCTGGATGTTTTTACATCCTTATCCTATGTTGCCGAACGTAATCATTATGTAAGGCCGAAGTTAAATACCAAGGGAACGATAAAGATTAAAAACGGCAGACATCCGGTTGTGGAAAAGATGATTGAACATGATATGTTTGTATCCAATGATACTTATCTGGATAACAATAAGAATCTGATTTCTATCATAACCGGACCGAATATGGCCGGTAAATCCACTTATATGAGACAAACGGCATTAATTGTTTTGATGGCTCAGATTGGCAGCTTTGTTCCGGCCGACCAGGCGGACATTGGTCTTGTAGACCGAATTTTCACACGTGTCGGAGCCTCAGATGATTTAGCAAGCGGACAATCCACCTTTATGGTTGAAATGAATGAAGTGGCAAATATTTTGCGCAATGCCACATCAGACAGTCTTTTGATTTTAGATGAAATCGGAAGAGGAACTTCTACCTTTGACGGACTTGCCATCGCATGGGCGGTAATTGAACATATCAGCAACAAAAAACTGCTTGGAGCCAAAACCTTATTTGCAACGCATTATCATGAACTGACCGAATTAGAAGGCAAGATGAACAATGTCAATAATTATTATATTGCCGTCAAAGAACAAGGGGACGACATTGTCTTTCTCAGAAAGATTTTAAAAGGCGGTGCCGATAAAAGCTATGGTATTCAGGTAGCAAAACTGGCAGGCGTTCCGGATATGGTCATTGACCGTGCCAAAATCATTGTAGAGCAATTGATGGACAATGATATTACCGAACGTGTCCAGAGTATTGCAGTTGATGCAAAAAGTGAACCTAAAAAGGTAAAACACTATGATCAGGTTGATTTAGATCAAATTTCTTTGTTTGATACCGTAAAGGATGAGGATATATTAAAAGAACTGGATGAACTCGATATTTCCAATCTGACACCCTTGGATGCATTAAATACGTTATACCGATTACAGAATTTGCGTAAAAACCGATGGCATATGTAAGGAGATAAAATGGCCGGAATTATTCATGTACTGGACAGTGAAACAATTGATAAAATTGCAGCCGGAGAAGTTGTGGAAAAACCTGCAAGTGTTGTAAAAGAACTGGTGGAAAACGCCATTGATGCAGGTGCAGATAAAATTGCCGTGGAAATAAAAGAGGGCGGTATATCCCTTATTCGCGTTACGGATAACGGATGCGGAATTGCAAAAGAAGATTTAGAGCCTGCTTTTATGCGTCATGCAACCAGTAAAATTACGAATGCAGAGGATTTAAATGCCATTTCCAGTCTGGGATTTCGCGGTGAAGCTTTATCGAGTATCAGTGCTGTTTCTCAGGTAGAAATGATTACGAAAAGAAGAGAAGATTTTCTTGGAATAAAAGTGTGTTGTAACGGTGGCATCATGGAAGACATAGAAGAAATCGGGGCTCCGGACGGAACCACAATTTTAGTCCGAAATCTGTTTTACAATACGCCTGTCCGCAAGAAGTTTTTGCATACATCAACCACAGAAGGTTCTTATGTTTTTGAATTGATGCAGCATATTGCTTTATCACATCCTGAAATTGCAATTTCTTTTATCCAGAACGGACAAACCCGCTTTTTCACATCCGGAAACGGGAATTTGTCAGATGTGATATACCGGATATACGGAAAAGATGTTGCTAATCATATCATCCCGGTACAAGCCTGTCAAAACGGAATTCAAATACAGGGATTTATCGGAAAGACCATATTGGGAAGAGCAAACCGCAATTATGAGACTTTCTTTGTAAACGGAAGATATATTAAAAGTAAAATGATATCGGCGGCAGTCGAAGAAGGTTATAAGACCTTTTTGATGCAGCATAAATATCCTTTTGCCATTCTTCATTTTACTGTGAATGGAGAAGATATTGATGTCAATGTCCATCCAACCAAAATGGAAATACGGATTATGGAGCCGGTTCCCTTTTGTGAATTTGTAAAAGAAACGGTCAAGAACGCTCTAAATGAGACGGTTTTAATTCGTGAATATCAGGAGGAGAATCCTTCCAAAGATAGCGAAACAGAAGAAATTTCCGATTCTCAAAAAGAAAAGGAACGTGCACCGGAGCCTTTTGAAGAAAAGCGCATTCAAAAGGAAATGCAACCGACGAATCTGGTCCGTGAAACAGCGGATTATCAGATGAATAAAATATTAGGGAATGCAAAACAAAGCCAGACCTTTCTTTCAAAACCCTATAAAACCGGTGATAATATCATTAAACAGGATACGAAACCAATTATCAAAAAAGTCGAGCAGATGGAGCTTTTTTCAACGGCTTTAGAAGAGGATAATAATAACCGGCTAACCGGATTAAAGATTATCGGTCAGGTTTTTGATACTTATTGGATTGTTGAATTTGAAGATTCCATATACTTTGTTGATCAGCATGCCGCACATGAAAAGGTCAATTATGAATCCTTTGTAGACAATCTCAAACAAAAGAAGAATACAACACAATTATTGATGCCGCCAACTATTGTATCTCTCAATTCGCTTGAGATGAACGCATATCAAAACTACCAATCTTATTTTTCCGAACTGGGTTTTGAAATTGAACCATTCGGTGGAGATGAACTAGCCATCAGAGGCATTCCAATGGATTTATACGGAAACAATGCAAAAGATTTATTTTTAACGGTGTTGGATGAATTGATTGACACACCGGTTCGAGGAACGCCTGATGTCATTTTGTTAAAAATTGCTTCCATGTCTTGTAAGGCATCGGTAAAAGGAAATCAGCAAATGTCTTATGAAGAAGCAAAAGCATTATTAAAACAGTTGTTTGCATTGGATAACCCTTATCATTGTCCGCACGGAAGACCCACTATGTTTTCCATGAGCAGGCAGGAGTTAGAAAAGAAGTTTAAAAGAATCGTATGATGCCATAAAAACAGATACATTCATGGTATTATGGTGGCAAAACATCTTTAGCCATCAATACTATTTATAAAAGGGAAAGTGATATGAATAATCTTGTTATATTAACAGGACCGACTGCAGTTGGAAAAACAGCCCTATCCATTGCCTTGGCAAAAGAAATAGGCGGTGAAATAATTAGTGCTGATTCCATGCAGGTATATAGGCATATGGATATCGGTTCTGCGAAAATCAGACCTGATGAGATGGACGGAATTCCCCATCATTTAATTGATATTTTGGATCCTCGTGAAGATTTTAATGTGTTTTTGTTTCAAAAATACGCAAAAGAGGCAATAAAAAGTATCTATGCAAATGGACATATTCCCATTTTAGTCGGGGGCACCGGATTCTACATTCAGTCTGTTTTATATGATATTGATTTTACAAAAAACAATGCTGATGAAAGCTATCGTGCTCAGTTAGAAGAAATTGCAACACAAAAAGGAGTATTTTATCTCCATGATATGTTAAAACAGGTTGATGAAAAATCAGCCGAAACCATTCATCCCAATAATGTAAAACGCATAATACGAGCTTTGGAATATCATCATTTAACGGGTCAGAAGATTTCAGAGCACAATATGGAAGAAAGGCAAAAAAAATCTCCTTATGACTTTTCCTATTTTGTTTTAAATGATGAACGAAGCCGCTTGTATCATAACATTGATTTACGTGTCGACCAGATGATGCAAAATGGTCTGGTAGAAGAAGTAAAGCAATTAAAAGACATGGGGTTAAAACGAGAAAATGTATCCATGCAGGGGCTTGGATATAAAGAGATTCTGGATTATCTGGATGAAAAAATGGATTTAGACCGTGCCATTTATTTAATCAAAAGAGATACAAGGCATTTTGCCAAACGCCAACTCACCTGGTTTCGACGTGAAAAAGATGTCATCATGATAGAAAAACCGGAATTTTTGTATGACAATCAGGCAATTTTGGATTATATGCTTTCTATTATCAATAAATAACATGATGCAAGAAATCGCAGTTAATTATTTTTATGCTAATTTTTATAAAGATTACTATATAATCAGCCAACATTAAGTCTGTCAAGTAAATTATAATTATTAGAATGAATTATCAGAAAGAAATAGCAAACATTAATAACAGAAAAGAGAATAAATCATATGTCAGAAACAAAAGAAATATATAAAAATCTTGGAATTGATGAAGATGTTTATCGGTTGGGTGAAACAATCTGCAGTAATTTGAAAGAGCGCTTCGATTCCATTGACAAAATAGCTGAGTACAATCAGTTAAAAGTTCTTCAGGCCATGCAGAAAGCAAAGGTATCCGAAGCCTGTTTATACGGAACAACCGGATATGGTTATAATGACATCGGACGAGATACCTTAGAAGAAGTATACGCCAATGTATTTCACACAGAGGCTGCGCTGGTGCGTCCACAGATTACCTGTGGTACACATGCACTGGCGTTAGCCCTTATGTCCAATTTAAGACCCGGAGATGAAGTCCTTTCTCCGGTCGGAAAGCCTTATGACACATTGGAAGAAGTCATTGGCATCCGTCCTTCAAAAGGAAGTCTGGCAGAGTATGGAATCACGTATTCCCAAGTAGATTTATTGAGTGACGGTTCCTTTGATTATGACAAAATCAAAGCTGCCATAAACGAAAAGACGAAGCTTGTTACCATCCAGCGCTCCAAAGGGTATGAGCCAAGAAAAACATTGTCGGTTGAGCAAATCGGTCAATTGATTGCATTTATCAAAGGCATCTGTCCGGACATCATCTGCATGGTGGATAATTGTTATGGTGAATTCGTGGAAACTATAGAGCCTAGTGATGTCGGGGCTGACATGGTTGTAGGCTCTTTAATAAAAAATCCCGGAGGCGGCTTGGCACCGATAGGAGGCTATATTGCAGGAAAGAAAGAATGTATTGAAAATGCAGCGTATCGCCTGACTTCGCCAGGATTGGGGAAAGAAGTCGGTGCATCTTTAGGCGTTTTACCATCCTTTTTTCAAGGTCTTTTCCTTGCACCGACAGTTGTTAGCAGTGCACTAAAAGGTGCTGTTTTTGCAGCCAATATGATGGAGCATTTTGGTTTTTCTGTCATACCTGACGGTAACGAATCACGACATGATATCATTCAGGCTGTTACATTTGGTTCCAAGGAAGGTGTTGTCGCATTTTGTAAAGGAATACAGGCTGCTGCACCGGTTGACAGTTTTGTAGTTCCGGAACCATGGGATATGCCGGGATACGACAGTCAGGTTATTATGGCGGCAGGTGCATTTGTATCGGGAAGTTCCATTGAATTATCTGCAGATGGTCCGATTAAACCGCCATATGCTGTATATTTTCAGGGTGGACTGACATTTCCGCATGCAAAATTCGGTATACTGAAAGCCGTTCAGGAACTGAAAAATTCCAAGGTAATTCGACTTTAATCCAAGTTGCGAGTCGAAAAAAAAACATGAAAAGAAGTATACACTATTTTGCTTATGTGGTAAGATACAATAGTAAAAACACAAGATATAGTTTTTTCTGATTTTATTACAATTTTTTTAAGAAGTACAGAAACGTACAAAGGAAACAGGAGGTTTTATGAAAAGCAAAAACAGCTGGGCCTGCTTTTTGTTAATTCTGGCAGGCATTGTCATCGGTGGTTTTATCGGCCATCTTTTTCCGAATACCTTCTTAAATTTCGGTCAGACGTTTGGTTTGACTTCTCCCGTGGTTTTAGATTTGGGGATTATGGTTTTAACATTTGGTTTAACCATTAATATTACCATCGGGAGTATTATTGGTGTTATGATTGCGATTATCATTTATCGCTTCATCTAAGATGTGTCTTTGCGCGGAGAGATATGCGTGAGGATTTTTATGAAACAAAATAATAGCATTGAAAAATTTTCCGAAAGGCCTTATGACCGTTTTTTGTATGCCGGTGCACAGGCCTTGTCTGATGCAGAATTATTGGCAGTTATCCTAAGAACCGGACGAAAGGGAGCCGATGCCATAGCCTTGGCAAAAGAAGTTCTTGACTTAGCCGGTCCCTATGGTTTGTCGGGTCTGTATCATTTGTCGCTCAAAGATATTATGCAGGTAAATGGTATCGGAGAAGTCAAAGCAATTAAGCTAAAATGCATTGCTGAACTGTCCAGACGTATTGTTATGAGCAATCGCAATCACAAAATTTCTTTTCATTCGCCACAGGAATTTGCCACTTACTATATGGAAAGCCTAAGACACGAAGAAAAAGAAAATTGTCTTTGCATTTTTTTGGATGGTTCCATGAATCTGATTCGTGATGTTACCATCAGCATCGGCAGTGTCAATGCATCTATTGTTTCCAGTCGTGAGATTTTTATGGAAGCGTTAAATGCCAAAGCGGTTTATCTGGTTTTATTGCACAATCATCCCAGTGGAAATGCGTCTCCAAGCGGTGCTGATATGGAAGTGACAGAACGCATCTGTCAGGCATCCAAATTGATGGATATACCATTGTTGGATCATATTATTATTGGAGATAATTGTTACTATAGTTTTAAGGAAAATAATTTAATTACATGATTTTTACCGGAGAAAGGAGTACGGGAATATGGCTTCTTGTGCTTATGGTATTGATTTAGGTACCAACAACATCAAAATTTATGCAAAAGGAAATAAGGGTATTTTTACCGCTAAAAATATGATTGCCATTGAAAGAAAAGATATTTTATTTGCATATGGCGATCCTGCTTTTGAAATGTATGAAAAAGCACCGGAATTTATTCAGATTTCTTATCCTCTGAATAATGGTGTAATTGCTGATATCAACAATATGCAGACCCTGGTAAAATGTTTTATCAGTGATCTTTCAGATGGTAATATAAAACCTGCTGATTATTATATTGCAGTTCCGCATGATGTAACAGAAGTAGAAAAAAAGGCTTTTCATGATCTGATTAAAAATGCCAATATCAAGGCCAAAAATATTATGGTTGTAAAAAAAGCCATTGCAGATGGACTTGGAATGGATATTGATGTCAAAAATTCCCAGGGGGTATTGGTTGTAGACATCGGTTTTCACACAACCGAGATTTCTATTTTGTCTTTAGGCGGTATTGTTTTAAGTAAAATGATAAAAATAGGCGGACAGAAATTTGATGATGCCATCCGCAATGCCGTTCGTACAGAATTCAATCTGCTGATTGGTCAAAAAACTGCAGAAAAGGTGAAAATCTCTTTGAAATCACTGGAAGAAGAAAACAGCAATGCAGTTGTATACGGAAGAGATATTGTAACCGGTCTGCCTGTGGAACGAGAGATTCCGACAACTCTTGTTACGAATGCTTTACTTGAACACATGAATACCATTATTGAACAGGTTAAAGTGATATTAGAAAAAACACCACCGGAGCTTGGCGCAGATATTTTCCGACGCGGAATTTATCTTACGGGCGGTTCTAGCCAGTTATCTCACTTGGATGAACTTATGGCTAAGGGAACCGGTTTAAAGGTTAACCTTGCTGATGATCCGATTGGCAGTGTGGCATGCGGTCTTTCCAGAGTCATTAATGAACCGAAATTCCAGTCGGTTGCCTATACTTATGATGCACAAAACGGAGGAAAATAATGAATAGAAGGCGGAATCATTTTACGATACAAAGTAAATATCTGCTTCTGATTTTGACCGGATTGTGTGTGTTATTAATGACAATCACATTTACGACAGACTTATTTACCGGAACTCTGGCTGATATATCCGGCTATGTTACCGTTCCTTTCCAAAAAGGAATATCAGAAGCCGGGAGTTATCTTTCCAATCGTTCGGAAGAATTGGTTCAGATTCGAGATTTGTTGCAGAAAAACAAAGAATTACAGGAACAGATCGATAAGCTTACCATTGAAAACAATAACTTAACACAGGAAAAATATGAATTAAATAATTTAAGATCCCTGTATTTACTTGATCAGGAATATTCGGAATATCAAAAAGTAGGCGCAAAAGTCATTGGAAAAAATTCCGGTAACTGGTTTCATTCATTTACTGTTGATAAGGGAAAGAACGATGGTATACAGGTCGATATGAATGTGATGTCCGGAAGCGGACTGGTTGGCATTGTTACGGAAGTAGGACCAAACTGGGCCCGTGTTACATCTATTATAGATGATAGCAGCAATGTCAGTGGAATGACTTTAGCCTCAGGAGACAACATGATTGTATCCGGTAATCTGGAACTTATGAATCAGAATAAAATCAGTTTCAGTAAACTGATTGATTCGGAAGGAAAAGTAAAAGAGGGCGATAAAATTGTCACATCAAATATTAGTGACAAATATCTTCCGGGTTTATTGATCGGTTATATTACTTCTATTGAATCAGATTCCAATAATCTGACACATTCCGGTACTTTAACACCGGCTGTCGATTTTGAACATATGGACGAAGTGTTGATTATATTGGATTTAAAACAGAAAACAGAGAATAAAGAATAACATCCATGAAAAATATTATTTTTTCTGCAATTATCGTAATTGCAAGTTTTATCTTACAAAATACCATATGCCGTTATATTTCTTTCGGTAATATTGTTCCAAACTTGTTATTGATTACCGTTTCATCCTTCGGTTTCATAAAAGGTAAAAAAGCCGGAGTTTTAACTGGTTTTTTTGCAGGGCTTTTGGTCGATATTTTCTTTTCGGCCATTCTTGGTTTTCATGCATTATTATATATGTATATTGGCTATTTTAATGGTTTTTTCAAGAGGTTGTTCTATAAGGATGAACTGAAATTACAGATTTTATTGGTTGGTTGCAGTGATTTTGTTTATGGATTTGTTTATTATCTGCTTACATTTTTACTGCGTGGCAGATTTCATTTTACATATTATCTGTTAAATATTATTATTCCGGAAACGGTTTATACCATTTTATTGACAATTGTATTTTTCCTTACAAGAACTTTATTTGTTAAGCTTTTTGTAAGTAATGAGAGAAAGAGCAGAAGCGAAATTGTTTAAAAAAATCAGAGACTCTATCATTAATTTCATAACTTCCAGGTATTTTATTTTAATTCTGATGTTTTGCGTTTTAGGTTTCGTTTTGATATACCGTATTTTCAATCTTCAGATTGTAAACGGAGAATCTTATCTGAATGAATTTACACTGAAAATCAAAAAGGAACGAAACATTCCCAGTACACGCGGAAAAATATATGACCGCAAAGGAGAATTGCTTGCATATAATGAACTTGCCTATTCTGTTACGATTGAAGACGTATACGAATCGGGCAGCAATAAAAATGAACGTCTGAATAAGACAATTGCTACTTTGATTGAAATGATCGAAGGACAAGGCGATTCCATAGTTATGGATTTTAATATTATTATCGGTGATAGTGGAGAATATCAATTTGCCGTAAGCGGTACGCAACAGCAACGTTTTTTGGCAGATGTTTATGGCAAAAAATATGTTGATGATATGTCCTATGCCGAAAAGACTTCAACTGCTGATGATGTAATAAACTATCTCGCGGGAAAAAGTAAATTTGCGATTGGTGAATATGCTGTTCCGAACAATCATAAAAGTACGTTTCACGTCGGTAAAGGCTATAGCAAGGAAATGATGTTAAAGATCATCAGTATCCGCTATGCCATGAGTTTGAACAGTTTCCAAAAATACATTGCTACCACCGTTGCAACAGATGTTTCGGATGAAACAGTCGCAGTGGTTATGGAAAATGCCGCAAGCTTAGACGGTGTTTCCATTGCAGAAGATACGATTCGTAAGTATGTTGACGGCGTATATTTTTCGCATGTCATTGGATATACCGGTAAAATTTCGCAGGCGGAATTGGAAGAGCTGTCCGTTGAAAATGATTCTTATACTTCGACAGACATCATCGGAAAAGCCGGTGTTGAATCCTATATGGAATCCTATTTACAGGGTAAAAAAGGTTCTGAAACCGTATATGTAAACAATATGGGAAAGGTTATTGAAACCAGTAACAGAAAAGAACCCAGTGCCGGAAATGATGTATATCTGACAATTGATAAAGATTTGCAAAAAGCAGTTTATAATTTACTTGAGCAAAAAATCGCAGGTATTTTAGTATCAAAAATTCGAAATATTAAAGAATATACAGCACCTGAAAATGCATCGGCGAGCAGTATTGTCATTCCGATTGATGACGTATATTTTGCATTGATCAATAATAGTATCATTGATATCGAGCATTTTTCTCATGACGATGCTACTGATTCGGAAAAAAATGTTTATGCTTCATTTGAAATAAAACAAAATCAGGTTATATCTACTTTAAAAACATTGTTAAATGAAAATCCGCAGCCATATAATCAGCTTTCGAAAGAATATCAGGTATATCAATTGTACATAACCTCTTTACTTTCTGAAAAAGGGATTATTCTTTCAAGTGAAATTGATAAAAACGATCCGGTTTATATTGCATGGCACACAGACGAATCCATCAGTTTAAAAGAATATTTATTACATCTGATAGCCATGAACTGGATAGATATTTCAAAGCTTGAATTAGAAAATCAATATTCCGATTCAGAAGAAATCTATCAGGCTGTACAAAATGAATTATTTGATTCTTTAGTTACAAGCAATGCTTTCCATAAAAAGCTGTATAAATATATGATTGCAGATAATACCGTGTCCGGAAAATCCATTTGTCTGTTGTTATATGATCAGGGAATCTTAACCGGTACCGCAGCCGAAAGAGCAACCGTTGAAAACGGAACCATCAGCCCATATAACTTTATCCTTGGTAAGATTTCGAACTTAGAGATTACACCGGCACAATTAGCATTAGATCCCTGTTCCGGTTCTGTCGTAATAACTAATGTCAACAACGGGGAGATTTTAGCTTTGGTTTCTTATCCGGGGTATGATAATAATCGTATTAACAATGCGGAATATTATGCACGATTAAATTCCGATTTGTCCCGACCGTTATGGGATTATGCAACCCAACAGACCTCGGCACCCGGTTCTACCTTTAAAATGGTAACTGCGGCAGCTTCTTTAGAAGAAGGTGTTGTAACAAATGGTGAAACCATAACATGTCATGGAATTTGGGAAAACATATCACCGGCTCCAAAATGCTGGATTTATCCTTCGGCACACGGTTCTTTGACAGTATCCGGTGCTATTGAAAATTCCTGCAATTATTTCTTTTACGAAATGGGTTATAGACTTGGCTTTTCGAATGGTGTATACAATTCCGAATTAGGTCTTGCTAAACTGGCTTATTATGCAGATCAATTCGGTTTGTCTGATAAATCCGGCGTTGAGATTACAGAAGAGGCGCCAAAAATATCGGATACTGACTCCATTCGTTCCGCAATCGGACAGGGCACCAATAACTATACAACCGTTGGGCTTGCCAGATATGTTACTACCGTAGCCAACAGTGGAACATGTTATAATCTCAGTCTTTTGGACAAGGTATCTGATTCCAACGGAAATGTTATTGAAGATTTTAATCCAACCGTTCGTAACACAGTTTCATTTGATTTATCAACATGGAATGCGATTCATGCCGGCATGCGTAGAGTTGTTGAATCAAAAAGCTATTATGAGGGCATGAAAATCCGTGTTGCTGGAAAAACGGGTACGGCACAGGAAAATAAGAGCAGACCAAACCATGCACTTTTTGTCAGCTATGCTCCTTATGAAAGTCCGGAAATCAGTGTCACAACTCGTATCGCTTTCGGATATGCATCCGATTTTGCCGCGCAGCTGACACAGGATGTTTATAAGTATTATTATCGTCTTGAAAATGTTGATGAACTGATTGACGGAACCGCAACCGATACCAACACGAATATTTCAAATACAGATTAGGAGGTTTGCAATGAACGGAAATGTAATTATCAAAAGTTTTCCAAATGGTATTTCCGTAAAACTGTCTGATGAACCTGATTTTGAAAAAATTCTGCAAGATACAAAAAATAGTTTTGAAAAGACCGCTTCCTTTTTTAAAAATGCCTCTATAGTTCTTCGTTTTGAAGGACGTAGTTTAAAGGATACGGAAATCGAAGCTCTGACAGAGGTAATAACCAAAGTCAGTCAGATAAACATCATTTGTGTGGTATGTACAAATAAAAATGATGATGTCTATTTTTCCAAATTGCTGGAAGAAATAGAAAAGAAACCGGTTGAAGAACCCCCAAAACCCAAAGGCGGATGTTTTCAGTTTTATAAAGGGAGCTTAAAAGACGGCTTTTCTTTGGAAACAGAAGGCAATGTCATCGTTTTAGGAGATGTCCTAAAAGGTGCCGCTGTCTTTGCCAAAGGCAATGTGATTGTTTTGGGCACAATTTACGGTACTGTTTTTGCCGGCAGAAAAGAAGATAATAACCGCTTTATTGCGGCATTGGAATTTTCGCCCGAAAACTTAAAGATTGGAAAGATAAAATACCAGAAAGATAAAAAAGAATTATTTACATTAAATAGAAAACAGCCGAAAATTGCCTACATAAAAAAAGACAAATTTACATTTTCGGAACTGGACTTTACCAAAGAATTACCGGAATATAATTTTCATTAAATTCCGGGGGACGATGATGAAAATCGGAGGTTTCTATGAGTGAAGTAATTGTCGTCACATCAGGTAAAGGTGGTGTAGGAAAAACCACAACAAGTGCAAACATCGGAACGGGTCTTGCCGTTTTAGGGAAAAAGGTTGTTTTAATCGATACAGATATCGGATTACGCAACTTAGATGTTGTGTTGGGTCTGGAAAATCGGATTGTATACAATCTGGTTGATGTCATTGAAGGAAATTGCAGAATTAAACAGGCTTTAATCAAGGACAAGCGTTATCCAGGTTTGAGTTTACTGCCAAGTGCACAAACCAGAGATAAAGATGCAGTTAATCCTGAACAAATGAAAAAGCTGACAAAGCAATTAAAAGAACAGTTTGATTACATTATCTTAGACTGTCCCGCAGGAATTGAACAGGGCTTTAAAAATGCAATAGCAGGCGCAGACAGAGCGATTGTAGTAACAACTCCGGAGGTATCTGCCATCCGGGATGCAGACCGTATCATCGGTTTGTTAAATGCCTATGAAATGGGACAGGTTGATTTAGTTATCAACAGATTACGGCCGGAAATGATAAAACGTGGTGATATGATGAGTATTGATGATGTTGTTGATATTTTATCCATTCATTTAATCGGCGCTATCTATGATGACGAAAATATTGTAATTTCAACCAATCACGGAGAACCATTAGTTTGTACAGACACCCCGGCAGGAAAAGCATACATGAATATATGTAAACGAATACTCGGCGAAGATATCCCTTTGTATTCTCCCGAAAAAGAGAAATCAATCTGGTTTCGGTTAAATGGTATTTTTCAAAAAGTCTAAATATCAGGGAGGTATTCATTATGCGTAATTTGTGGTCTTTTAAAAAGAAAAAATCCAGCCAGATTGCAAAAGATCGGTTAAAAATACTCTTGATTTCGGATCGAATCGACTGTTCGCCGGAAGTTATGGAAATGATAAAAAAAGAAATTGCTAAAGTACTATGTAAATATATGCAGATTGATACCAGTACATTGGAATTGGAGTTTTCAAAACGAAAAATCAATGTATTCTGGTAAAGAAACTGTAGGAGAGAAACTGTGTTTAAACGATATCGCGTAATTGATTACAATTTCAAATTGGTAGTCATGCTGATTGCTATTTCCATCATTGGAATTTTAGCAATCGGCAGCGCTAATTCCGAGGTTCAGTCCAAGCAGATGATGGGATTGATTGTCGGTGTTTTTTTAATGGTAGTATTATCTTTGTTCGATTATCACATTTTTTTGAGATTCTATTGGATTATTTATTTTTTCAATTTCGGATTATTGTTACTGGTTAATTTTATCGGTGATTCTTCCAATAATGCCCAGCGTTGGATTACCATTGCCGGTGTTCGTTTTCAGCCTTCCGAGACTGCCAAAATTTTATTGATTTTATTTTATGCACAGTATATTATGAAACATAAGGAACACTTTAATACTTTTAAAAATCTGCTTTTTATGGTATTATTATTTATTCCGCAATGGTATCTGATTTATAAGCAGCCGGACTTGTCCACAAGTATCATGCTGATTATTATTTTCTGCATTCTGTTGTATGCCGGTGGGCTGAATTATAAAATTATATTCGGAGCACTTGCCATAATTATACCTATTGGTGTCATATTATTATCACTGATTTTACAGGAAGATCAGAAAATTATCAAAGATTATCAACAAAATCGTATTATGGCATGGCTGCATCCGGATGAATATGTCAATACGGAAGGATATCAGCAGAATAATTCCAAAATCGCCATCGGTTCCGGCAGATTGACCGGAAAAGGCCTAAATAACAACGAAATTGCATCGGTTAAAAACGGTAATTTTATTTCCGAACCACAGACTGACTTTATTTTTGCTGTAATAGGTGAAGAATTAGGATTTATTGGAGGATGTGTTGTTATTATTTTATCAATGTTAATTGCCATTGAATGTGTTTTAGTGGCGAAAAGAGCACCTGATATAGAAGGTGCCGTCATATGTATTGGCATGGCAACCATTATTGGTTTTCAAAGCTTTATGAATATCGCCGTAGCAACAGGATTAATGCCCAATACCGGTTTGCCATTACCATTTGTCAGTTATGGTCTTACTTCCCTGTTGAGTTTATATATCGGAATGGGTTTTGTATTAAATATCCGGTTACAGGGCGTACGTAAATACAGTTAGGAGAGGGTTATAGTATGAACATTGCATTAATCGCACATGATGCAAAGAAAAAGCTTATGCAAAATTTTTGTATTGCATATAGAGGGATACTTAGTAAAAACGAATTATATGCTACCGGTACCACCGGTCGCTTGATTGAGGAAGTTACAAATCTGACTATTCACAAATATCTTGCCGGACATTTAGGTGGCGAACAGCAGATTGGAGCACAGATTGAACACAATCAAATTGACCTGGTTATCTTTTTGAGAGATCCGCTTACTCCCAAAAGTCATGAACCTGATGTCAATAATGTTGTAAAATTATGTGATATGCACAATATTCCCTTGGCCACAAATTTAGCATCAGCAGAATTATTGATAAAATCACTTGACAGAGGAGATCTCGAGTGGCGTGAAATGTACAAATAAAATTACATGCATGATACTATGCATGACAATTCTAATTTCATCCATATTAACCGGATGTGAAAAAACAAAGCCATATAGTATGGCATATGATTTAAACAGTTCCGTATCCGCATACCGTTTTAACGGTGCGGATAAAGGAGATCGAGCTGCGCTTTTTGCAGAAGATTTATGTGTGATTACCGATTCGGTGTCAAACAACGAACTGGTTGACACATCACAATCTGAAGCGGTTCTTCTATGCGATTTAAACAATCATGAAGTTCTTTATAACAAAAATGGCACAGAACAATTAAATCCTGCCAGCCTGACAAAAGTCATGACCGCTATTATTGCGTTAAAATATGGTAATCTTGATGATATTTTAACAGCATCCTCTAATGTTACCATTCAGGAATCAGGAGCAAGTCTGGTTGGGATTGCACCTGGGGATACAATGACGCTTGATCAGGCTCTCCATGCACTGTTAATTGCATCCGGAAATGATGCTGCGGTAATGATTGCAGAATATATATCCGGTAGTGTTGATCAGTTTGTGGAGCTTATGAATCAGGAAGCTTTGGCTCTTGGTGCCACCAATTGTCATTTTATGAATCCCCATGGCTTAACACAGGATGCTCATTATGTTACAGCATACGACATGTATCTGATTTTTAATGAAGCAATAAAATATGATGAATTTATTCAAATTATTTCATCTAACGAATATACCGGCGTTTATCACGACGCACTCGGGGAACCAAAAGAATTGTCATTCCAGTCTACCAATTATTTTATCAACGGTAATCATAGTGTGCCCGGTGGTGTTGTTGTAATCGGTGGAAAAACCGGCACAACCAGTGCGGCCGGTAATTGTCTTGTACTTTTATCAAAGGATTCTTACGGTAATCCCTATATTTCCGTCATATTGAAATGTTCACAAAGAGATTATTTATATGATGAGATGTATCAATTAATCTCAACCATTAATCAATCGTGACATATTTTGAATTCCTAAAACAGGAGTGTTCGTTTTGGCCAAAAAAAAGAAAAAAAAGAAAAATAATAATCTGATCAATCTTAATCAGAGACGAAGATTTTCAAATATTAATATTGGTGTCATCATATTTGCGGTCATGTTCATCTATATTGTAATTTGTGTAGTTTTATTTTTTACAAAAGGACATGTCAACAGATATGAAGTAAAAAAAGGATCACTGAGTCTTTCAAATGTCTATACCGGACTGATTTTACGTGATGAAGAAATTGTCAGCGCAACGAACTCCGGATATATTAATTATTTTGCACATGAAGGTGAACATGTGGCTTGCGGGGATTTGATTTATTCCTTGGATCAGACCGGACACATGGCTGACATTATGCAGGATTCGACTTCAAGCGAAATGCTTTCTGCCAATGATTTAAAAGAATTACGCAATGATTTCATTGATTTTTCTCATAATTATTCTGACCAGAAATTTAATGTTACATATGATTTTTCTTATGATGCTCTTGGCAGTGTATTAAAACTTACCAATTACAATATGCTGAGCAATTTAAAAAGCTCTGATTATAAGGGGAATGTTGATTTCTTTTACGCACCACAAAGTGGTGTTGTTGTATATAACATTGATGGTTATGAGGATAAAACACCGGATTCGATTACAATCGATGAAATAAAAGAGCTTAGCGATGATGCAAAAACACAGCTAAATGATAATGAACTGATTGGAGATAATGATCCGGTATATAAAATCATACATTCTGAAAAATGGTCTATTGTTGTTTTGGTGGAAACAAATCGGATTGCTCAATTAGAAGAAGAAGGCTATGTGGAAGTAAAGTTTTTGAAAAATCAAAATATTTCCTGGGCTAAGGTTAATGTATTAGAACGTGGTGCCGTGCAATCCCTGGTTGAATTACAGTTAAATAATTCCATGATTTCCTTTGCCAAAGACCGCCTGTTAGACATTGAAATTATTTTGGAAAATGAAAACGGTTTGAAGATTCCGAACAGTTCTATCGTAGAAAAAGAATTTTATCTTATCCCGAAAGAATACGCTGCTATCGATGAAAAGGGAAATGTTGAATATTTTATGCGTGAAACAGTTGATGAAAACGGTGCTGTTATCACGGAAAAGCTTGACATTCCAATTTATTCTGAGAGTGAAACGGATTACTATGTTGATACTTATTCTTTACGTGTCGGTGACAATATTTGTAAACCTGATTCAATGGATAAATATCCTATTAGTAAAGTTGGGACCTTAATCGGTGTTTACAATATCAATAAGGGATTTGCAGATTTTAAAGAAATTACTATTCTATATTCCAATGATGAATATTCGATTGTAAAGTCTAATACCAATTACGGTTTGCTGGAATATGATTATATTGTTCTGGATGCTGAAAGTATTAATGAAGATGATTTTATTAATGAATAAGCCGAAAGAAGGTAGAATATGCTAACAAATAATTATGACGTTGTTTTAAATAACATCGAAAAAGCCTGCAAAAAAGCCGGGCGAGCTTCAGAGGATGTTACATTAATTGCAGTAAGTAAGACAAAACCTGTGACTATGCTTCAGGAAATCTATGATCATGGATGTAGGGATTTTGGCGAAAATAAAGTGCAGGAACTAGTTGATAAATATGAGGTCCTTCCAAAAGATATCAAATGGCATATGATTGGTCATTTGCAAAGAAATAAGGTAAAATACATTGTTGATAAAGTGTATTTAATTCACAGTGTCGATAGTTTACGGCTTGCTGAAGAAATTAGTAAAGAAGCACTCAAAAAGAATGTAGAAGTTAATATTCTTGTTGAGGTAAATGTTGCAAATGAAGAAACAAAATTCGGGACAACCTCACAAGAAGCTATTGAATTGGTTGATAAAATTTCCAAATTACCCGGTATTCATATTAAAGGTTTGATGACAATTGCACCATATGTAGAAGATTCTGAAGAAAATCGACAATATTTTGCGCAATTAAAGCAATTATCTGTTGACATAATTACCAAAAACATTGATAATGTATCTATGGACATTCTTTCAATGGGAATGTCGGGTGATTATGAAGTCGCCGTAGAAGAAGGGGCCACATATGTTAGAGTAGGAACCGGAATTTTTGGCGAAAGAGATTATAGTATAAAGCAATAAAGTAATAGGAGAAAAGACATGAGTGTAATGGATAAATTTTTGTCATCTATCAAATTTGGTGATGATGAT
This sequence comes from Lachnospiraceae bacterium, assembly GCA_017626095.1. Classification (GTDB taxonomy): domain Bacteria; phylum Bacillota; class Clostridia; order Lachnospirales; family Lachnospiraceae; genus UBA2882. Next base: position 44,099 of record JAGAJL010000019.1, read on the forward strand.
ATGGACGATGATGATTTTGATGGATATGACGATGATGAGGATGAAATCGAAGAAGTGCCGCGTAAAAGAGCTTCTGTAAAAGCGGACAATGACTTTGAGGATGAAAAGCCCAAGTCAAAACCCATTTCCAAGGTAACGCCTCTGAAACAAGTGAGAAAGACAGGTGCAAACGGTATGGAAGTATGTGTGATTAAACCTACATCAGTTGACGATGCGCGTGAAATTACAGAGACATTGTTACAAAACAGAACAGTGGTATTAAATTTAGAAGGTCTTGATGTTGATATTGCTCAGAGAATTATTGATTTTACATCAGGTTCCTGCTTTGCAATCGGCGGCAACTTACAAAAGATTTCACATTTTATCTTGATTATTACTCCGCCAAGTGTTGATATTTCAGGAGATTTTCAGGAACTTCTATCCGGAACATTTGAAGTTCCCGGTTTAAATCCCGGATTATAATGTAGTAGATGATGAATGAATGTAAAGGAGTATTGTATGTATTTACAATACTCCTTTTTAACGAATAAAGGAGATATTTTTCATGAGCCAGAGATTGCCCGTTAATAAAAACAACAAATTTTGTTACGATATTGTTTATGAACATGATTTTTCCCGTTTGCTTGAAGAATTTGAGCAAATGGAATTTCATATCCATGACAAAAAAATCTGTATTATTACCGATAGCAATGTAGAGAGATTGTATTTAAATGAATTAATAAATATTTTGACTCCAAACTGTGTAAAGGTGATTTCATTTTCATTTGAAGCTGGAGAAGAAAGTAAAAATCTGGATACCGTACAAAGAGCTTATGAATTTTTGATTCAAAATAAGATCAATCGTCAGGATTTTTTGATTGCTTTAGGTGGTGGTGTTGTCGGTGATTTAACTGGTTTTTGTGCCGCAACCTATTTAAGAGGTATTGATTTCATTCAAATTCCTACAACTTTATTAGCACAAGTGGACAGCAGTATCGGTGGAAAAACAGGAGTAGATTTTTCTCAGTATAAAAATATGGTAGGTGCTTTCCATATGCCCAGACTGGTTTATATGAATCTTTCTGTCTTAAAAGATTTACCGGGCAGACAGTATTTTGCCGGAATGGCAGAGGTTTTAAAATCTGCTTTGATTAAAGATGGCAAATTTTATGAATGGCTTATCAACAATTTTTATGAAATATGCCAGCGTGAAGCCGATTTTGTTGAAGAAATGATTTTTCGCACCAATGAAATTAAAAAATCCATTGTTGAAAAAGATCCGTTTGAAAAAGGTGACAGAGCACTCTTAAACTTTGGGCATACATTGGGACATGCAATTGAAAAATACAAAAATTTTGAAATGTTGCATGGTGAATGTGTTGCTTTAGGTTGTATTTGTGCTGCCTATATTTCATGGAAAAGAGATCTGATAACATCCGATGATTATTATGAAATTCGCGATATGTTCGTTCCTTTCTGCCTGCCGATTACAATTGAAGATATAGATCCAAAGCAGATTGTTTCATTAACGCATTCTGACAAAAAAGCAGATAATCACAGTATTAAATTTATTCTATTAAAAAAAGTGGGAAAAGGAATTATTGATACAACTGTCACGGACGAAGAAATGCTTGCTGCATTAAACGAAATTCATTTTACAGAAGAGGATATGAAAGCGTAATGAAAAAAAATGTTGCCATAACCATTGATATAGTAGCTATGTTTCTTCTGATTTTAATTGATCAGGTCACCAAAAGATTGGCTGTTATCAATCTAAAAGATCAGGATCCGATTATTTTAATTGACAATATATTGCAATTCCGATATTTAGAAAACCGTGGTGCCGCATTTGGTATGCTTCAAAACAAAAAATTACTGTTTGTTTTTATAACCATTGTTATGCTGACCGCAATATTTTATGCTTTATTCAAGCTTCCTTTGACCAAAAAGTATCTGATATGGCATGTATTTCTCTGTTTTATTGCTGCAGGCGGCATCGGTAATATGATCGACCGTGTTATGCATGATTATGTCATTGATTTTATTTATTTTATACTGATTGATTTTCCGATTTTTAATTTTGCAGATATCTTAGTTACCATCGGAACCATTCTTCTTTTTATTGATTTATTGTTTTTAAAAAAAGAGGAAGACTTAGCATTTTTAAAACTGGAGATTCATAAAAATGACCGATGAAATCATCACGTTTACGGCCTCAATAGAAGATGAAGATGAACGTATTGATAAAGTATTGACCAATTATTTTGAGAATATTTCGCGTTCCTATGTCCAAAAAATGATTAAAGACGGAAATGCATATGCCAATGATAAGGTTATAAAAGCTAATTACCGGTTAAGAGAGGGCGATATCATCCGTTGTTGTATTCCGGCATGTACGGAACCTGAGATAGAACCGGAAGATATTCCTTTGGACATTCTGTATGAAGATGAGGATATTCTCATTGTAAATAAGCCCAAAAATATGGTTGTTCATCCTTCGGCAGGTCATTATTCCCATACACTGGTCAATGGCCTTTTATTTCATTGTCATGGACAGCTTTCCGGTATCAATGGTGTATTTCGTCCCGGTATTGTACATCGAATTGATAAAGATACCACCGGTTCTCTCATAGTATGTAAAAATGAAACTGCCCACAACTGTATTGCCGAGCAGTTAAAAGAGCATTCCATCACAAGGAAATACCGTGCCATCGTATATGGAAATTTTGATCAAACGGAAGGTACTATTGATGCACCAATCGGTAGAGACGAAAAAGACCGAAAAAAAATGGCTGTAAATTATAAAAATGGAAAAAACGCCATTACGCATTATAAAGTATTAAAACAGTTTCAAGGCTATTCTTATGTTGAATGTCAATTAGAAACCGGCAGAACACATCAAATTCGTGTTCATATGACATCCATCGGGCATCCATTATTGGGTGATACGACTTATGGAGCACGTTCTTCCAAATTTCATCTGCAGGGACAGTGTCTTCATGCAATGACGATAGGTTTTATACATCCGTCAACGAAGCAGTATATGGAATTTGAAGCACCTTTACCGGATTATTTTTTGCATATGCTTGATATACTGGAATAATTCTGATACCAACGGATTGCTACGCACTTAAAGTATGACCTTTTGACCCTGGTATCATATAAATAGTTAAAATAATTGAACAAAAATGCGAGAAAATAGAAAAAACAACTTGCAACTACTATATTGAAAGTTTATAATTTATTAGGTTGATTTATGTAGAATAAAGGAGATTTCTGTTTTGAGTTATACGCGCGAATCCGCAATTGACAGATTGCTCGATAGTTATGCAGCCTATTATAATGTAAATGTGTTCGAAGGAGAGCATGGTCTTATCACAGCTCGCTGTGATTTTTTTGAGCATTCACAAAAATATGTCCTGGTTCAGAAAGCGGAACTGTGGTCAGCAGACAGCGAGGAATTTTTATACATAATTAATGTTCCGCATTTGACGAAAGAAATATTTGAAGAATATCGGGATATTGTACTTGATGACGGTCAAAGCCGTATGCATGTCGGTCCCGGACATATGTACACTTTTATCACACCGGTTTTTATTACGGATAAAGCCGATGATGATGCGATTAAAGCATTAAAAAAGTGCCATATTTACAAAAGTTTTCATTTTTCACTGCATGGATGGTTGGATTACCGCACTGCTTTATTAATTGTTGAGGGAGATAAGTTGTATTCCAACAATAGTGGAAGAAGTGTAGTGAAAATTTTGAAAAAGGTACTATATTCAAAAAAGAGGAAGGAGAGACTAAAATGAATTCATTAGTACTGTTACTGATTTGTATTGCAGTTCTTGTTTGTGGATATATTTTCTACGGCGGATGGCTTTGCAAACAGTGGGGTGTTGGCGATGGAACCCTCAAAGAAACTCCCGCCCACAGCATGGAAGATGGCGTTGACTATGTTCCTGCAAAAGCACCCGTTTTAATGGGACATCATTTCTCATCTATCGCAGGTGCTGGTCCTATCACCGGACCTATTGGTGCAGCTATGTTTGGATGGTTGCCTGTTACACTTTGGATCCTGATCGGAGGTATTTTCTTCGGTGGTGTTCATGACTTTGGTGCATTATTTGCATCTATTCGTCATAAAGGACAATCTATCGGTGAAATCATTTCCGCAAATATGAGTAAGAGAGCAAAAAGACTTTTCATTATTTTCTCATATTTAACATTAATTCTTGTTGTTGCTGCCTTTGCTTCAATTGTTGCTTCAACATTTGGTGCTGTATATGATGAAAGCGGTGCATTAGACATGGCTAAATCAGCAACACCTGCTTCTGTAGCTATGATTTCTTTATTATTTATCGTAGTAGCTGTTGCATTCGGTTTCCTTGTATACCGTCGTAATGCACCGATGTTGGTTGCATCCATCGTTGGTATTATTGCAATTATCGCAGTTATGGCAATCGGAATGAATTTCCATCCGATTTATCTTTCTACAAAAACATGGATGTGGATTGTTGGTGCATATATTGCAATCGCTTCCGTTACACCGGTTTGGATTTTGTTACAGCCTCGTGACTACTTAAGTTCATTCTTACTTTATGCTATGTTAATCGTTGCTGTATTTGGTGTAGTCGTTGCACATCCTTCATTCACAGATTTCAATGCATTCTCAGGTTTTGCTGTTGATAACGGAAACGGTGTACAGTATCTGTTCCCTGTGTTATTTACAACGGTTGCCTGCGGTGCCATTTCCGGTTTCCACTCATTGGTTTCTTCCGGTACAACTTCTAAACAGTTGGATAAAGAAACAGATGCAAAACCGATTGCATACGGTGGAATGTTATTGGAATGTGTACTTGCAGTATTAACTCTTTGTGCTATCGGATATGCTTTCCATTGGAATGCAACAAATCCCGATGCTCCTTTAACCGGTGCTACAGCAATCTTCGGTGGTGGTATTGCACATATGATCGATGATGTAATTCCCGGAAGCTATCAGATTTTATACTCATTATTAGTATTAACATACTCAGCTTTCTGTTTAACATCACTCGATACAGCTACCAGACTTGCTCGTTTCATGTTCCAGGAATTCTGGCTTGAACCCGGACAGACACCCAAAGATGTAAAAGAAGGCTGGAAAAAAGTAATGGTTAATCCTTACTTTGCTACCATCTTAACCGTTGTGCTTGGTGTTTTACTTGGTATGACAGGTTATGGAAAGATTTGGGGATTATTCGGTGCAGCTAACCAGTTACTTGCAGGTATCGGATTATTAGCAGTTGCAACCTGGTTAGGAAATATTGGAAAGAACAACAAGATGTTCTTAATTCCTATGGGCTTCATGGTAGTAGTAACAATCTGCTCATTAGCTCTTACAATCAAAAACCAAATTGGTATCATCTCTGCAGGTGGAGCTGACTGGGGTCCTTATGCACAGGTTATTTTAGGTGCTTTACTTATCATTCTTGCTATTGTACTTGTCATTGAAGGTATTCAGACACTTTCAAAAGCTAAGAAAGAAAAAGCAGCTTAATCTATTCTTTTTAAAGATTAAAATAATAGTGCAAAAACGTCATACATGGTCAAAAAGACTGTGTATGACGTTTTTCGTAGGGTAAAGTTTTTGTAGGAAAAATGAATAAACAAGAAGAAAGCACCGGGATCCTGTGTTAGGATTGAAGTTGACTAGACTAAATCCAAGGAGGGTGCTTTCATGATTCATAGTATACAACAGTTTGCGACAGAAGG
>JAGAJL010000020.1 GCA_017626095.1 Lachnospiraceae bacterium
GAAAGAATGGGAATGGTCAATAGTGCAGATAAAAACGTGCCGTAAAAAACAGCATGTTCGAATAGATGATAGGAAGGAGAGGTCAGATTTAATCTGCGGTAAAGCTGCCGTAGGTAGGAACTATAATTCGACGCATGACACTATAGTATGTGGTATGTAAGTAGAATCGAAGAATCTGATTTCGGCTGTGAAGAGAGAATGCCGGGCGAACCATTGTTGGTACTTGTTACATTGGAAAGTGACGATGGCAGATTGTGTCAGTTTGAAGTGGCTGAAGAATGGCTTTTGCATCAGGAAATCGAAGAGGGCGATGAATGGCCGGAAGATATTGATGGGCCGGATCCGGATTCTGAAAAGGCAGCAAACATGTTTGCCTGGATGGATAATTACATGGAAGCGCTTAGAGAAATGGACGAGGAATTTCTTTGACATATTCGCTTTATGGTGTTAATATGATTTATAGAAAGGGTGCTACCGATAGATGGTTAGTCCATTGAAAAAGTATAATCACAAGAATGACCGCTTGTTTTCTCAGGACAGGGCGGTTATTTTTGCGTTTTATGGTTTCCTATGGTATATCCAAGTCCGAAACAGGTCAGGCACAAGCTGATAACTGCAATCAGATCTTCAATAGTCAACATTAGCATCCCCTCCGTTAGCAAGATTTCCACCAGATTAACAGGGGATTTCTATGTAAACAGAGAGTTATAAGCCCTCTGGTGAAGGCCTAACCGCCTACCGTGAATGGTAGCACCCATGAGAATACTGTAACAGAAGAAATGAAAATATCTAATAGAAAATGGGTTTAAAAATAAACGAAATAACGATATATAATTCTAAAGAAAATCTTAGATAGTATAGTATGTTATATGGGGCAATATAAAAAAGTATATACCCCAACCAAATAAATCAGGATCAGGAAACTCCAAAACCCAAAAATCAATCGAAAGAAACGAGGAACAGCATGAATACACAATATTTTCGATATGCGGTAGAAATAGAAAAAACAGGATCCATCACGCGGGCGGCACAGAATCTTTATATGGCGCAACCCAACTTAAGCAAGGCAATCCGGGATATGGAACAGGATCTTGGATATGAGATTTTTAAACGTACACCGAGTGGAATCAAGGTGACGGAAAAAGGAAGCGAATTTCTCTATCATGCGCATAAGATGATTGAGCAGTTGGATGAAATGGAGAAGATATCGCAAAGAGATGCAGAAGAAATCAGGCGTTTCAAGCTTTCTATACCGAGGGGAAGTTATATTGCGAACGGTTATACGGAGTTTGTGGCAAATCTGGATATGAGCGAAGGAATTGAAATTACCATCAATGAGACGAACACGCTGCAGACAATCAGCAATGTAGCAGACAGGGGATATCATATGGGGATTATCCGATACCCCAAAGCCAATGAGGATTATTTCCAAAGAGCATTAGAAAATAACAAACTGATAGGAGAGACTATTTGGGAGTTTGAATACGTGCTTGTAATGTCCGAGAAACATCCGCTCGCAAAGAAAGAGGTTGTTAATAAACAGGATTTGGAACAGTATGTAAAGATTACCCATGGAGATATTCTGATGCCGGATGAAAAAAACGGAATGAAATCAAAGGAAAAGAATACGGGAAAGAACAGTCGCACGATTTATGTTTATGAAAGGGGCAGTCAGTTCGATTTGCTGACAAAGGTTCCTACAACTTATATGTGGGTTTCGCCGATACCGGATAAATATTTGAAACAGTATCATCTGGTACAACGGGCATGTAAGGTTGAGGATAATCTTTACAAGGATGTGTTAATATATAGGAAAGATTATCAGTTGTCGGATTTGGATATTCTCTTCCAGAAAAAACTGTATAGTTCCAAAGTTGAAGTTGCATGCGAAAGTGTCATATGATTTTTCATATGGCACTTTTTTTAATTTATATTACCCGCCATGGCAGAAGATTTGCTAGACTGTCCTCGAAGGAAACAAGACAGAAACAAAAGTCAGCGCAATTCGTAAAATGTGAAATACAATACTCGGATTGCTGACAGTAACGAAATAGAAAACAGAGCCGGCAGAGCCGGAGCAGCAAACCATCAAAACAAAAAGTCAAGATAAAAAATAGTAACTTAATAAAACAAGAAACAACAAAACAAAAAAATAATATAAGAGGATTAATGCCACATGGACAACTTTTTATCTATAAAAAGCGCAGTGAATAAATATATAGCCGGATGCGAATCAAAGGTTAATACGCCGGTAGGAAAATTGTTGCTCAAAGCACTCTTTGCAGGCATGATGATTGCCATGGGAGCAGCAGGAAGCAGTGTTGCAGCGCATTCCGTAGGAAATGTGGGTTTGGCAAAGCTTGCAGCTGCTGTTGTATTTCCGGTAGGCTTGATGATGGTCATTATGATGGGAGCAGAGCTTTTTACCGGAGACTGCCTGATGATCATGGCTACGGCATCCAAAAAGCACAGCTATAAACAGCTTATAAAAGTTCTTTCTATTGTATATATCGGAAACTTTATAGGAGCTGCCATGACGGCAATGGCTGTTGCCGGTAGTGGACAGTGGAATTATTCAAACAACGTTCTGGGTGCTTACACCATCAAGGTGGCATTAGGAAAAGTGTCTTTGGATTTTGGTCAGGCAATGATTTCCGGTGTTTTGTGTAATATTCTGGTATGTATTGCTGTTATGATGGCACTGTGCGCAAAAGATGTGACAGGCAAGTTGTTATCTTCATTTTTTATTATTTTCCTTTTTGTAACAGAAGGATTTGAACACTGTGTCGCAAATATGTACTACATTACAGCCGGATTGTTAGCAAAACTAAATCCGGATTATCTGCAGTCTGCCATGACAGAATTTGGCTTACAGGCAGAACAACTGGCAGAATTGAATGTGGGAAGTTTTCTTTTTCATAATCTGCTTCCAGTAACCATCGGAAATATCATCGGAGGAATGGTATGTATCGGACTTCCGCTGTTATATCTCAATAAAGATAAGACTCAGGATATGAGAGTTGTAAAGGAGGATAAACATGAACATGGTATGGTTTTTGGAAGAAACGTTTCAGGTATTGCTAATTGAGGCAGCAGGCGTTGCCGCAGTCGCAGCACTGCTGTATGGATATGTTAAGATGATGTCTCACACAGATATCAGAAGAAAATAGCTTTCCCAACCGCCCCGAATATACGTGTAGCCCCCTGCACGGATTCGGGGTTTCCTTTTTCGGAGAGATTAACAATATGTAGAGAGATAAACAGAGTTAAGATTTTGTAAAGATTATTAGCGGCATTCAAGTTTTGAGTGCTGTTTTTCTTGTGATTTATTAGTGTTTGGTGTAGAATAATCAGTTGGAAATGAGAAAGAAAGAAGGAAGTACATATGTATATACTGTTTTTCTTGTGCTGGATCATCTTTAATGGACAGCTCACAGTAGAAATTGGAATAATCGGTATTTTCGTGGCAGCATTGCTGTATGCTTTTATCTGTAAATTTATGGGCTGGAGTTTTTATAAGGATATTCATATGATGCAGTATGCTATTTTTATGGTTGGATATCTCTTTGTATTGATTTGGGAAATTATAAAGGCCAATTTTGATACGATGAAAATGATATTTACGTCAAAATATGAGAGAGAGCCGGTTTTGGTTACTTTTCGTACAAAAATAAAATCGCCGGTGTTACGAGTTTTACTGGCAAATTCCATCACGCTGACACCGGGAACCATTACGGTGTCTTTGGAAGATGATACCTATGTGGTTCATGCGCTGGATAAAGATTTTGCAGAAGGAATTGAGAATTCGGTTTTCGTGCGGATGTTAGAAAAAGCGGAAAGGATTGGAAAAAAAGATGAGTAGCGGAATTCAGGCTTTGGAAACAACTTATCATTTTTTGTTTGTCGGAGTTCTTATTGTACTGGGAATCATGCTGTTTTTATGCCTGATTCGGGCATGTATGGGTCCGACGGTTGCCGACCGGTTGGTATCCGTAAACATGATGGGAACCATGGTTATGACCATTATGGCGATTTTAGCCGTTATGATGAATGAAAGTTATCTGGTGGACATTTGTATTATTTATGCCATGATCAGCTTCCTTGCAGTTATCGTTCTGTCCAAGGTTATCATGGGCGTACATAAGGAAGAAGAAAAAATGTCAGAAGAACAACATACTAAGGGAGTGCAGGCAGCACAAACAGAGAAAGAACAAATAATAGAAAAACAGTCAAAAGAAATACAAATAGAAGAAACAAAAAAAATAGAAGAAACACAAACAGTTGAAATCGAGTTGGAAGAAAAAAATCACGCAGAGGAGGAGCATTAAAATGGAAATTTTGTTATGGATTCGTTTTATTTTGGGAACCTTGTTTTTGTTGGCAGGAATGGTGCTCTTTGTCGTTGAAATCATCAGCGTATTTAAGTTGGATTATGTGCTAAACCGCATGCATGCGGCGGCGACCGGAGATACATCCGGAATTGGATTGTCCTTAATCGGGCTCATGATCTTAAACGGTTTTAATCTGATTACGTTGAAATTGTTGTTGGTCGTTGTGTTTTTATGGTTTTCATCTCCGGTTTCTTCTCATTTGATTGCCAAATTGGAAGCTGCCACCCATGAGGGTGAGGACCGGTACGGAAAGGTGGAGAAATAATGGATTATTTTATGTACATATTATTGTTTTTCCTGGTTGTCTGTGCAGTGGCAGTCAGCTTTACCAAAAATCTTTTGAATGCGGTTTTGGTTTTTATGTCTTACAGCCTGATTATGTCTATCGTCTGGATTTTATTGGAATCGCCGGATTTGGCGATTACGGAAGCAGCGGTAGGTGCAGGCGTTACCAGTATTCTTTTCTTTGTTACCTTAAAGAAGATTGAAGCAATCAGAAAGGAGAATAAAGATGAGCAGACTGAAAAATGATGAAGAGTATGCAAAAACGAAAGCCTTTCACTTTTTCCGCTGGATGAAAGGCACTAAGGATCCTTATCTGGACGAAGTGGAGATGCAGCCGGGTGTGCCTTATCAGGATAGTCTTACACTGGAAGAGATTATGGCACAAGAGCAGCAGACTATGGAAAAGGTTTATGATACCGAAACGAATAAATGGATAGCCTTTTTTAATAAAGTGTATTCCGTCAGTTCTGTTTTGTTCTGTCTGGTGCTTGCCGGTATTATGTTGTACATGGTAGCATCTTTACCGCGATTTGGAACTGTGGACAGGCCGATTAATAATGAGGTTTCGCAGGTTTATATCGAAAACGGTATTCAGGATACCGGTGCCGTTAATATTGTAACGGGAATGATATTAAATTACCGTGCATTTGATACGTTTGGTGAGACCTGTGTGCTTTTTATTGCCACGACTTGTGTCATGGTTCTTTTAATGAAGGAAGAAGAAAAAATCCGTGCGGATAAGAGTCTCAACGATCGTCTTTATGAGCCGAAAAATGATGTTATTTTGCAGAATGTGGCATTTGTGTTAGTACCGATTGTTTTTATTTTTGGAATCTATGTCATTTTGAACGGACATCTTTCTCCGGGCGGCGGTTTCTCCGGAGGCGCCATGATTGGAGCCGGTATGATTCTGTATGTCAGTGCCTACGGATTTGACAAAATGCAGAAATTCTTTAATGAGAAGACCTACAAGGTTGTCAAGGTTGCGGCGCTTTGTACATATTGTGTTGTCATTACCTATTATCTGTTTATGGGAGCTAATGATTTTAACAATCACATTTCCCTGGGTGTACCGGGCATGATTTTCTCTGCCGGAATCATTTTATGGCTGAACATTTTTGTCGGCATCGAGGTTGCATGTACGATGTATGCCTTCTATGCATTATTCAGAAGAGGAGGACTGTAAGATGTTGGACGGTTTAATCGCAAATTACGGGGAAGCAGTTGCAGTTCTTCTGTTTGCTATAGGCTTTGCCAATCTGTTATTACAAAAAAACCTGATTAAAAAAATCATCGGATTGAATTTCATGGATACAGGAACTTATTTATTCCTTGCAGAGAAAGGATATATTGCCGGTCGCATGGCACCGATTGTTGTGGATGGAGTTCAGGATGTGAATCGCTACATCAATCCAATTCCCAGTGGTCTGGTATTGACGGGTATCGTTGTATCGGTATCGGTTACGGCATTGATGCTTTCTTTGACGATTCGTTTGTATCAGAGATATCATACTTTGAATATGGATGAAATTTCCACGATTCTAAAGAAGGAGGAAATCTAAAATGGAAATCATACGTAATTTTCCCTGTTTCTCCTTAGTTTTATCTATGTGTGCATCCATTATTTCTTCGGCACTCAATGGAAAATGGGCGAGAAGATTAAATATTTTTGTCATTTCCGCCATCGGAGTTATGTCTGCATGCACACTGTATTTTACGTTTGTGACAAACCAATGCTACATATATAAAATGGGACGTTTCTCTGCACCTTGGGGAAACGAAATCCGTTTCGGTAATTTGGAAGCGGTGATGGCATTGTTTTTCAGTGTCATTATGTTGCTTTCAATATTAGGCGGCAGAAAGCATTTGTTTGTAGAGGTAGATCCGTTTAAGGAAAATCTTTACTATGTGTTGATCAACCTGTTGATAAGTTCCCTTCTGGCATTGATTTATACCAATGACTTGTTTACTGCATACGTATTTGTAGAGATTAATACGATTTCTGCCTGTGGACTCATTATGATCCGTGAAAATGGTCATACGCTGGAAGCAGCGACACGTTATATGCTGATGAGTCTGATTGGTTCCGGTCTGCTTTTGTTTGGACTTTGTATCCTGTATGACATTACGGGTCATCTGTTGATGAGTAATATCAAGGAGCAGGTGTTGATTCTGGCACAGACGGGACAGTATCATATTCCGTTAGTTGTGGCAATTATTTTTATGGGTGTCGGCCTTGCGATTAAAAGTGCTTTATTCCCTTTTCATTCGTGGCTGCCGGATTCCTATGGATATTCTACGGCTTCGAGTGCGGCGATTTTGTCCAGTTTGGTATCAAAAGGATATATTTTCCTGCTGATTAAGATTTTTTACCGTGTCATCGGTTTTGAAATCATTGATGAGAGCCGGTTATTTAACGTGCTCTTTGTTTTCGGTCTCTGTGGTATGATTTTCGGTTCGTTAAGTGCCATTCGTGAAAATGATATCCGCAGAATGATTGCTTTTTCATCCGTTGCACAGATTGGTTACATTTACATGGGCTTTGGTCTTAGCACAGAAACCGGCATGATTGCGTCCATTTTCCATATTTTTTCCCATGCGGCAACCAAGAGTATGCTGTTTATTGCGGCTGTGGGGCTTACAGATGCCTCCGGAAAGAGCAAAAAGTTTATTGACTTAACCGGAGCAGGATACCGCAACGTGATTGCTGGAGCAACCTTTACCGTTGGTTCTTTGTCCATGGTAGGTGTGCCGTTGTTCTCCGGTTTTATCAGCAAGATTTTGTTTGCTCAGGCGAGTGTTTCCGTAGGGGTTAACAAGATGCTGCCTACCTTGATCGTTTTGGCAATCAGTACGATTTTGAATGCGATTTATTTTATGAAGACCGTGGTACGTATTTATACGCCTGTGAAGTCGGATTATCCGAAAATTCCATGGAAACAGGATGTTTCTTATGCTGTGGTCTGCATCTGTTTTATTATCTGCAACGTAGTACTTGGTATGTGTTCGGAGCCAATCGTCGATTTGATTCGCTCAGGCCTTGCCATGTTTGCATAAGGAGGGACGGAAGATATGCGTGAAAGCGTCTCATTATTGTTAGCAATTCTATTTCCGGTTTTGGCAGGAACGGCGCTCCTTGTTGTGAGAAAAAAGGATGACCGCAAAAAAATGCTTGCCTATGTGGGAGTGGTGTTAGGGATTACCGGCGCACTTGTGATCAATGCCCTTACCACAAAGGAAACGGAAATTGTGCTATTTGAACTGATGGAACATGTTCCGATTGTTTTAAAACTGGATGGTTTCGGAAAACTGTTTTTAGCCATTGTGTCCATTATCTGGATTTTGGCAGGATGTTTTTCGTTTACCTATATGAAACATGAAAAAAATGAAAAAAGATATTTCGGTTTTTATCTGGTTACCTTTGGCATACTGGTTGGACTTGGTTGTGCGGGTAATCTCATTACCATGTATGCTTTTTATGAGTTTATGACATTGGTATCATTTCCGCTCGTCATTCACAACCAGTCCAAAGAAGCGGTTATGGCTGGCTTGAAATATTTGTTTTACTCCTTTTTCGGAGCCTATATGGCTTTATTCGGATTATTTTTCTTATGCCGTTATACGACGACGCTGACGTTTACTGCCGGAGGCACCCTGAATATGGAGTTGGCAGCAGGGCATGAAACTTTGCTTTTGGTAGCGGCTTGTCTGATGCTTGTGGGCTTTGGCGTGAAAGCGGGTATGTTTCCGTTACACGCATGGCTTCCTACCGCACATCCGGTAGCACCGGCTCCGGCATCTGCAGCCTTGTCCGGTATTATTGTCAAAGCGGGTGTGTTAGCCATTGTTCGTGTTGTCTTTTATCTGTTTGGCGCAGATTTTATCCGCGGAACCTGGGTGCAGTATCTGTTCCTGACACTTGCTTTGATTACCGTGTTTATGGGCTCCATGCTGGCATATAGGGAAAAGGTATTGAAAAAGCGTCTGGCTTATTCAACGGTCAGCCAGCTTTCCTATATTCTGTTTGGAATTGCTTTGCTTAACCCGGTTGGATTGACCGGTTCCATGCTGCATATGATTGCGCATGCCTTTATTAAATGTGCATTGTTTCTTTGCGCCGGTGCAATTATATTCCAGACAGGAATTACAAATGTGGATGACTTAAAGGGTATCGGAAAGAAGATGCCGCTAACCATCTGGTGTTTTACGATTGTATCTTTAGGTTTGATCGGTATTCCTCCGACAGGCGGTTTTATCAGCAAATGGTATCTGGCAACGGGAGCCTTGGATTCCGGTATTGGAGGATTTCAATATGCGGGACCGATTATCTTACTGATTAGTGCTTTGTTGACGGCGGGATATTTGCTTCCGGTCACCATCAAGGGATTTTTCCCGGGTGATGATTTTGACTATGATAAATTGGAAAAATGCGAACCCGGTAAATGGATGACGGTTCCTCTGGTTATTCTGGCGGTATTGTCGGTTGTAATCGGTATGTTTCCCAATGGGCTGCTTTCTTATATTCAGGCAATTGCAGCCGGACTGATGTAGAAAGGAGGAAGAAAAGATGAATGAAATAATGTTATTGATAATCGTATTGTTCCCCTTTGCTGCAGGTGTCTTAATCCCGCTTCTGCCCTTTAAAAACAGAAGATGGATGATGATTTATATTGAATTGGTGGTTGTCATCAACAGTATTTTAGTCTGGCTTTTGTTATTTAACCGGCCTGACGGTGCTTTTACGTTGTTAAAGTTTACGGGTAACTTGTCCGTAACATTCCACCTTGACGGACTGGCATGTATTTTTGCGGGACTGGTTTCTGCATTGTGGCCTCTGGCGACCTTATATTCTTTTGAATATATGAAACATGAAGAGCATGAAAAAATATTTTTTATGTTTTATACCATGACCTTTGGTGTAACTTTAGGAATTGCGACCAGTGCCAATATTTTATCCATGTATTTCTTCTACGAACTGCTGACACTGGTAACAACACCGCTTGTACTACATACGTTAACACGTGAAGCAGTACTGGCTTCCAGAACCTATTTATACTATTCGCTTGGCGGAGCTGCCTTTGCGTTTATCGGTATGATTTTTATCATTGTCTATGGCAGTACAACGGATTTTGTCTATGGCGGCGTGTTAGATTTGGCAAACTATACGGGAAGTGTGAATTTGCTGTTGTTTATCTATGTTCTGGCTTTTATGGGCTTTGGTGTAAAAGCGGCTATTTGTCCGTTCTGCAGCTGGCTTCCCAAGGCGGGTGTGGCACCGACTCCGGTTACCGCCTTGCTTCATGCTGTAGCTGTTGTAAAATCAGGTGCTTTTGCCATTATGCGTCTTACCTATTATTGCTTCGGAACGGAGTTTTTGAAAGGCACATGGGCACAGTATACGGTCATGTCGATTACGATTTTTACGATTGTATTCGGCTGTTCCATGGCTGTAAGAGAAAGGCATTTAAAACGTAGACTGGCGTATTCAACCATTAGTAATTTGAGCTATATTCTGTTTGGTGTAACGATTATGACACCACTCGGACTGGTTGGAGCACTGACGCACATGATTTGCCATGCGGTTATGAAGATTTGTTCTTTCTTCTGCGCAGGTGCTGTTATGTATAAAACCGGAAGATGCTATGTATATGAGCTGGATGGTTTCGGACGTAAGATGCCGAAAACCTTTGGTATTTTTACAATTTCCGCTTTTGCCCTTATGGGTGTCCCGGGACTTTGTGGTTTTATTTCCAAATTCAATCTGGCAAAAGCCGCTGTGGAGAGCGAAAATGTGCTTGCATATGTGGGTATCGGGGCCTTGTTGATATCTGCAATTCTGACGGCAATTTATATGCTGACGATAGTCATTCGTGCATTTTTCCCGAAACAGGATTTTGATTATAATTCTATCCGGGATGTGGAGGATCCCAACTGGGTTATGCTCCTTCCGTTGTCCCTGTTTGTGGTGGGAATGGTTGTCCTTGGCTTACATCCGCAGCCTTTGATTGAGCTCTTTACAAATGTTGCAAACGGGCTGCTTTAGGAAAGGAGAGTAGAATGATGAAAACAAATTTTATTTTGGCATTTTTAGTCTTTTATCCTATCGTGGGAGCAATGATTTCCTATATCATCGGACGCTTCCGCAAAACAGCCAGAGATTATTTTGCAGACTTTATCGTAGTCAGTGAGTTTGCTGTTGTACTGTATCTGTTCGGAAGTTTTTGTGCAGATAGCCCGCTTGTGTGCACAATCGAACGGTTTGCAGGCTTTGGGCTGCATTTTACTTTGGATGGTTTCCGCAGCGTTTATGCGCTGGTTGCGGCACTGATGTGGATGATGACTACCATTTTTTCCAAGGAATATTTCAAACATTATCATAACAGAAACCGTTATTATCTGTTTATGCTACTGACCTTTGGGGCAACCATGGGCGTCTTTTTGTCTGCAGATTTGTATACGACCTTTATTTTCTTTGAAATGATGTCATTTACTTCGTATGTATGGGTTGCTCATGATGAAAAGAAGGGCTCTCTCAGAGCCGCAGAAACCTATCTTGCGGTGGCTGTAATCGGCGGTATGGTCATGCTCATGGGACTGTTTTTGCTCTATCACGAGCTGGGAACGTTGGAAATTGCCTCTTTGCTGGAACTGGCAGAAGCATGTGAAAATAAGGCCATGCTTTATGTGGCAGGGGCATGTATTACGATTGGATTTGGAGCTAAAGCAGGTGCATTTCCATTGCATATCTGGCTGCCCAAGGCGCATCCGGTTGCACCCGCACCGGCATCGGCATTGCTGTCCGGTATTTTGACGAAATCCGGTATTTTCGGGATGCTGGTAGTTAGCTGTAACTTATTGTATGGAGACGGAGACTGGGGAAAAGTTATATTATTACTCGGGACCGTTACGATGTTTGGTGGTGCGCTCTTAGCCCTGTTTTCCGTGGATTTGAAAAGAACCCTTGCCTGCTCATCTATGTCCCAGATTGGATTTATCATGGTGGGCATCGGTATGCAGGGACTTTTGAGAGAAGAAAATTCGCTGGCTGCAAGAGGAACTATTTTGCATATGGTAAATCACTCGCTGATCAAGTTAGTGTTGTTTATGGCTGCCGGTGTTATCTTTATGAATATTCACAAGCTGAATTTAAATGAAATCAGAGGATTTGGCAGAAAGAAACCGTTGTTGAACTTTATTTTCCTCATGGGAGCGCTGGGTATTGGAGGCATCCCGCTTTGGAACGGATATGTGAGCAAAACCCTTTTACATGAAGCAATCGTGGAATATACCAATCTTTGTGCCGAGGGTGTAGCTGTGGGACTGTTTACGGTAACCGGTATGAAATGGATTGAATGGATTTTCTTAATCAGCGGTGGATTGACGGTTGCCTATATGACCAAGCTTTATGTAGCTGTCTTTGTAGAAAAGAATGCAGACCCCAAAGAGCAGGAGCGCTTTGACGGAATGAAACAGTATATGAATGTACCTAGTAAGGTTGCGCTAACTATCAGCGCCGTGCTTTTGCCAATCATGGGATTTTTGCCCGGCATCGTGATGGACTTTCTTGCAAACCGCGGAACCAGCCTGATGCATGCCGGTAAGTTAGAAGAAAAAATTCACTACTTTAGTTTTACAAATTTCAAGGGTGCTTTGATTTCCATTATGATTGGTGCTATCCTTTACGGTTTGGTTGTGCGTCCGCTTTTGATGAGAAAAACAGAGACGGGAAGAGAGTATGTAAACAGATGGCCTTCCTGGATGGATTTGGAGAATTATTTCTATCGTCCCCTGATTATCGTGCTTTGTGCAGAGGGAGGGTTCTTTTCCAGAATTTGTGATAGTCTGGTTGACGGTATTGTGGTATTGTTACGTAAGACGGTTTATCGTGATAAACCATTGCCGTTCGAGCCTACAGAGGGAACCATGTTTACCTATCATCTGGGTACACTTCTCAATGCCATTGAGGCTTATCTGGAGCGTAAACATCCGGATAAAAAGCACAAGCACCATGAATTTATTCACGAACTGGCATTACTTCGTCTGGAATTAGGCGAAAACCGAATGGTTATCAGCAGAAGCCTTTCCTTTGGTCTGATGTTGTTCTGCTTGGGATTTATTTTAACGACCATTTATTTGTTGAGTGTTTATTGGTAGAATTCAAAAGTTACGAATAAGAGTTATGGATAAAAGAATCCGGCAAAGAAAGTTGCTACGGAGACGAGCAATCTTTTCTTTGCTGGATTTTTTTTAGATATATCGAATCATAATGTTTCAAAAGGAGAATAATCTAGCTCAATATTTCTTTTTCAAAAGCTACTATTGATTCGGATCTGGCGGCTTTTTTTGTCCAGTCTTTCAGTATTGCCAAATCTTTTTGGGATGTGATTTTTTCTTTCAAAGTATCAGAAACCTTACCAAGATCTTCTAAAAATGAAATTACTGTTTCGGCTTGAGCTTTTTGCTCACCCTCGAGCTCACCAGCGATTCTACCCTCATGTAAACCTTCTTCGCGTCCAAGTCTGCGTTCCTGTAAAAATTCTTCCCATAATCTCATATACTTAACACCTACTCCCGCATTTTCCTGAACACTTTTAACATTCTGCCGAAGTTGTTTTAGTCTGTCACGATCTAAGATTTAATTCTCGTCATTGGTATGCTCTATGTATTGCAAGAGTTGTACGAGTTCTGGACTGACATAAACACTGTCCCACAAAGGTATAGCGGTATAAGCCATATCTAAACAGATCAAAGGGCATAATCATAATCACAAAAAGACGATTCAGCTTGTTAAAGTCATCTTCTCCAGGTGGTAGTAATTTGCTGTCAATCATCGCCTGATAATATCGGGTACGTTTGGGCAGATTACAGGTATTCTTTCCCTGGACTTCTGTGTCGTAGATGGTTCCCTCATTATCTTTTGCCCAAACATCTACCTTGGCATAGCGGTAGAGCTCAGATCTTCGGATTTCTTTTTCTGTTTGTGGGAGTTCTTTGAGAATAATGTCGTCGTCGAAAATGATATCCAGTACAATTTTCAGATTTTCGGGATTTTCCATAGTCTCATCAAACAGAAAGCGATGTAAAAGTGTTAATTGCTGTAATGATTTCTTTGGCTCCAGTTGTTCCATATGGTATCTCCTTTCGTATGTAAAAGAGATACTGTATAGAACTATGATATGAATAGTATATCAGCAGAATCAATGAAAAACAATAACTCTTTTACGATATTTAGTTATAAAATGTGGAATTCTTCGACCGAACGGTCTGAAATAAAGAATTTCGAGATAAACACAGTATATAGTAAACAATAAAAATTAGCAAGATAAAAATGAAGGAGTTGATTAGTACTTGACAAAAAATAAAAAACATTATAACTTATTAAAGAGACTTAAATAAGTGCATTTAAAAAGTGAATGGTGAAAAGAATAAGTTAAAAAGAAAGTAGGAAACATAATGGGTATCAGTGCTGTTATATTTGATATGGATGGTGTCATTTTTGATTCAGAACGATTGGTTATTGAATGCTGGAAGGTTGTGGCAGACAAATATGGAATTGATAATATTGAAGAGGCATGTTTTGAGTGTCTTGGTATCAATGCCGCATTGACGAAAGAGTTAATGAAAAAAAGGTATGGTGAGACATTCCCTTATGATGCGTATAAAAAAGAAATGTCAGCCATTTTTCATAGCCGAGCTGCAGGAGGTAAACTGCCACAAAAGAAAGGGATTAAAGAACTGCTGACTTTTTTAAAAGAAAACCATATTCCGACAGCGGTAGCTTCTTCCACAAGAAGAGAAGTGGTTATAAGAGAATTGGAGGAAGGCGGTCTGCTTCCGTATTTTGACAGAGTGATCTGTGGGGATATGGTAGAGCGCAGTAAGCCGGAACCGGATATTTTTTTTAAGGCATGTGAGAGCCTTTCGGTAGATGCCACAGAAGCATATGCCATTGAAGATTCTTACAATGGAATTCGTGCGGCATTTCGTGCAGGAATGAAACCGATTATGGTTCCTGATCTGGCAGAACCTACAGAAGAAATGGAAAAGCTTACTTGTTGCATTTTGCCATCATTATTTGAGGTGATGGCATATTTAAAAGGGAGAAGCCTATGAAAAATCTGATTAAAGAGAAGAATCTGCAAAAACTACGTAAAGCTCTTCGACAGGAGAAAACAGCAACAAAATCCAGATTGGCAGAGTTAACAGGTATTAGTGTTGTTACAATACAATCCCTGTTACAGATTTTGATAGAAAACGGAGAGGCAAAAGAGGATGAAATTGTACAACTCCAATTAGGAAGACCGGCAGTATCTTACCGGTTTTGTGAGTGCGCAGAGCTCATGCTTGTGATTTTTTTGTTAGAGAAGGATAAGAAAGATACAGCAGTCTTTTCCGTTGTAAATCTTTATGGTGAGGTAATTGAAGAGTTTGAAAAACAGTATTCACTGATAGAAACGAACTGTTTTGATGGGAAAATCGAAATGATTCTTAGTAAATATCCGGGAAAAGCAAAAAAAACAGCAGTATCTCTCATTGCAGTAGGATTTCCGGGAATAGAGCATAATGGACAGATTCTGTTCAGTGATTATGAAAAATTGAGAAATGTGGATTTTGCAGGATATCTGGAGAAAACATATCAGATTCCGGTTATTCTTGAGAATGATATTAATGCATCCGTATATGGTTATGCGTCTGCAAACGGATATAAGGATGAGATTGTGGCAGGTATTTATATGCCTTCCAAATATCCGCCGGGAGCAGGGATTTGTATGAATGGAAAAATCGTAAAAGGAAAAAACGGACTTGCAGGAGAAATTGCAAATTTGCCGCTACATATTGATTGGGAGAATTTTGATTACGAAAAAGAGGCGGTGGATTGTTATTTGATACAGACAATCCGTATTATTTCCTGCCTTTACAATCCCACTGCTATTGTCCTTTATGATGAGAGAAAAGGGCGTGAAGAAATTCCGGATAAGGTTGCAGAGCAGATGAAAACGAAAGCAGAAAGGCTGATGCTGCCTTGTATTGTTACAAAAGAAAGTATGAAGGATGATTTTAGAAACGGCATGATAAGGCTGGCTTTGTCAAAAGTTTTACAGGAGGAATAAGGATATGTATTCCATTTTATTAGCGATTATTTATCTGGCATTTATTAGTCTGGGGCTGCCGGATTCCATTTTAGGAGCGGCTTGGCCCAGTATGCAGCCACAATTGGGAGTGCCGGTTTCTTATGCCGGCGGGATTTCTGTTATTATTGCAGGAGGAACCATTATCTCCAGTTTGTTTAGCAACTACTTTATCCATAAATTGGGAACGGGAAAGGTAACGGCAATCAGTGTGTTGATGACGGCAGTTGCTTTATTTGGATTTTCTGTATCCGATTCCTATTGGCAACTTTGCCTGTGGGGAATTCCCTGTGGACTTGGTGCCGGCAGTGTGGATGCGGCGCTTAATAATTTTGTGGCATTACATTATAGGGCAAAGCATATGAGCTGGCTCCATTGCTTTTGGGGCGTTGGTGCAACGGCGGGACCTTATATTATGGGATTTGTATTGACGAGAGGAATGAGCTGGAATACAGGGTATCGCACCATCTCCATTATGCAGATGGTATTGACGGCAGTACTGATTTTTACTTTGCCGTTGTGGAGAGAAAAGAGCGACCAGACAGAAACGGAAGAGAAAAAACAAAAACCTCTTTCTTTGCCGGAAGTAATTCGACTTCCTGGGGCAAAAAATGTGTTGATCGGTTTCTTTTGTTATTGTTCTTTAGAGGCAACAGCAGGACTGTGGGCTTCCAGTTATATGGTTTTAAATCGTGGAATATCTGCTGAAACGGCAGCAAAGTGGGCGTCGCTTTTTTATCTGGGGATTACCTTGGGACGATTTATTAGTGGTTTTTTGACGATGAAGATGAATGACAGAAATATGATTCGTTTGGGACAGTTCATCGTTGTCTGTGGAATTGTCCTCTTATTTCTTCCGTTTGATAACACAACTGCGTTTGTGGGACTGATTATGATTGGATTAGGATGTGCACCTGTTTATCCCAGTCTGATCCATGCAACACCGGATACTTTCGGCGCCGGCGTGTCTCAGTCGGTAATCGGTGTGCAGATGGCAAGTGCATATGTAGGGACGACTTTTATGCCGCCTGTATTCGGAATGTTAGCGGATGTGGTCGGAATTGGATGCTATCCCATTTTCCTGGCGGTGTTTCTGGTATTGATGGTTGTGATGTTGGAAGGACTGAACAAACGGAAACACTAATCCGAAAAGGGGAAAATTTTTCAACTTCTCAAAATACAAAAAGCATGGTATATTTAGGTATACCAATACACAATTCTGTTTTGTTGAGGAGATTATGATGAAAAAGAGATTATTGTTATTTAGTACCCTCGTGATAATGATGTTTTCCTTTGCAGGATGCGGTGGACAGACGCTGACAGAGTATGAGCAGCAAAATGAAAGCAGTCATACAGCAGCAACTGAGAAGGATGCAACAACGGATACACTGACGGCGCAGCCTGAAGAAGAAATGCAAAAAACCGAGTCGGTCTCTATCTTTTATTCCAATGCTCAGGCAACCGGATTTGAAAAAACAGAGGTTTCGCTCGAGCAATTGACACCGGACAATTTGCTTGCTGAGTTAGCCAAGGTTAATGTGGTATCATATGATACCAAGGCGCTGAATTTTTCTAAGTCAGGAAAAAGTTTAACGCTGGATCTTTCGGCGGATTTTTCGAATTATATCAATATGATGGGAACAGCAGGCGAATATATTGTGTTAGGTTCTCTGGTTAATACATTTCTGACGGCTTATGATGCGGATGATATTTTGATTACCATTAAAGGAAACACCTTAGAGACAAGTCATGCCATCTATGATAAAGCACTGACGATGTATGAAACTTCGGATTCCGCTTTCCAAGGGGAAGAGGAAGGTAAAAAAGAGCCGATGGTATATCGATTAAAGGATACGGCGTATACGCAGGATGATATTAAAATCTATTATCCGCAGTTTGACGGAATGCCCGACGAAGAATTGCAAAAAGAGTGGAATCAGGCGATTTTTGAAATTGTTTCTGTCGATTCGGAAAAGGATGAAAAAGAATACGAATCCTACGATGTGGATTATAAAGTCGGTTTATGTACAACAGAAATAATTTCATTTCTTTTTACAGAAAAAACGAAGATTTCGGATGAAATCAATACCCGTACTTACGCTTTGACTTTTGATCTGGTGGAAGGAAAAAGTCTGCGGTTTGGAGAAATGACCGATATGATGGAGACGGTTTCTTACAACATGGCAAATGGCGGATACTTTAAGGTAACAAATGCCGATGTGGATAGAGAAGCTTTTGATGAATATTATAAGCAGAAAATTAAGGATTCCGGTGATTTCAGAGAGATGTTTTTACGTTATGATTATGATTTGACGGATTTATCGTTTGAACCGCAGGGATACTCGTATATCAACGGTGATGGCGAACTGGAAATCATTATGAATCCGGTACCGGAGCTTTCAAAAGAGCAACTGATTATCCAGACAGGAATCAAAATAAAATAGGCTTGTAAAAAACCGAAGTACAAGGCGGGCAAAGATATATATTGGGGAACCCAAATCAGAAAAAGAAAAAAATATCTAAGATAATCAGAAAAAGAAAAAAGGAAAAATGTTTTTTTCGCAGAATATGTAAAGTGGGCATAAAAATGCTCACTTTATCTTTTTTTATAACAGAAAATGTTTTGTTGCCGACCATGTGGAGGAAAAACATGACAATCAGAGAAAATTTAGAGGAATGGGAAGTTCAATATCTAAGTCCCTATGCGTGTCTTAGCAAAAACAGTAAAGGAAGATTGCGTCCGGAAGAGCCATGCGATATCCGCCCGGTTTTTCAAAGGGACAGAGACCGCATTTTACATAGCAAGTCCTTTCGGAGATTAAAGGACAAAACCCAGGTGTTTTTAACACCGGATGGGGATCATTACCGGACCAGACTAACGCATACGCTGGAGGTTTCCCAAAATGCAAGAACCATTGCCAAAGCCTTGTCGCTAAACGAAGATTTAGTTGAGGCAATCGCACTTGGACATGATTTGGGGCATACACCTTTTGGACATGCAGGAGAGCGTGCACTAAACCGTGTGGCACCGCAGGGATTTGAGCATCATATACAAAGTGTCCGCACGGTGGATGTTTTAGAAAAGAGAGGTCAGGGCTTAAATCTGACCTATGAAGTAAGAGACGGTATTTTAAATCACCAGACATCGGGAATGCCTTCCACACTGGAAGGAAAAATTGTCCGGATGTCGGATAAGATTGCTTATATTCATCATGATATGGATGATGCTATTCGCGCCGGTATTTTAAAGGACAGTGATGTTCCAAAGAGTATCGGGGCAGTGATTGGTTATACGCTTCCGGAAAGGCTGGATAGTTTTATTCACGACATTATTACAACCAGCAAAGGAAAAAACGATGTCATGATGTCGGAGCCGGTTGCGGCTGCCATGAAAGAAATGCGACAGTTTATGTTTGAAAATGTATATCAGAATCCGGTCGCAAAAGGGGAAGAAGGAAAAGCGGAGGTGCTGATTGAGGCGCTATATGATTATTATCTGCATCACTTTGACAAAATTCCCCGCGAAACAGCGGATTTGATGGATCGCGACGGTAGTTCCAAAGAGCAGATTGTCTGTGATTATGTGGGAGCTATGACCGATCGTTTTGCTATCGGTATGTATGAGAATTTGTTTATTCCCAAAACATGGCATGGATGAGAGGAAATTTAGATGTATTATCCGGAAGAACTGGTAGAAGAGGTCAGACAAAAAAACGATATTGTCGATGTAGTTTCCGGCTATGTGCGAATCAAGCAAAAGGGAGCCAACTATGTCGGGCTATGTCCGTTTCATAATGAAAAAACAGGTTCTTTTTCCGTAAGTCCCAGCCGGCAGATTTTTAAGTGCTTTGGATGTGGGATAGGAGGTAACGTTTTTACCTTTGTGATGCAATATGAAAATTATACTTTTGTCGAGGCTATGAAAATGCTTGCCGAAAGAGCAGGTATCAAGCTCCCCGAGGCAGAGTATGATGAAAATGCGAAAAAGGCAATGAATAAAAAAGCCCGCATCATGGAATTGAATAAGGATGCGGCCAATTATTTTTACTTTCAACTTCGTGCTCCGCAGGGCGAAGTCGGAATGAGATATTTTAAGAACCGCGAATTATCGGATGAAACCATGAAAAAATTTGCGCTCGGATATGCAAATGTCAAGAGCGATGATTTGGTTTTGTATTTAAAGTCCAAAGGATACACAGATAACGAAATTGTGGATTCCGGCGTGGCATCTTTCCATGAAAAGTATGGGCTGCATGATAAATTTTGGAACCGGGTTATGTTTCCCATTCAGGATATCAACAACAAGGTCATTGGTTTTGGTGGGCGTGTCATTGGAGAAGGTGAACCGAAATATTTAAATTCTCCGGAGACCATTGTCTTTGACAAAAGCCGGAATTTGTATGGCATGAATTTTGCAAGGACATCCCGCAAAGGCTATCTGATTTTATGCGAAGGATATATGGATGTCATTGCCATGCATCAGGCCGGTTTTACGGAGGCGGTTGCATCACTCGGAACTGCTTTTACCGGTGGACAGGCTGCCATTTTGAGACGTTATGCGGATCAAATTATTCTTGCTTATGACAGCGATGGAGCCGGAACCAAGGCAGCACTGCGGGCGATCGATATTTTGAGAAATTATGGGATGACCGGACGTATTTTACATTTGGAGCCTTACAAAGACCCGGACGAATTTATCAAAAACCTTGGTCGTGAAGCTTTTGAAGAAAGAATTCAGAATGCAGAAGACAGCTTCCGGTTTGAACTTCGGATGATGGAAAAGGGATATGATTTAAAAAGTCCCGAAAGTAAGTTGAAGTTTCGAAAGGCGCTGGTTGAAAAGATGTATACGCTGTCCGATCAGTTTGAAGATATTAAACCTTTTATTGAACTGGTTTGTGAGACTTATCATTTTGGATATGATGAAATGTGTGGCAGCGTGGCTTCTTACGGCAACAGTTCACAGGCAAAAATGAGTACTGTCCGCAGGCAGGAAGAGACGGAGGTCAAACGGAATAAGAAAAAAGAGGATCCGGTACTCTATAATCAAAAGGTCTTATTGACCTGGCTGGTGGATGAACCTTTTTTATACGCAAAGATTAAAGATTATATCCATGTGGATGATTTTTCGGAAGGGATTTACCGGAAGGCGGCAGAGCGGCTGATGCAGGCATTGGAAAATGGTGAGGTGCCAAATCCCGGCGCCATTATGACGTCTTTGCAGGCCTCGGAGGATACAAACGAAGAGGAACAGTTGGAAATTGCTTCTTTGTTCTGTACAAAAATTACGGATAAGCTAAGCCGGCTGAAAGGTACAACCGAGGTAGATCTGGATGCACAGGCGAAGATTTTTGGCTCTGTCAGCGACAAGGAACGAGCCCTTTCGGATATTTTAGTAACCATAAAAAGGGCTACCATGCAACGAGTTACTGACCATGCGAATGCCGATCCGGAAGCTTTTAAAAAGATTGTTTCTATTAAAAAGACAATCGAGAAAATACAAAAAACGCATATTTCTTTAACTTAAGGTAAAAAATAGGAAAACATAGAAACGAGAGGATGGAATAAAATGGACGAAAATACAATGGCAAAATTTGAAGAAAAATTAGCTTCAGTTATTGCAATGGGAAAGAAGAAGAAAAACGTTCTGGATTTTCAGGAGATCGTAAATCAGTTTGCGGAATTCAACCTGGAAGAAGAGCAGTATGACAAAATTGTGGAAACTCTGGAACAAAAGGGTATTGATGTTCTTCGTATGACCGAGGAAGAGGAAGAACCTGACGAAGAGGCATTATTGGCTGTTGAGGACGCAGAAGATGTGGATGTGGAAAACATCGATCTTTCTGTTCCGGACGGAATCAGCATTGAAGATCCGGTACGTATGTATTTAAAAGAAATCGGAAAAGTTCCGCTTTTGACCGCTGATGAAGAAATTGAACTCGCACAGCGTATGGAAGAGGGCGATGAGGAAGCCAAAAAAAGATTAGCAGAAGCAAACTTACGTCTGGTTGTTTCCATTGCAAAACGTTATGTCGGACGAGGTATGCTGTTTTTGGATTTGATTCAGGAAGGAAATCTCGGTCTGATTAAGGCTGTTGAAAAGTTTGACTATCGTAAGGGTTATAAATTTTCAACCTATGCCACATGGTGGATCAGACAGGCGATTACCAGAGCGATTGCCGATCAGGCAAGAACCATCCGTATTCCTGTTCATATGGTTGAGACTATCAACAAACTGATTCGCGTCAGCCGTCAGTTGTTGCAGGAATTAAACCGTGAACCCACTCCGGAAGAAATTGCCAAAGAGATGAATATGCCGGTAGAAAGAGTGCGTGAAATTTTAAAGATTTCACAGGAACCGGTTTCTTTAGAGACTCCAATTGGTGAAGAGGAAGATTCGCATCTGGGAGATTTTATTAAGGATGAAAATGTTCCGGTACCGGATAAGGCAGCCGCTTATACGCTGCTTCGTGAAGATCTGGATGAAGTGTTAAAAACATTAACGGAGCGTGAACAAAAAGTATTATGTCTGCGTTTTGGTCTAGAGGATGGACGTGCCCGTACGTTAGAAGAAGTCGGCAAGGAGTTTAATGTTACCCGTGAGCGTATCCGTCAGATTGAGGCAAAGGCACTTCGTAAACTCCGTCATCCGAGCAGAAGCCGGAAATTAAGAGATTATTTTGATTATTTGGATTAAAATATTTGGATAATAATTTGGATGATAATATTCGGTTGAAGTTATTCGGATGAAAATATACGGATGAAATATTTGAATGAAATAATTTGGATGAAAAATTAAAAGATGGAAAAACACATGGAATTATCGAAAAGACTACTTGCGGTGGCCAAGCTTGTCACACCGGGAAGAAAAGTTGCCGATATCGGGTGTGATCACGGTTATGTTTCCATTTATCTTGCTGCGGTCAAAAAGTGTCCGAAAGTGATTGCGATGGATGTAAAAGAAGGACCTTTATCCCATGCACGGGCCAATATTCAAAAATATGGTCTTAAGAATGTCATAGATGTCAGATTATCTGACGGAACAGAAGCATTGGAAAAGAACGAAGCGGACACGCTTTTAATTTCCGGAATGGGCGGAAGGCTGATGATTCGAATTTTGCAGGAAGGACTTGCCCGCCTCGGCTTTTTTGAAGAATTGATTCTCCAGCCGCAAACAGAAGCAGATGCAGTCAGGAAATTTTTGCGTGAAAACGAATACATAATAGTAGATGAGGACTTTGTAACAGAGGACGGGAAATATTATCCCATGATAAAGGCCTTGTATCGGAATTGTGTGAATGAAGTAATTCTTTCATCGCAGTATCCGGATTGTGTTCATGAAAAAGAGGGAACGTATTCACTTTTGCAGGAGGATTTGTTTGGACCTGTTTTGCTTCGCAAACGTCCTGAAGATTTCGTATCTTATATGAAACAGAAAAAAGAAAAGACGGAAGAGATTTTACAAAAGATAACACAACCGGAGAAAAAGAAAGAAATGCAGGATTATCTGGAGCAGTTAATTATCGTGTCAAAAGATCTGTGAAAGTGGGTGGAAACGGATATGACTTGTCAGGAAATTATGGAACGGTTGGAAGAGCTGTCGCCGGCTCATTATGCTAAAGAATGGGATAATGTCGGTCTTTTAGTCGGAAACAGAGAAAAAACGGTAAAAAGCATTTATATTGCTTTGGATGCGACAAAGGAAGTCGTTGATGAGGCAGTGGCACTAGGAGCGGATATGATTTTGACGCATCACCCTTTGATTTTTAAGGGGATGAAGCGTATTGTTTCAGATCATTTCATCGGAGAACGGTTGATTGGGTTGATTCAAAACGATATCTGTTATTATGCCATGCATACCAATTTTGATATCATGGGTATGGCAGATGCCGCAGCCGATGAATTAAAATTGAGAAACCGCGAAGTTTTGCAGGTCACTTACGAGGATGATATTTCCGTAGAAGGCTTCGGACGCTTTGGAAATCTGTCGCATGAGATGACATTAAGAGAATGTGCGCAATATGTTAAGCAGTGTTTTGATATTTCCACCGTAAAGGTTTTTGGTGATCCTGAGTCAGCTGTCTATCGTGCAGCAATCTGTCCCGGTTCCGGTGGCAGTATGATACCGGATGCTTTGCAAAAAGGCGCAGAGGTATATATCACCGGAGACATTGACCATCATGAAGGAATCGACGCTGTTGCACAGGGACTTTGTGTGATTGATGCCGGTCACTATGGAATTGAGCATATTTTTGTAGATTATATGGAACAATACATCAGGAGAGAAATTCCGGGACTGACCATTTATAAAAAAGCACCGGAAGAACCCTGCTGGTTTATCTAAAACAAATTAAATTGTGAATATGACGAATTTGCGTATTCTATCACAGACGCGTTTTCACTTGGATGACAACGTAGCAGTACTAAATTCGCAATAAATTGCTCATTAAGTGCTGACGCCCACATACAGTCTGTGAGAGAATACACAAATTCGTCATATGTAAGATTTTTAAGAAAATATAAAGGGGATGAAGGATATGGCAGTTGTTACAATTGGAAATGAGAAAAAAGAAGTTGCGGCTAACTCTACGTTTGAGGATCTTGCCGTAGAATATCAGAAAGATTATGACTGTCCGATTGCCATGGTATTTGCAGACGGACATATGAAGGAATTGTCCAAGAAAATTGAGAAGGACTGTACGGTTAAATTTCTGACTTTAAAAGATAATGCCGGACATAAAGCATATGTACGTACCGCAACCTTGATGTTAATGAAAGCGATTGCAGATACGCCGGGGCTTTCCAATGCACATGCCAAGGTTGAATTTACCATCGGAAATGGATATTACATTGATATCCGTGACGGTGTCAGTGTAGATAAGGCATTGGCGGATGCAATCGGAAAGCGGATGCGCGAGTTATCCGAGCAGGATCTGGAAATTACAAAAAGAGCTTATCCGACCAAGGAGGCTGTTGAACTG
Organism: Lachnospiraceae bacterium; assembly: GCA_017626095.1. Classification (GTDB taxonomy): domain Bacteria; phylum Bacillota; class Clostridia; order Lachnospirales; family Lachnospiraceae; genus UBA2882. Next base: position 24,787 of record JAGAJL010000020.1, read on the forward strand.
TTTCATAAGCAGGGAATGGATGACAAGGTAAAACTATTTAAGTATCGGAAAAGTTCTTCCATCAATGTCTATGAATTGGATGGTTATTATGATTATTTTTATGGATATATGTTGCCGAAAACGGGATATGTGAAGCATTTTGAGGTACTTCCCTATGAGGAAGGTCTGATTTTAAATCTTCCGGATAAAATGAAACCGGAAGTGCTTACCGAGTTTAAACCCCGTACTAAGCTGTTTTCGACCTTAAAGCAGGCAGACGAATGGGGCGATAAAATGGGTGTGGATGCAGTCGGAGATCTGAATGACAAGATCTGTAAAGGCGAAATCAATGATTTGATTTTGGTACAGGAAGCTTTTCAGGAACGCCGCATCGGTGAAATTGCAAAAGAGATTGCGGAGAGACCCGGCATCAAGTTTATTATGATTGCGGGACCGTCTTCAAGTGGAAAAACAACGTTTTCACACCGTTTATCCATTCAGCTTCGTACATACGGCTTAAAACCGCATCCGATTGCTTTGGATGATTATTTTGTGGATCGGGAAAAAACACCGAGAGATGAAAACGGAGATTACAATTTTGAATGTCTGGAAGCTCTGGATGTTGAATTGTTTAACCGTAATATGGTTGATTTGTTGGCAGGAAAAGAAGTTCATCTTCCGACTTTCAATTTTATGACAGGAAAGAGCGAATACAAGGGCAATATCAAAAAACTCGGACCGGATGATGTTTTGGTATTGGAAGGTATTCACGGACTGAATGATAAAATGTCTTATGCGCTGCCAAACGAAAGTAAGTATAAGATTTATATCAGTGCTCTGACAACCTTGAATATTGATGACCATAATCGCATTCCGACCACAGACGGACGCCTTTTACGTCGTATGGTCAGAGATGCGCGTACCAGAGGCGCATCGGCAAAAAGAACGATTCAGATGTGGCCTTCGGTCAGAAAAGGGGAAGAAGAAAATATCTTTCCTTTTCAGGAACAGGCAGATGCATTTTTTAATTCCGCTTCTATTTATGAGCTTGCGGCTTTAAAACAATATGCGGAACCGCTTTTATATGAAATCGGTGAGGATGAACCCGAATATCATGAAGCAAAACGGTTATTGAAATTTTTGGATTATTTCCTCGGACTTGGAACGGATCAGCTTCCGAACAATTCCATTGTCCGTGAATTTGCGGGAGGCAGTTGTTTCCCGGTATAAAAATGATATGAAACCAGGATATCAGTGCATTGTTATGCGAAAAGTATAATTATTTATCTTGGTATCAAAATGAATATATGTGAGTGAAACAGATGATCGCGGCCATTCAGACGAAAGGGAATGGGTGAGGAAAGTCCGGGCTTCACAGGGCAGGATGCCGGATAACGTCCGGTGGAGGTGACTCCAAGGCCAGTGCAACAGAGATATACCGCCAAAATGAGGGCGGCGGAGCGGACGTATGTCCGTAACGAGTAGCGTAAGCTATGAGTGACCGCCTCTTTCTATTTTGGTAAGGGTGGAAAGGCAGTGTAAGAGACTACCGCCTCTATGGTAACATAGAGGGCACATGTAAACCCCATCCGAAGCAAGACCAAAACGAAAGCAATACAGTTGCCCGCTGTGCTTTCAGGTGGGTCGCTTGAAGCTGTTGGTAACAGCAGTTCTAGATAGATGATCATCCAACGACATAACCCGGCTTATCGTTTCGCTCACTTTATTTGTGAGGAAAACTATGTTATTCAATTCATTGGCATTTGCGATATTTCTGCCCATTGTTTTTTTACTCTATTGGGCGGTTCCACAGAAATATCGCTGGATTATTCTGTTATTATCCAGTTACTATTTCTATATGAGTTGGAATGTGAAATATGTTGTTTTGATTTTGTTTACAACAGCCGTTTCATATTGCAGTGCTCTTTTATTACCTAAATTTTCAAAAAAATCAACGAAATTAACGATTATGTGGCTTGCCATTGCAGCAAGTCTTTTGGTGTTATTCTTTTTTAAATATTTTGATTTTGCGCAAAATACTTTGATTCGGGTTTTGCAGAGCTTTGCCATTGAGTTGCATCCGCTTACTTTGAAATTACTGCTACCGGTTGGTATTTCCTTTTATACGTTCCAGACCTTAAGTTATGTGATAGATGTTTATAAAGGCGAGGTGGAGCCGGAAAAGAATTTCTTTCGCTATGCGGCGTTTATCTCGTTTTTTCCGCAGCTGGTTGCGGGACCGATTGAAAGAACGAAAAATCTGTTGCCACAGATAGACTGTGAGCATGTCTTCTCTTATGAAAAAGCAGCTTATGGGATAAAACTCATGGCATGGGGATTTTTTAAAAAGCTGGTGATTGCGGACAACCTTGCTGTGATGGTAGATGCTGTTTTGGAACATCCCGATGAGTATCAGGGATTTTCCTTTGTTTTGGCAATCCTGTTTTTTACCATTCAGATTTATTGTGATTTTTCCGGCTATTCGGATATTGCAATCGGAACGGCTAAGCTGTTTGATATTGATCTGATGACAAACTTTAAGAGCCCTTATTTTTCAAGCTCTATTCAGGAATTCTGGCGAAGATGGCATATTTCGCTCTCCAGCTGGTTCCGGGATTATGTTTATATTCCGCTCGGTGGAAGCCGGGTTTCAAAAATGAGGCATTATGTAAACCTTTGTATAACCTTCCTTTTAAGTGGTTTATGGCACGGAGCAGCATTTACATATGTAATCTGGGGAGGATTACATGGCATGATGCAGTGTGTGGAGAATTTGTTTTTTGGAAAAAACAAGAAGGAAAGCGATAAAAAGCAGACATCTTCGGTAAAGCAGGGAAGCATAGTCTGGTGGATCAGAGTTTTTATTGTATTCTGTCTTGTTTCAATGGCATGGTGCTTTTTCAGAGCCGGATCTGTGACACAGGCTGTCTGGATTTTAGCCCATTCTTTACAGGGGATATCCCATCCCCTTGCTTATATAAAATCCGGATTGGGAGCTTTTGATATGTCCATGCTTTTGCAGTTGCTTTTACCTGTTGCATTACTTGGCTGTTATGATTATGCGGCACTTACATCTGACCCGATTACTACAATTGGCAGAATAAAGAAACCTATCCGCTATGCAATTTACTATACCTTTGTATTTGCACTCTTACTCCTGGCCAGCTTCAACTCCCAGGAATTTGTGTATTTTCAATTTTAGTGTCAATTAAGAGCCAAGCGCTTACATCTATTTCTGTGCTGCAAGCTGGCTTGCAAGCACAGAAACTGATGTAAGCATTTGGCGAAAAGCCATAAATGAGCAAAAGTAAAGTTGCGAAGCAACGATTTTGCGAATTTACGGCTCTTAATTGCCACTAAAATTGGCGGCAAGTCGAAAAGCCATAAATGAGCAAAAGAAAAGTTGCGAAGCAACGATTTTGCGAATGGATGGCTCTTAATTGACACTAAAATTGGCGTAAAAGGCAAGAAAGGAGGAATCTAAATGTGGCGTCAGATTGGCAAACTGATATCGAAAATATTAGCGATTATTTTGCCGGTTGTTCTTGTGATGCAGATTTTTTGCGCAGCATTCCCAATGGCTTATATGGACGTGGAATATGCAATGTACAAGCAGCAAAAAGATTATATTTCAAAAAATCATGATACCAACCGTGTACTGATTTTAGGTGATTCGCGGGCAAAAGCCAGCTTTATGCCGGATGTACTCGGTGAAGATGTTTATAATATATCTTTAGGCGGAGTATCCCCGGTTGAAAGTTATTATATGCTGAAAGAATATCTGGAAAATCACGATGCACCGGAGTATCTGATTTTGGCTTATGGACCATTACATTTATGTCGTTCGGAAGAAAATGATGAAAATTTCATCTTCTGGAAGCGCTGTATTTATTTTCATACCTTTAATCAAAAAGATTTTTTTGAACTAGCTAAGAACAGAAATAGTTTTGAAAATAATACCATTGTTGACAGGGAACATATATATTTAGAATACGCAATGTATAAGTTTTATTTTCCAAATAAATATGGTGCTGCATTAAAGAAGGCTTTTACCACAAACCGATATCGTGCGAATCAGGAAAAATATGATTTGATGGTTGCGCAACGGGGCTATAGTCTGTTCGGAACAGAAGGTGAAAACGGCGGACTAAACGGGGAAGCGAAAAAAGATGATTTTGAATCATCAGATATGATTGATTATTATTTAAATGCGATATTTGATATTTGCAGGGAACAACATATACAAGTGGTTTTAGAGCAGCTTCCAATGACAGAAACCTCATATAATGTGATTTCGGATGAATTTTTTGAACATTACAGAAATTATTTGTACGATGTTGCACAGAAAAACCCGGACATCTGGATTAATCCTAATGTTGAGATGTACAGTAATAGCCTGTTTGGAGATATAGATCATCTCAATACAGAAGGTGCAACCATGTATTCCAATGTGATAAAAGAGCGATATCCACAGATTTTTGTTCGTTGATTGCGAGAATTGCGTAACAATGCAGTAATCAATATACATCAGTGTGTGATAAAATTTACTATTGCACTTACATCCTTAAGATTTGATTTTGATAGATGATATAAACGGAGCAACATATGGTTTTTTCAACAATTATCTTTTTATGCATATTCCTACCGGTTGTAATCCTGAGTTATTACCTGGTGCCGAAGCAGGGAAAAAATCTTTTCCTGCTTATTTGCAGTCTGTTTTTTTATGCATGGGGAGAGCCGGTTTATGTACTGATTATGCTTGCCTCCATCATATATAACTATTTGTTTGGATTAGCCATTGCTAACCATAAAAAGGCAAAGCCGTATCTGGTTCTGGCTGTATTGGTTAATCTGGGTGTTTTGTGTGTATTTAAATACAGCGGTTTCCTTGTTGAAAATATTGACCGGATTATCCCAAATTTGTTAAAGGTTCCGGATATTGCACTTCCCATTGGTATTTCTTTTTATACCTTTCAGGGGTTGTCTTATTGTATTGATGTGTATCGGGATAAAAAACTGGTTCAGAAAAATCCGGTTAATCTGGCATTGTACATTGCGATGTTCCCGCAGTTGATTGCAGGACCGATTGTCCGTTATTCGGATATCAGACAAGAATTATCCGAAAGAAAACATACGAGTGAATTCTTTGCGCTGGGAGCAGAACGGTTTATTATCGGTCTTTCCAAAAAAGCAATCCTTGCCAATACAGTGGGTGCACTGGCAACCAATATCATGAGTAACGATATGCAGTATATGAGTTTGCCGGTTGCCTGGGTTGGTGCAATCGCTTATGCGTTGCAGATTTATTTTGATTTTTCCGGCTATTCGGATATGGCAATCGGACTTGGAAAAATCTTTGGTTTCCATTTTGCCGAAAACTTTGATTATCCCTATATTTCAAAATCGATACGAGAGTTCTGGCGCAGATGGCATATTTCCCTGTCAAGCTGGTTTCGGGATTATCTGTATATCCCACTTGGAGGCAGCAGAAGAGGCAATGTCTATCTCAATCTGTTGATTGTATTTGTGGCAACCGGAATCTGGCACGGTGCGGCATGGGGCTTTTTATTGTGGGGACTGTGGCACGGTCTGTTTCTTGTTTTGGAAAGAGTACTGACAAAACAGGAACAAAAGGATGCTGCGTTATCAAAAACCGGCAGGATTATTTCTCAAACGTTTGGAAGAGTTTATACGCTTTTTGTTGTTTTAGTCGGCTGGGTATTATTTGCACTTGTCGATGTGAAAAAAACTGCAAAATATCTGATGGTTATGCTGGGCATAAAACGAAATGCTTTTGTTGCATATGATGTTTCTTATTATTTTGATAAAAAAACGCTTTTGATTTTTGTGATTGCATTATTTGCATGCATTCCATGGAAAAATATTTTGAAAAAGACAGGAGCGAATCAAACGTTTATGTTCATGGTTAGTAAACGTCTGGTTTTGCTTGTTTTACTGGCTCTTTGTTTTGTTTTTATCATCACGGGAAGCTATAATCCTTTTATCTATTTCCGTTTTTAGGAGGCTGTATGGAACAGAAAAAAAAGATCTGTAATTTCATATTTTCTCTGGCTTTCTTTCTCATGATTGCAATACCGTTTTGTCTGTTAGATACGACTCCAACAATCACATCGGAATTGGAAAATCGGAATATGACGGAATGGCCGGGGCTGCATTTTTCTTCGCTTTATAATGAGTGGTACGGACATTATGCGGAAGACCGGATTGGTTTTCGGAATCAGGCAATTTCTTTTAACAATTATGTGACGTATTATGTCTTTGGTGAATTTGCGGAAACGATACACATGAAAGGGAAAGACGGATATGTATTTCCGGCAGATGAGGGTTATATTCAGAATTATCAAAGACTGAATATCAATGAGGAACTTTTAGACAACCTTAGCCGGTATTTGATGAACACATCGGAATATGCAAAAGAAAACGGGGCTACTTTTATCACAATGGTATGTCCGAATAAGTCATCCGTATATGGGCAGTTTATGCCGGATGATATTCATGTGGATAGGACAAAAAACAGTGCTTTGGATACACTAAAACAGAAATTGGATGTTAGTGGTGTAGACTATGTGATCCCCGATGCTGAGTTTCGCAAAAAGGCGGAAGAGGAACAAATCTATAATCTCAAATATGACAGTGCTCACTGGAATGATCTTGGGGCATTTTATGGGATGACACTCTTAGATAAAAAAATTGCAGAAAGTCATCCGGATATTCCGGTTATTTCAGGAGAGAGTTTTTCTTTGGGCTACCGGGAAGAAAATCTGGAATTATCTTCGCTACCGATAAAAGAAACAATCCCGGTTTTGACTTATCAGGGAGCGCCTGCTTTATCGGATGGAGAAAATCGGAAAGATGTTTCCGTTTTGGCGGGAAATAATATGGCATATTTTTACAATGAAAATGCGCCTACCGATAAAACAATTCTGATTTTACATGATAGTTTTTTTGATAACAAAGAGTGCTATTTTTACGGAAGATATCGGGAGGTATATTCCTGTTCGCGCGTAAACTATACATTTATGAAAGAGTATATTGATGTCATAAAACCGGATGTCATCGTGTTTGAACTGGCAGAGCGATCGTTTGCAGATGATTTGTATGCTTATTCCGAGCTAGGGACGTATGAATATCACTGAAAACTGTGGTAAAATAATATGGTACCAGAGTCAAAAGGTCATATTTTTCATGTGATAGAATGAAAAAGTATGGCTTTAGGATGAATGAAAAGTATTCTACACTTTTACAATTGTGTAAGAACGCATCTATGATAGAATATGGGAATTTTTCTCAAGAACATAATTGTAAAAGAATAATTGTAAAAGAATAATATTAAAAGAACAGTACAGAAAAGTAACCTAGGAATATTTGCATAGAAAAGTAACATAGAAACATTTAACAGGATAAATATGAAGATAAAACAGGAAATCATACAATTGAATCGGGAAAAGAAAGAAGAAAACAAAGCCTTTCGTTATTTATACAGTTTTGCGATTTTGTTTGTTGTCTTAAGCCATTGTGATGGCGGTGGATTTGAAATGCTTTCAAACTGGATGCATTTTGGCGCCTTTCATCTGGCAGTTTTTGTATTCGGTTCCGGTTATTTTAGAAAAGCGGCTGAAGCAGAGCATCCTATTTTGTATGCAATTAAAAAAATATGCAAATTGCTTATCCCACTCTGGGTAATCAATGCAGTTTATGGGCTGATTTTATTCGTTCTTCAAAGAAGCGGTTTTTTATTTGGGGAGCCGGTTACATTAAAATCATTCCTTTTCTATCCTGTTAGCAGTAAGAACTTATTTGTACTGGATATGGGAGCCTGGTTTGTTTTCCCCTTCTTTATGGTACAGATTTTGTATATCATGGGTGAAAGCCTGCTTCATCTGTTAAAAAAAGAAAAGGTTACGGATATTGTCTGGCAGATTCTTTTGCTGACAATAGGAATTTTTGGAGTATCTCTTGCCTGTCGGGGATTGATGGGTGAAAATATGATGGTTTTCATTCGAATTGCATATTTTATGCCTTTCTATATTTTGGGAATCTGGTATCGGAAATATTTTGAAGCCTATGCTAACCGGATTCCGGCAACTGTAATTTTTGCTGTTTGTCTGGTTATAGCTTTACTTTTGAATGGATATTTTGGACGAGTTGTCTATGCTATTCCATCTTCCTGTGATTATCCGTTTGGTGTTTTTGCAACCTATTTAAGCGCAGTCATCGGAATTGCATTCTGGCTAACAGTTTCACGGCAACTGGAAAAATTTGACAGTCCTATTCGTCTGCTGTCACTTTTAGGAAATCATACATGGGACATTATGTTTCATCAGTTTGCGGGTATATTATTACTAAAATGTATATTTGCTTTTTTGAACCGGCTGTTTAATATATTTGCTGATTTTGATTATACGGCATTTTATGGTGATATCTGGTATTTATATCTGCCCAAAGGATTGCCGGAAATGAAAGCTTTGTATGTTGTTGCTGCCATTTCATTTTCAATCTTAGTAGGGAAAGCTTTGGCAGTTTTGAAAAATCAGATGGTAAAATTATGTAAACCAAGAAAAGGTGAGTAAGGTAAGGATGGAAAAAACAGACGCAGAATATAAACAGGCTATTTTAATTGGTGCTGCTCCTATGGGAAAGGAAGCCGAGCAACTACTTGGTCTTTTAAAATGGGCCGGATATGAAAATGTAGTGCCGAAAGAGACGGCAGAAAAGACAGGAGAGAGTAAAAAAGAAAGGCCGGAAGTAACAACCAAAGCGATAGAAGAAAATAAAAAAGAGAATTCGGCAGAAATGACAAAAGAAACATTAGAGTGTCATCATAAATGCAGTGCCTGCGCAAAAGCCTGCAAGGAAAATGGCTTGAAAAAAGATGTTTATGTGATTGCTGCAGACGGAGGTCTGAAATTTTTGCTCAACCACCATATGCGTCTGGATTTCTGGATTGGTGATTTGGATTCATTATCTGAAGGGGATGACGAATTACCAACGGATTTTCAGCATGAAATCAATCGGATTGCACATGAAAAAGTTCCGGTAGAAAAGGATGATACCGATATGGCTTTAGCCGTTGCAAAAGCGTTTGAACTTGGCTATACGGACATGATGCTGTATGGCGGTTGCGGAGGGACCCGTATTTCCCATACTCTTGCCAATATTCAGCTCATGCACCACTATGCAAAAAAGGGATGTAATATCCGCATGATGGGGGATGGAATTCGCATGGAAATATTGTGGCGCGGATGTAAACGTTTTTCTGCAGCCATGAAGGGAGATTTATCTGTCATCTGTCTGAGCGATAAAGCCGATAGGGTTAAGATTCAAGGATTGAAATATGAATATGAGGGAAGTCTGACATCGGAAGTGGCTCTTGGTATCAGTAATTCATTTATTGGACAAGATGCCATGATTGAAGTACAGGACGGAGCTCTTTTATTGATTTATGAAAAAGCATAAATGTGCATGCAGTGTTGGATGTTTTTTTAAATCAGCACAATAGCTCTTGAAAAATATATATTTAATTTTTACACTTACAATTGTTAGAATGTATATGGACATATAAGCGTGAAAGGTATATGACTATGAAGACAAAAGAACTTTTTATGATACTGACGATAAGTTGTTTTCTGCTAACTGCTTGTGGAACATCTCCGATTTCCGGGGAGATTTCAGATGCTAACGCAACGGAAGAAACTGTAGAAATAGCAGAAGATTCGAATGTTTCATCACAGGAACAGCAATCTGATGAACCGACAAAAGAAAATATAGAAGATACGGCAAAAGAAACAGGGGAAGAAACGATGGAAGATGAGGAGCCCGTGATTCTTTCGACCCAATTTGATCTGCAAAATCCTTTAGATGATGCATCAACAGATCAGGTTGTTTATTATGAGATTGAGCAGGAAATTAAGACGGAAGAAAATAATACGTATTCCGTTTGCACTTTTAAAATACCGCAGTTAAAAGGTGACTCGCGTATTTTTTCACTGATTAATCAGGATATTTTGGATCATTATGAAGAAATAAGAAAAAGTGATGAAGAAAACTCACTTTTTTATGCAGAATCAATGTCGGAATACGATGGAGATCTTCCGATGGAGTATTATGATCACAGCTATCAGGTAACACTCTTTTCAAAAAGGTATCTAGGATTGTTGTATACAGATTATATATGTCAGGGTGGTGCTGCCCATGGTATGTCTGAGAGATATTTTGTGATGTATAGCATGGAAACGGGAGAGCGTGTAAATGCGGTCGATCTGATTTCGCTTTCAAAAGATGAATTTAATACATTGTTTTGCGAAGCATTTAAGGAATTGATAACGGCAAATCCGGATGAGTATTGGGAAGATGCCATAGAAATTGTGGAAAACTATGATTATTACGATTCCGAAGCCTTTTATCTGACACAGGATGGAATTATATGCTATTTTCTGCCCTATGAGTTATCATACTATGGAATGGGATTTGTTGAGGCCGCTGTGCTATACGAAGATTTGGAAATGGATTTGGATTAATTTATGGAAAAAGCAATTATAGTAGGTCTTGATTTAGGAACACATCGGGATTTTGCACATTCTATGGAAGAATTAGAAGAGTTAGCAATAGCTTGCGAACTGGAAGTTGTCGGCGAGCTGACACAGCATGCCCAGGCGGTTAATAAAGCATTTTATATAGGAACCGGAAAAGTGGAACAGCTTCAAATGCTGGCAGAGGAAACAGATGCGGATCTGATTATTTTTGATAACGCGCTTTCTCCCATGCAGCTTAGAAATCTACAACAGAAACTTCATATGCCGATTATGGATCGGACAACCTTGATTCTGGAAATTTTTTCAAAAAGAGCCCGTACCAGAGAAGCAAAGTTGCAGGTTGATGTGGCAGCTTTGCAATATGCCCTTCCGAGACTGGTTGGACTGCATGATGCCCTAAGCAGGCAGGGTGGTGCCAGTGGTGCGATGAGTAATAAAGGTGCCGGTGAGAAAAAATTGGAATTGGACCGCCGTCATATCGAGCAAAGACTGGCTACGCTTCGAAGAGAACTTGCCCAGGTTGAAAAGGACCGGAACACCCAGAGAAAGGCCAGACAAAAAAATGCAATTCCTCTTGTCAGTCTGGTGGGCTATACCAATGCCGGAAAGTCTTCGGTTATGAATGCTTTACTGACCTATTGTGATCGTGAAGAAGAAAAACAGGTCTTGGAAAAAGATATGTTGTTTGCCACTTTGGAAACGACGGTTCGAAAAGTAAATCGTGAAGACGGAAAGAGCTTTTTATTATCTGATACCGTTGGGTTTATCAATGAGCTTCCGCATAATCTGGTTCAGGCATTTCGTTCCACATTGGAAGAGGTAAAAAATGCCGACCTTCTCTTACAGGTTATTGATTTTTCCGATCCGCATTATCGCGAACATATGAAAGTGGCAAAGGACACTTTGGAAGAATTGGGAGCAGGAAAAATTCCGATGCTTTATCTTTATAATAAGATGGATCTGGTTGCAATGCATAATGCAGATATCACCTATCCGCAGGTTAAGGACAATAAAGTATTTCTGGCAGCAGGCAAAGGAATTGGAATCGAAGATTTGCTTTTGGCGATTGAAAAACAATTATTCGGAAGCAGAGAAATATATGAACTGTTGCTTCCTTATGATGCCGGCGGTGACTTGAACATGCTTCGTCAGAATGCACAGATTTTAGAATGTGAATACCGTGAAAACGGCATCTATGTAAAAGCATTTCTGGATGCCAGAATGTCCGGGAAGTGTGAGAATTATAAAATTGATTATTCTTAAATACGCTGTACAACTATATTTCATCTAAATGGTAGACCACTGTATGAGAAAATCGGCTTTGTTAAAATGAATTTGAAATGGAATATTCCTGTTAAATAGTTGAATTTGAAAAGGAGGATATACATGGCAGTAAACAACTGGGAATTAGAATTAAATGAATATATTCGCCAAGGTGAGCCTGATAAAGTCGATAAAAGTAATGCATGGAAGACTGCTATTGGACTTCAAGACGTAGATGGACTTAAGCCTTCTGCGTACTTAATTGAAACTGCTAAAGACCATATTGAGGGTAAGATTAGCATAACAGAAGCAGATAAACGTATTCATAGCTATTATGAAGAACGAAAAGAAAGAAATGAAATTGAAGAGGATACGAAAGAAGCGGATATTGTCTCTGTAAGAATTGCAAAATTACTTGGTGAAAAGACTTTTCAGTTTTCGCCTGTGGAGTGGCAGAATATTCATCGTAAGTTGTTTGAAGGTGTGTTTGATCATGCAGGCAGGATCCGTGATTATAATATTACGAAAAAGGAATGGGTACTTAAAGGCGATACAGTAATGTATGCTTCTTATGATAGTATCCTAGATACCTTGGATTATGATTTCTCTCAGGAAAGGAATTTTTCGTACGAAGGATTAACTATGGAGGAATCTGTTAGACATATTGCAAAATTTACGTCTGGAATATGGCAGATACATCCATTTGGTGAGGGAAATACCAGATCAACGGCAGTATTTATAATCAGATACTTAAAGACATTTGGATTTACTGTAAGCAATGAAACATTTGCAGAGAACTCATGGTATTTTAGAAATGCTTTAGTAAGAGCAAATTATAATGATTGGCAGAATGGTGTACATGCAACTACAGAATTTTTGGAAATGTTTTTTGAAAATCTTTTGATGAATGCCGGTCATGAATTGAAAAACAGATATATGCATATTGATTTTGACAATAAAAGTGCAATTCAAAGTGCCAAAACCAATGATTCAAAGTGCCAAAATGGCACTTTAGATTTATCATTGGAAGAATTGGCAGTTATAAATATTCTAAAACAGGAACCATCTGCAACACAGAAAAGAATTGCTGAAATGTCCGGTAAATCTGAGAGAACGATTAAGCGAAGAACTGTTGAAATGCAGGAAAAAGGTTTGATAGCACGAGAAAATGGTAAAAGAAATGGTAAGTGGAAAGTGCTTGTAGAAATATAGTTATGTTTGGTAAAATTATGTACTTGGTGTAAGAAGATAGAAAGGAAAACAAAAGATGAAACTGATATCATGGAATGTAAATGGCTTAAGAGCATGTGTAGGAAAGGGATTTTTGGAAATTTTTCAGAAACTGGATGCGGATATTTTTTGCTTGCAGGAAACAAAAATGCAGGCAGGTCAGCTTAATTTAGATTTGCCGGGATATCATCAGTACTACAATTACGCTGATAAAAAAGGCTATTCCGGAACCGCTCTTTTTACAAAGAAAGAGCCACTGAATGTAACTTACGGAATTGGTGTGGATGTGCATGATCACGAAGGACGTGTCATTACGGCGGAATTTGAGGATTTCTTTTTTATCACCGTTTATGTTCCGAATTCACAGAACGAACTGGCAAGATTGGATTACCGTATGGAATGGGAAAGAGATTTTCTTGCATATGTAAAAAAATTAGAAGAAACAAAACCAGTGATTTATGCAGGGGATTTAAACGTGGCACACAACGAGATCGATTTAAAGAATCCGAAAACAAATCATCACAATGCCGGTTTTACGGATGAAGAAAGAGCCGCATTTTCTCGTGTACTTGATTCAGGAATGATTGATACATATCGTTATTTCTATCCGGATAAGACGGATATTTACTCCTGGTGGTCATACCGTTTTCAGGCAAGGGCAAAGAATGCCGGATGGCGTATCGACTATTTTGTGGTTTCGGAAAGTCTCAAAGACCGGCTGGTTAGCGCAGATATTCATACTTCCATCGAAGGTTCGGATCATTGCCCGGTGGAATTGGTGATAAAATAGACGAAAACGGCAGAAATAAAATTTTTGTAAAATGAAACTATTCTTTTTAAATTGTGCTATACTAATACAGTTAGCGAAATTATCTTGTTGTAAACTGTTTTTGTTACAAAATGTTTTGCTAAAATCTTCATTGTTTAATAAGGAAAGGTGATATAAATGGCAACAAAAATTGATATTGTATCCGGTTTTTTGGGAGCCGGAAAAACAACGCTTATCAAAAAAATGCTGAATGAGGCGTTAAAAGGAGAGCAGGTTGTATTAATCGAAAACGAATTTGGTGAAATCGGTATTGACGGTGGATTTTTAAAGGATGCCGGAATTAATATTACGGAAATGAATTCGGGATGTATCTGCTGTTCTTTGGTCGGTGACTTTGGTACAGCGTTAAAAGAAGTATTGAATCAGTATCATCCGGATCGTATTTTAATTGAGCCTTCAGGCGTTGGCAAATTATCGGATGTCATGCGTGCGGTAGAAGGTGCGACGGCAGATGAAGGTGTTCATTTAAACAGTGCGGTTGCAGTTGTTGATGCAAAAAAATGTAAGACATACCTGAAAAACTTTGGTGAATTTTTTGCTAACCAGATTGAACATGCAGGAACGATTATTTTGAGTCGTACCGGTGAGATGAGTGATGAAAAAATTAATGCATGTGTAGCATTAATTCGTGCGCACAATGCCAAAGCATCCATCATTACAACACCTTGGGATAAGTTGGAAGGTATCAAAATATTAGAAACGATAGAAAATGCAAAAGATTTAGAAGCTGAACTCATGAAAGAAGTTATGGAAGCATATGAGCATGATCATGATCATCACGACCATGACCATGGACCGGATTGCACATGCGGTTGTCACGATCACGACCATGATCACCACGACCACGACCATGATCATCACGAGCATGACCACGATCACCACGACCACCATGATCACGACCATGGACCGGATTGCACATGCGGCTGTCACGATCATGACCATGAGCATGATCATCACCATCATCATGCGGACGAAGTTTTTGCCAGTGTTGGTATTGAAACTTCCAGCAAATTTACAAAGGAACAAATACAGGCATGTCTGGATGCATTGGAAGATGGCGATAAGTATGGTATGATTCTTCGTGCAAAAGGAATGGTTCCGACAGACGGTGACAGTTTCATTCATTTTGATCATGTTCCGGGTGAGAGCGAAATCAGAGATGGAAGTGCAGAGACAACCGGTAAGATTTGTGTCATTGGTTCTAAGATCAATGAGAAAGCCATTCGTGAATTATTTGGTGCATAAGATGTATTATCAAAAGGTTTTGGAAAGTAAAGCCCGGTAAGTATCAAAGGAGAAGAATGATGATTCCTGTATATATAATTAATGGTTTTTTGGATAGTGGAAAAACGGAATTTATTACGTATACCATAAGTCAGCCTTATTTTCAAAGTAAAAAGAATACACTTCTGATTATATGCGAGGAAGGTGAAAATGAATATGATAGCGGACTTTTGAAAAAAAGTCGTACGATCATGGAGGTGATAGAGGATGAAGAAGATTTTACATCCCAAAACCTCATTGCCTTGGAAAAGAAGCATAAGCCAGGTCGTATTATCATTGAATTTAATGGTATGTGGAGTTTGAAAAATGTGAAATTTCCCTGGCATTGGAAAATGGAGCAGCAGATTACCATGATTAATGGTCAGACGTTTGCAAATTATTTTACCAATATGAAATCGCTTGTGGCAGATCAGATCAGAGGTTCAGAACTGATTATTATGAATCGTTGTGACGGCATGGAAGATAAAATTGCCGGATATAAGAGAAATATCAAAGCGCTTAATCAGCAGGCCGAAATTATTTTTGAAAATGCCACTGGGGAAATGAATGTGACATTGGAAGAGGATCTTCCTTATGATCTGAATGCCGATCCAATTATTCTGGATGATACGGGATATGGCTTTTGGTACATTGATATTTTGGATAATATGGAAAGATATGAGGGAAAAACGATTCAATTTGTGGCGAATGTTTTGCATCCGCCTAAATTCCCCAAAGGTTACTTTGTCCCGGGACGCATGGCAATGACCTGTTGCGCAGATGATATGGCATTTTTAGGTTATGCCTGCAAATATGATAAGGAAATTGAACTTGAGCAGAAGAGTTGGATTAAGATAACAGCAAAGGTTGCAATTGAGTATTTTGAGGATTATGGAAAAGAGGGCCCTGTCCTCCATGCAGTCAGCGTAGAAAAAACAGTGAAACCCAAAAATGAAGTGATTTCATTTGTTTAGTATTTTATTGGGTTCAAGATGACCAAAAAAGGAATGATATAGAAACTATTATATGTCTGGTTTCAAAACTTAGACTTTGTCTATAAAGTTGAAACCGGGCATTTCTTTTTGTTTACATATGCCGTAGCATATGCGATGATAATTCTTGTAGGTCCAAAGCATGAAAAGAAGTCGATTTGGGCTGACGAGATGCAAGCGGTGGTAGGTCCAAAACTTGAAAATTAAAGTGAACAGGAGATGGGAAATATGAAACGGAAAATAAAAGTTATGTTAACCAAATGTGCTATGATTTCAATGATGTTAATGCTGGCAGGATGCACAGGCAAGACACAAGGTGGCGAAAACACAGCCGAAGCAGACAATACAGCTGAAACAGAAGCAGATAACACCAAAGAACAACAAACAGATGAACAGTTAGCTATGGATAATCAGAATGAAGAAGCAGATATAGATAATCAAACATCAGAAGAAACGGAAAAAGAAGAGAGCGACAGAGAAGATCCCAATAACTGGAGTGAAACTGCAAAAGAATCCCTGGTTGCTTTGCAGCAGGATTTAAAAACGGATCAGGTAATACTTGGGGTATTTTTCCTTGGATGGGAAGGAGAATATTCTGAGAGTACAAAAGAAAATGTGCTACAGGGTGCCGGTGAGTTTTATTATGAGTATGAATTTATGCGTGAGCTTGAACAATGTCCCTATATCGAGCAACCGGGAGAAGAAGTGTATTTATTGATACCGGCTTGTGAAGATGATGAAATATCGGTTTTTGAACAGGTGTGGGGAGACAATACCGATGACGGCATGCCGGAAAGAGGAAAGCTTTTGTATGAGGGAAAACCCGGAGAAGTAATTCTGGTTCGTGGAAATGAAAGTGACATTGTTTCCAATTTAGAAATATCCGTAACCGGTAATCATGAAGAAATGATATATCATCCTTCTTTGTCTTTGGAAAACGGCAGGCTTGATGCTTCGAATCCGGATATTCTGGATTTGACCTGCTACGAAGAAGAAGGCGCAGAATTGGAATAAGTTTGCATATGATAACAGAATTAAAATATTCAAATACAAATACATATCTGATAAAGGGAAATGACGGATATATTCTTTTTGATACCGATTGGGCCGGGACATTTCTACTGTTTTGCAAAGAATTGGGTGAAAAAGAAATCCGTGCACAGGATATCAAATATTTGTTTATTTCTCATTTTCATCCGGACCACATGGGAATAGCACAGGAAATTGCGGATTTGGGGATTACCATTGTTGTGGTGGATGTGCAAGAGGCGTTTATTCATAGTTCGGATTCTGTATTTGCAAAAGATAAAAGAAAAAAATTTAAACCGATTGATGATAGTAAAGTACAGTTGATTACAATCGCCGAAAGCAGAGACTTTTTGAGAAAAATCGGCGTTGATGGAGAAATTCTATATACGCCCGGACATAGTGATGACAGTATATCGTTATGGCTGGATGAAGGTGTGCTTTTGGTAGGAGATTTGAATCCACTCTATGAGTTGGAAATGCACAAAGGGACACAGATTGCAAAGAGCTGGGAGCTGTTATTAGAGCGTAATCCGAAAAAGATTTACTATGGGCATGCAAAAGCGGCTGTCATGGATGCTTCTACAGATTATGATATGGACGATGAAAATAAAAGAATTGTACAAAATGGGAATAGCATAATCAGAATCGGCACCAAAAGAACAGATAAAAATAAAACAGATAAAGGCATAACAGATAAAGAGCAAAAAGAACGCTACGCTCTGGTGAAAAGAATTATGAAGTACATAGACAGAGGATATCCCATTGACAAGATACAGAAAAAAACGAAATCAGACAGAGGCTTTATTGAAGATGTTACCAGAATGTATTTGACACACCAAAATGTGAGTGTACAAGGTATTCTGGATCGTATTGAAATTAAAAATAGATAAAAAACACAACAGATATGAGACACAATAGATATGAGATACAGAGGATATAAGACACAACAAACATGAGATACAACAGATATGAGAAAAGATATAAGACACAACAGATAACAGAAAGCTAGAATGTAAATTCGGCAACTTATGTAGTGATTTTGGCAACTTATGTTTCGGTGTATTGTTTCTTTTTGCATGTTTTGATACTTTCAGAGTATCCAATACATCAAAAGGAGAAAAAACATGATACAGTGCCAAAATATCTATAAAAGTTATGATACGAAAACTGTTTTAAATGGGATTGATTTTACGATTCCGGATGGAGAAATATTTGGATTGCTCGGACCATCCGGAGCCGGAAAAACGACCATTATCAAAATTCTGACAGGACAGCTTTCTTTTGACAAAGGAGCAGTCAGAATTTTAGATAAAGAGGTCGGAGATTTAACCGGAGAAGATAAAAAGCAAATCGGAATCATGATGGATCAGTTTGGTTTATATGAGAGACTGTCATGTGCCGATAATTTAAAAATATATGCTGATATCTATGGGATTCCGCATAGCAGGGTTAAAGAAATATTGCAACGGGTAGGACTGGCAGATTCCACGAAGCTTTCGGCAGCAAATTTGTCAAAGGGTATGCGTGCCCGACTTTTGCTTGCGAGAGTGTTTATGCATAAACCAAAGATTATTTTTCTGGATGAGCCGACCAGCGGTCTCGATCCACAGTCTATGAGAGCGATACACCGAATTATTTTAGAAAAGAAAAAAGAAGGGTGTACGATTTTTTTAACTACTCATAATATGGAAGAAGCAACGGCCTTGTGTGATACGGTAGCCCTTTTAAATGATGGCAAAATCGTAGACTATGGGAAACCAAAAGAAATATGCAGAAAGTATAATCATCAGAAAAAAATAATATTGCATTTATCCGGTGGAGAAGATTTAGAGTTGTCTCACGAAAAGGAATCTGCGAAGCAAATCTATGACTTATTGCAGGCAGAAGAGATCGAAACGATTCATTCCTCAGAACCGACATTGGAAACTGTATTTTTAGAATTAACAGGAAGAGATTTTGGGGAGGAAGAATAAATGCGAAATATTATGATTATCATCAAGAAACAATTAAAAGATACCATTAAAAACAAGACGATTTTAATACAGTTCATACTATTTCCGCTTATGACGGTTATTATGGAAAATGCGATTACCCTTGAGGGAATGCCGGAACTGTTTTTTACAAAGCTGTTTGCTATCATGTATATTGGTATGGCTCCGATTACATCTGTGGCAGCCATTATTTCGGAAGAAAAGGAAAAAAACACACTGCGTGTCCTTATGATGGCAAATGTTATGCCCTGGCAATATCTGTGCGGAGTTGGATTTTATGTCTGGGCAATATGCATGATTGGCGCAGGTGTTATGTCTTTGGGATTTTCCGGAAAAGACAGAGCCTTTTTCTTGGGGCTTATGGGAATTGGTTTTTTCATATCCATCCTTGCAGGAGCATGCGTTGGTATTTTTGCAAAGAACCAGATGGCGGCAACATCGCTTGTGATGCCCGGCATGATGATACTGGCATTTCTTCCGATGTTATCCATGTTCAATGAAAAAATAGCAAAGGTTGCAAAGATTTTTTACACGGAACAGTTAAAAAATATTTTAGAGAAAATGTCTTTTTCGGATATGCCGGAAAATGCAGTGTGGATTATTTTGTTGAATGCTGTTGTGTTTGTATTTCTTTTCTCATTCGTATACAAAAGAAAAGGATTAGAATAAAACAAAACGCTTGAAGTAAAAGAAAAGAATCGGACGAAAAGCAAACGATTGAGCTAAAAGAAAAGGATTGGAGTAAATGAAAATCGAGTTAGATATTGATGAAAAATATCCGGATACCGTTATTAAGATTACTGCCCCAAGACTGATGCAGGATATTGAAAAAATCATTTCTTTCATGCGGATTCTGGACAGAAAGATTACTGCAAGAAAAGGCGATGAAACTTATCTTCTGGATGCGGAAAAAATTTTGTACATTGAGAGTGTTGATCGTAATACCTTTATTTATACGACTGAGACAACGTATGAATCGGATTTGAAATTATATGAATTGGAGCAGGAACTATTCGAGCAGGATTTTATCCGCATCAGTAAACAAAGTATTGTCAATTTGAGAAAAGTAAAAAGTCTGAAGGCTGATATCAATCGAAAAATCCGTATTACACTGCAAAACGGTGAGCAGATTATCGTTTCCCGTATGTATTCGGAAGAACTGAGAAAGAGACTGGGTGTGAAATAATGGAAGAGCATAAAACAATATTCAATTATATAAGTCAGATATTTGCAACATACGGTATTACCATTGTTATTTTTATTATTCTCGGCTGTATCATTGGAGATGAGGCGGCTACGTATTCATCTTTGTATGCATTGGGCAGTCAGGGGTTTTCACTGGCAACCCTGATACAGTTATTTGCCATGTCGGTTATCATCACTATGACACAAACCCTGTTTCTGAGTGACAGATGGATCAAAAATTTATCCATTATTGTAAGAAGCAGCTGCTTTTTTATCAGTGTCATTCTGGCAATTGTCGTTTTTGTCATTGTATTTAACTGGTTTCCGATTGGGGATATCAAAGCATGGATTGGCTTTTTATTATCATTTTCAGTTTGCTCCTGCATCGGCGTTTTTGTTGGAAGAATGCGGGAAGAGGCAGAAAATAAAAAAATGGAAGAGGCATTGGATAAATATAAGAATAAGGTAAAAAATAAATAAGATAAGATAAATTAGAATAATAGAATAAGGTAAATAAAAAATAATAATATTGACAAATCAGTTTATTTTTAATATAGTATCTGCAAGAACGAAGATGTTTGTGTGCATTTTCGTTCTTTTTTTGTTTGTAATAGTTGATACCTTTTTACCTGATTGGTGCATGTAAAACTGATGAGAAGGAGTGATTGATATGGCAGGACAGGAAACCGGATATGTTGACAGTCAAATGGAGGCAGTACAGTTTGCCATGGAGAATGGGGTTGATATTCAACCTTATCTGCAACCTGAGTATCGGTCTGCTTGTTTAAAAGAGATTGTAATTGGGCTAATGAAAGGATTGGATGTAAGTATATATGCAAACCATAACTATACATGGCGAAAAATGAGAGAGATACGTCTTGGTTTGGAACAGCATCTGGATGTTAGCAGGTATTTGGATCCCTTGTATTCGTACTGGCAGATGAGAGAAATCAGACTTGGACTAAAGGATGGACTTGATGTTTCCGATTATGACAGTTTTATGTATACAGCAAAAGAAATGCGTAATCGACGTTTGAAGTTGAAAAAACGAAAAAAACTTTTTGAAGTTTCTAAAGATTGGACTGTGCTTAGCTCAGAAGATTATGACTTGTGCATTAGTCCGGATGGATTAAAGGCTTATTTGACTTGGCATAAAACGAATGCTGTTGAGAGCGTGAATGCATTAGAGGGGATTTTAAAAGGAAATGGCATTGTTTATGGTATTGATTATAAGGCGTTGGAGTACATTGCCCGCGAATATCGTGAGATAACCGATAAAACAAAATCCGATAGCAGTATTTTGGTCGCAACCGGACTGGCACCGAAAGACGGAACAAATGGTTTTTATGAATGGAAGGTGCATGCAACCAAAAGTCGAAACCCTAAATTAAAAGAAGACGGCTCTATCGATTTTGAAAAAATGAAATGGTTTCAATTTGTAAAAAAAGGCGACACTTTGGCTATATACCATTTTGCAGAGATGGCAGTAGACGGAATTGATATTTTTGGAAAAAAAATACCTGCGAAAATTGGAAAAGAAAAGGAAATGTTAAAAGGGCGTGGCTTTGAATTAAAGTCAGATCTTAGAACTTATGTAGCAAGTTCGGATGGGCATGTTATTTTTCGGGAAAATGAGTTGTTGGTAGAAGATATGCTCATATTACCCCAGTATGATTATACGCAAGGCACTTTGCATTATGAAGGGGATGTTTATATCGGCGGAACCATTGAAGGTCCTGTCACGATAGAAGTGGATGGTGATCTTGTTGTAGAAGGATTTGTTAAGAATGCGCAGATCCGATGTGGTGGGAATCTGATATTAAAGAGAGGTATCAATAATGCTACCGGTCTAATGGCATTGCATGTCGGAGGATGCGTTATCAGTCATTTTTTTGAATATGTAACAGTGTATGCAGGTGGTAACATACATTTTGGTGCCAGCCTGAATTCTAATTTATCCTCATATGGTGCAATTGTTTCTTATGGAGAGAAGAGTGGTATTATAGGTGGAAATTCTTATGCTGAAAAAGGTTTTTGCCTTACGAATATCGGTAATAATGCAGGGATAATCACAACTCTGAATCTTGGCAGCAATGGAGACATTCATGCTTTACGTATGGTTGCGGAGAAAAAAGAAGAAGAACTTAGAAACGTGATTAAACAACTTACGATAGTACAAAATCAAATGCATGTACAATTGTTGAATGAAAAGCAAAATGCGGAAGAGATGTTTTCACGTGTGAGACAGACCCTTGAAGAAAAAGAGACCGAATTGATGAGTGTAAGACAGGATATAAATAATATCAAAAAAAGGGAAAACAGAGCAAATCGTTCGCGCATTGTTGTGGATCAATATGTATATGAAAATGTCAGGATACATTATTTGAATGAAAGCAAGGTTGTAATACCGGCTAAACAGCTTGTAATCAAAATTCATGACGAAAAAATTGTTGTAGAGAAAATAAATCATATGTTTGGACAAACTGCATAAAAACCGAGTATCAGAATTCTAAAAGCAGAAGTGAGGGATGTATCATGGAAAATAGAATATTACTTGTGGATGAAAATGAGATATATCGAGATATCATGATGCGTATTTTGTGTAAGGAATACAGTGTGGAACAGGTAGATAACGTGGGACAGGCCATGGACTATTTAGCCAAAGATATTAATGGCATTGTAGCAGTATTGGTTGATATGCTGGGATCGACAACCGATGGATTTACACTTTTAGATGCGATTTCAAAAAGTCCGTTACATGGCAAAATTCCGATTATTGTTTTATGCAATCCTACTTCAGCAGAGATGGAAGAAAAATTGTATTTGTCAGAAGTTTCTGAGTGCATTCGACAACCCTTCAATGAGACTTTAATACGCCTTAAAGTCAGAAATATGGTACAGCTTTTTCAATATCAGAATGATTTGGAAGAAAAGATTAAGCAACAGACAAAACGCATTGAAATGCAAAATACGATGTTAAAAGTGGAAGCGGATTTCCTGCAGAAAAGTAATGTGCAGATCATTGATTTGCTTGGTGTTATGGCAGAGTATCGCAATCAGGAAAGTGGAGAGCATATCCGAAGAATAAAAGAGTATACAAGGATTATTGCAGAGGGGATGATGCAACTATATCCGGAAAAAGGGCTGACGACGGAGTTGATTAATATTATTGTATCTGCAAGTTCACTTCATGATATTGGAAAAATTGCAATTACAGATACGATTTTATTAAAGCCGGGACGCCTGACGGATAAGGAATTTGAATATATGAAGTCTCATACATTCTCCGGATGTGAAATTCTGGAAAAATTACAAAATGCATGGAGCAAAGAATATGGTAAAATATGTAAGGAGATTTGCCTATGCCATCATGAACGCTATGATGGGAACGGTTATCCGAATGGATTAAAAAAAGATGAAATTCCACTCTCTGCACAAATTGTGTCGATTGCTGATGTTTATGATGCGTTGGTGCATGAGAGAGTGTATAAAGAAGCGATACCAAAGGATCAGGCATATGAAATGATTATGAACGGTGAGTGCGGCATCTTTTCACCCGACATTTTAAACTGTTTTACGCAATGTCGTAAAAAAATGGAAGCATTGTAGATATTAAGTCAAAAGAGTATAATAGCTGTAGAAAACAGGATGGTTATAAGGATGAAATTACAGCAATTGTACAGTAAAGTCCGACAGGCGATAGATACGTATCATATGATAGAAACCGGTGATAAAGTAGCTCTTGGAGTTTCCGGCGGAAAGGATTCTTTAGGATTACTCTATGCACTTGCCGGTTTGCAAAGCTTTTATCCGCATGCATTTGAACTGGTAGCCATAACAGTTGACTTAGGATATGACGGATTTGATTTATCAGAGATTGAAAAGCTGTGCAAAGAGCTGGAGGTTGAATACTATATTGTTAAGACTGATATTCATGAGATGATCGAAACAGAAGGATGTTCCTTATGCGCCAGATTGCGTAGAGGTGCCCTAAATGAGAAAGCAAAGGCCCTTGGCTGTAACAAAATTGCTTTTGCGCACAACATGGATGATGTGGTTGAGACGATGATGCTGTCTTTAATCTATGAAGGACGCTTTTCCACATTTTGGCCCAAAACAAAATGGGAGGATATGGACATGGAACTAATCCGACCTTTTGTTTTTGTGTCGCAGGCAGAGGCTATCGGATTTCAAAATAAATATCATCTTCCGGTTACAAAAAATCCCTGTCCGTTTGATCATACTTCTGAAAGAAGTTATGTGAGAGAATTATTAAACGAAATGAACCGGCATGCGCCCGGTGTGAAAAAACGCATGATGACAGCAATCTGTGACGGAACAATTCCGGAGTGGGAAAAGTGGGATAAATGATTTTGAAATTTTTCATATTTTTTTGAAAATTCTCTGATTTTCTGTTGACAAATGGAATGATATTGCTTATACTCAACATGAATAAAGAATAATACCTAAAGCGAAGGCGCTTTGTCCGTGGACAAAGTGCCTTTTTTCGTCGGTTTTTACATCATGTTTTACATCAGAACGAAAGGCTGCCGTGACATCTTGGTTTAGTCAGCATAGTTAAAAGACATCTTTGTATTTGCAACGAGTAGGACAACAGGGAATGACATCATGGCATTGACAGCAGGAATATGACATCTTGGTTTTAACAACAGGTATCACAGCAAGGAATAGACAACAGGAATTGACATTAGGTAAGGACATCTTAGTATAGGCATTTTGGAGGCAGTGCTTGGTATTATCTTTTATTTCAAAGTGTGTTAAACATTTTAAAACCCGGCAGGTTTCTGCCGGGTAAATTGTTTTATTATTTAATTGTGTAACTGAGAATATGCAGAAAGCGCGGATATATGGAGCTTTTGACCTTAGATGCAGACTTTTTTTCTCTTCCATTGTTTCTCACTTTTTATTATTCGCAACTTTGGGGACATAGCCAGTCGCCCTAACAGAAATGCATATCTTTGCCCGAGGAATTTGGCGAGGTTTCCTGATATTTCTTAGCGGCATATGCGAACAAAAATAATGCCCGGTTTCAACTGTCTGAAGACGAAGTCTGAGTTTTGAAACCGGGCATTTAATATATACTTTGTGAGCATGCCGCTTAGAAATACCGGAAACCGAAGTATGAATCGGCAAAGATATGTATTTCTGTAAGGGTGACTGCCATCCCACAAAGATTGCGAACTTTGTGAGAAACGCGGCAGAGCGTCTGTATAATCGGTCTGCAAGCTCCATATATTCGCGCTTTCTGCATATTTCTCAGTTACACAATTGTAAAAAAGAATTACTATTATAATCTTTTTTCACCGTATTTTTCTTCACAATACTTACAACGGTAGATTTCTTTTTCTTCATCCGTCAGTATGAAGATATGCGGTAATTCCTGCTCGATAGAAGTGATGCAGCGGGGATTTTTACATTTGATGACATTTTTTATTTCTCTGGGAAGGACCAGTTCTTTCTTATCGACAATTTCTCCGTCCTTAATGACATTGACGGTGATGTTATGGTCAATAAAAGCAAGGACATCCAAATCCAACATATTGATATCACATTCTACTTTCAGGATATCTTTTTTACCCATTTTATTACTTTTTGCATTTTTAATGATGGCAACGGTACAATCCAGCTTGTCCAGCATTAGATGATGATATAATGAAAGGCTTTTTCCGGCCTGAATGTGGTCGAGTACAAAACCTTCTTCTATTTTTCCTACATTTAACATGTTTCATTCTCCTTATATAAATCTATGATGATATTGGGGAAAAGATATTTTCATTCCTTGATACTAAACATCGTTCCTGTTTATAGGATGCGCGTTATGAAATGATCACCTTATTAGCTTATGCTAACTCGAGTAATGTCAGGATGAGTGCCATTCTGACATAGACACCGTATTGAACCTGTTTAAAGTATACGGCTCTGGGATCATCATCCACTTCGACAGAAATCTCATTTACTCGGGGAAGCGGGTGGAGCACCAGCATATCTTCCTTTGCCATGCTCATTTTGTTTTTATCCAGAATATAAAAGTCTTTTAATCTGACGTAGTCTTCTTCGTTAAAGAAACGTTCTCTCTGAACTCTGGTCATATATAAAAGGTCGAGGTCGCCGATACAGTCTTCCAGTTTAATATATTCTTCGAAAGAAATGCCTTTTTCGGCTAACATTTCCCGGATATAGTCGGGGATACGGAGTTCTTCCGGCGAAATAAAGATGAAATGAATATCATCATAGCGGGAAAGAGCATTTACTAAAGAGTGTACGGTACGTCCGAATTTTAAATCGCCGCAAAGACCAATGGTAAAATGATTTAATCTTCCTTTCAGGCTTCTGATGGTCAGCATGTCCGTCAGTGTCTGGGTGGGATGCTGGTGTCCACCGTCTCCGGCATTGATAACCGGGATAGAGGATTTGGAAGCGGCAACCATGGCAGCACCTTCCTTGGGATGACGCATCGCGCAGATATCTGCAAAGCAGGAAATGACGCGGATGGTATCGGATACGCTTTCGCCCTTGGATGCGGAAGATGAATTTGCATCGGAGAAACCAATGACGCTGCCACCTAAATTAATCATGGCAGATTCAAAACTAAGTCTGGTTCTGGTACTCGGTTCATAAAAACAGGTTGCGATTTTCTTTCCTTTACATTTCTCGCTGTACTTTTCCGGATTATTTTCGATATCGTTGGCAAGATCAAATAGCTTGTCCAATTCCTCGACTGTAAAATCCAGAGGATTCATTAGATGTCTCATACTTTTCCTCGCTTTCTTTCCTTGTTTTTTTATAAAGATGAGTATTTTATGATTCATAAAAAATCGAAGAGAAATAAATTCCCTTCGATTTAAAAATTAACTGATAAATGAAATTAATTCATCAACCGGTTTTCTTTTGGGTGCTTCCGGCTCGATGTCAGGATATCCGATTGGAATCAAAGCTACCAATTCCCGATCTTCCGGTAATTGTAAGAGTGATTCAACAGTGGAACGATCAAACAATCCCATGATAACGGTTCCAAGACCTGCCTCATGAGCTGCTAAACAGAAAGTCTGGGATGCAACACCGGCATCGTACATCTGCCAGCCATCACCTCTGTCGGTTGAGAAAGAACCGTCTCTTTCATAACCGGATCTGTTTTTGATAACGGTTACTGCAACCAATGCGGGTGCATTTTGGATAATTGTTCCATTTCCCGGATAGATGGTGGTACCTTCTGTAGCAATTTTATCTTTTAAGGCACCTTCTACAACAATATAGCGGGTAATCTGGGTATGCTTCCAACTGGGAGCATAAGAAGCTGTTTCAACGATTTGTTTTAATAACTCATGATCTACCGCATCTGCTTTGAATTTGCGAATGCTTCGGCGACCTAAAATACATTCTTTTGCTGTCATGAAAATACCTCCGTTTGTGTTTACATTTTACTTAGAATACCATATCTAGATATGGTATTCAATCAAAAAATTAGAAAAACAGAATTTGCTTTTTTCGGATTTGTGTTCTCAATATATATCTTTGTCCGCTTCGTACTTCGGTTTCTAGTTTTTCTAAGCCACATGCTCACAAAGTATTATTAAATGACCGGTTTCAAAACTCAGACTTCGTCTTCAGACAGTTGAAACCGGTCATTATTTTTGTTCGCATATGCCGCTAAGAAAAACACGAAACCTTGTAAAAGCCAGCGGACAAAGATATATATTGAGAACACAAATCCGAAATGAAAAATAATAATCAAATCAAAGGGTACAAAGCGAATCAAATTGTGGCAAAAATAGTATTAATATGATAGAATAATACCAATAGAGTTTAAATAGCAACGTCGATACATTGCCGTGATACAGGAGGATTTTTTGATGGAATTCAGAGAAAGAAAAAGATTATTATTATTTGGTCTGCCATGGACATTTACCGTATATACGATAAAAGAAGATGTGATTAATATTAAAGCGGGACTTCTCAAAACACTGGAGGATGACTGCTATATGTACAAGGTTACGGATGTTCAGTTAGAGACTTCTTTGATGGAAAGAATTTTTGGTCTGGGTACGGTTGTATGCTATACCGGAGATACAACACATCATCATTTAAAACTGGTTCATATCAAAAATGCACGTGCCATCAAAGATTTTATTTTGAAAGAGTCCGAAGAGCAGAGAATGAAACGCAGAACCCTGAATACGCAAAATATTGCACATGGTGTTGATTTGAATGATGGCGATTTGCATGATGAAATAGATGATGCATTTTAAGAAAGCAATGGGGCTTTGCATATTTTGCAGGCCTCATTCTTTTTTGATAAAGGATTGGAAGAAATGACGGAAAGAGAAACTTTTGAATATATTGAATCATTGCAGGCATTGGGAAGCCATCTTGGACTTGACAGCGTGAAAGAGTTATGTAGGCGCTTGGGAAATCCGCAGGACGATTTAAAATTCATTCATGTTGCCGGCACGAATGGAAAGGGCAGTATTATAGCCATGATCAGTGAGACACTTACCGTATGCGGATACAAGACGGGCAGATATATTTCACCTACCATATCCGATTACAGGGAGCGTTTTTGCATCAACGGCAGGATGATTTCCAAAAAGGCATTGTGTGAATACGTGGAGCGCATAAAAGAAGTTTGTGACCAAATGGTCGAGGATGGATGTGTACATCCGACGCCGTTTGAATTGGAAACGGCGTTAGCTTTTTTGTATTTTAAGGAAAAGGAATGTGATGTTGTCGTTTTAGAGACCGGCATGGGGGGACTGACCGATGCAACCAATATTATTCAAAATCCCCTTGTCTGCGTCATCAGTTCCATCAGTATGGATCATATGCAGTTTTTAGGAAAGAGTCTTTCGGAAATTGCCGCGGTAAAAGCCGGTATCATCAAAAAAGGCGGTAAGGTTGTTTCTTATCCTCAAAAGCCGGAGGCAATGGATGTAATCAAAAAAGCGGCAGAAGAGCAGGGCGCAGAGCTTTTTGTTGCAGATGCAGAAAAAGCAAATATGTCGATGTCATCGAAAGGAATGACGCTAAATTACAGACATCATAAAAAAATACTCCTGTCGTTGTATGGTACCTATCAGCTTTTAAATGCGGCGACGGCATTGGAGGTTTTGGATTGTTTGAAAGAAACATACGGTTTTCAGATATCGGAGGAAAAGTTAAAAAAGGCTTTTGCACAGATTGTCTGGCCGGCGCGATTTGAAAAAATTGCTGCGAAACCGGATGTCTATATTGATGGTGCACACAACGAAGATGCGGCAGTGGAATTGGCAAAAACCATAGCTTTTTATAAAGCGCGTCCTTCGTTTACAAATAAGAAAATAATATATATAATGGGTGTATTAAAAGATAAGGAATATGACAAAATAATCCGCGAAACTTATTCGTTGGCAGACGGAATTGTTACCGTGAAAACGCCGCACAATGCAAGGGCGATGGATGCTTATGAGTTGGCCCGGGCGGTATCTGTATATCATCCCAATGTAACGGCGGCGGACGGATTGTTTGAGGCGGTTGAAATGGCATACCTGATGGGGGGAAAGGAATGTGTCATCATCGCTTTTGGTTCTCTTTCTTATCTGGGGGAATTAAAGGCAATTATACAAGAACACAAATGGACGAGGAGAGACTCCCATGGTAAATAAAGAGAAAATTAAAGAAGCAGTTGTCCTATTATTGGAAGGAATTGGAGAAGATATTAATCGGGAAGGCTTACTTGATACACCCGATAGGATTGCACGTATGTATGAAGAAATCTTTTCCGGTATGGATCAGAGCGCTTCACAACACTTACAAAAGACATTTACAGCCGGTCACAATGAAATCGTATTGGAAAAGGATATTGTTTTTTATTCTATGTGCGAGCATCATCTGATGCCTTTTTACGGAAAAGCACATGTGGCTTATATTCCAAACGGAAAGGTTGTGGGCTTAAGCAAGATTGCACGTACGGTCGAAGTATATGCCAAGCGTCTTCAGATTCAGGAAAAGATGGGAGCACAGATTGCAGATGCCCTGATGGAGGAATTACATGCCAAAGGTGCGATGGTCATGATAGAGGCAGAGCATATGTGTATGACGATGCGAGGCGTAAAAAAGCCGGGAAGCAAAACAGTTACCATCGTGACACGTGGTGCATTTGCAGATGATGAAAAGCTTCAGAACAGCTTTTATCAGATGCTGCGTGAGTAAAATGGAATACGAAAACAGATTCAATCGCATGAAATGTTACAAAATGGTATAGCGCAAAATAAAAGGAAAAAAGCAATGGCATGAAAGTGACGTGGATGAGAAATGAACTGATAACGAATGTTTAAAAGAATAAAGAGAGAATCGTAAAATGATAATAAAAGACAAAATTTTTGATACAGACCATCATTGCTATGTTATGGGAATTTTAAATGTCACTCCGGATTCTTTTTCCGACGGTGGTAAATGGAATGATTTGGATAAGGCACTATTTCATGCCGAGGAAATGATAAAGGACGGTGCACATATTCTGGATGTCGGCGGCGAGTCGACAAGACCGGGGTATACTTTGTTGTCTGATGAAGAAGAAATAGAAAGAGTGGTCCCGGTTATCGAAGCACTGCGTCAGAGATTTGACATTCCGATTTCTCTGGATACATATAAAAGCAAGGTGGCGGAAGCCGGAATTAAGGCCGGTGCCGATATGATTAATGACATCTGGGGGTTAAAATATGATGCAAGGATGGCAGAGGTCATTGCCAAAAATAAAAAGACCTGCTGTCTGATGCACAACAGACAAAAACCGGATTATCAGAATTTTATGCAAGATGTCTTACGGGATCTGGAAGAGACGTTGGAGATTGCACAAAATGCAGGGATTCTCTATTCCGATATTTGTATTGATCCGGGTGTGGGATTTGGAAAGACCTATGAAAATAATTTGGAGATTATCAACAAACTGGAGGAGCTGCATTCGTTTGGATTACCGATTCTTTTAGGAACCTCCAGAAAGTCTGTGATTGGTCTGACTTTGGATTTGCCGGCGGATTCCCGTGTAGAGGGAACACTTGCAACGACCGTCATTGGAGTGATGAAGGGTGCAGGTTTTGTCCGCGTCCATGATATAAAGGAAAATGTCAGAGCTATTCGCATGACGGAAGCTGTTTTGCATTCATGATACTATATTGCAGACGAGATATAATTTACATGTTCTGCTTACAGGTTGTATAACAACGTCAGCACTTAATGAGCAATTAATTGCGAATTTAGTACTGCTACGTTGTTATACAAGTGAGAATGCGTCTGTGATAGAATATGTAAATTATATCATTGGGGAATAGATGAAACTTGTATTTGCAAAAAAGGAAAGATACGTTCAGAAGGATGAAAGGGGTGTGTTTTTATGGATCAAATCAGAATTGACCGGTTAAAAGTTTTTGCACATCATGGGGTGTATCCCGAGGAATCGGTACAGGGACAGAATTTTTATGTCAGTGCCATATTGGATGTCGATACGAGGGGAGCCGGTTTGCGGGATGAATTATCTGAATCGGTAGATTATGGTTCCGTCAGTATGTTCATTGACAAATATATGAAAAAGAACACCTATAAGCTACTCGAAGCGGTTGTGGAAAATCTGTCAAGAGAAATATTATTAACATATCAGCCGATTCATTCTGTTACCATAAAGGTAAGCAAACCACAGGCTCCGATACCGTTACCTTTTGAAGACGTTTCCGTGACGGTAAAAAGAGGGTGGCACACTGCCTATATTGCCTTTGGATCCAATCTTGGGGATCGTGAGGAATATATCAGACAGGGATTGGAAATGCTGGAAAATGAGAATGACATCTATGTTTTGCGTACTTCGGAAATTATTGAGACAGAAGCTTATGGAGATGTCGCAACCGAAGCTTTTTTGAATGGTGTGATAAAAGTCAAAACGCTCTTGACACCTTATGAATTACTACGTATATGTCATGAAATTGAGCACAAGGCAGGAAGAGTAAGAACTGCTCATTGGGGAAACCGGACGCTGGATCTGGATATTTTATTCTATGATGAGATGATTTTAGAGGATGAATATCTGACCATTCCTCATATTGATATAAAAAATCGTGATTTTGTGTTAATTCCCATGGCGGAAATTGCACCGGGATTTGTACATCCTGTCTATCGGCTGACAATGAAAGATATGAAGGAGAATTTATGTCAGACAAAATTAAATTAATTATATTTTTCGGCGTGATTGTTTTGGGACTTGGCGGTGGTATTGCGTATAATTCATTCAAAGATTATCTGCATTCCAATCCTGAGGGAACGGTAGGAAATACAACCGGCAATCTGAATAACGGCGGAATGTTTTGTGAAAAGGACGGAAAGTTGTTTTTTGCCAATGCGTATGATAACAACCGGCTCTATGTCATGAATCTTGATGGAACGGGTGCAAAATGCCTTACTGACAGTCCGGTATCCTATATCAATGTTGATAAAAACTATGTTTATTATTTTATCAACAATCTGTCCTCTGTAACCGGAATGGGAGGTTTTAAGGTTTCCATGCTGGGATTGTACCGGACGGATAAAAAAGGAAATAAAACAAAGTGCATGGAAAAAGTGACATGTGGCGTCGTTCAGCTGATTGATAATGACTTGTTTTATCAGCGGTATGATAATAAGGATGGAATATCGTTACAAAGGATGGATACCAGAAATAAGGAAACGGAAAAAGTGATGGGGTTTGATGCCAATCCTGCCTGTGTCTATGACGGAAAGATTTATTATAACGGAAAAGAAGGGGATCATTATTTATATGTTTTTAATCCGAAATCTAAGACTTCCCAGATGATCTATGATGGGAATATCTGGAATCCGGATTACCAGAACGGATATATCTATTTTATGAATATTGATGATGATTATTGCTTGTATCGTTATAATCTTGCGTCAGGGGAGGCAGAGAAAATTACGGATGACCGCTGTGATACCTTTATCTGCTGCGGAGATTATATATTCTATCAGAAAAATTCCAAGACAGAACCCGCCTTGATGCAAATCCGCGCAGATGGCAGTGAACCCATGGAGTTAGCAGAAGGTAACTATACAAACTTCGGAGTAGCGGGCGGCGTTTTTTATTTTTCGGAATTCGGACTTTCGACACCGATGTATCAATACAATGTCTTAAGCGGAGGCGGTGTCCAGACATTTACGGCCGCAGAAGAAGCTGCATTGAATAAGAAATAGTTGGAAAAAAACATAATGTGCATAATAAAGCGAATGAAACAGAATGAAATAGAATAGAAAAACAAAATAAAGCAGAAAAGAGACGGAAGATGGATTTATTACAATTACGGGATGAAATTGATGTGATTGACAAACAGATTGTTGAACTTTATGAAAAGCGCGTTAACATCTGTAAGCAGGTTGCGGAATATAAAATTGAAAATGGAAAAAAAGTATTTGACCGTGTCAGGGAAGAGGAAAAAATCCGCAAGGTCAAAGCACTGACCACCAGTGATTTTACAAGTCGCGCCGTTGAGGAATTGTTTGAACAGATCATGTCGGTGAGCCGGAAGCTGCAGTATCAGATTTTGGCAGAGCACGGCAGCAGCGGCAGACTGCCTTTTATGGGAGTGGACAGTCTGGATGACGGTAAGGTGCGTGTCGTTTTTCAGGGAGCAGAAGGTGCTTATTCACAGGCTGCCATGGTTCAGTATTTTGGAGATAAGATTCAAAGCTTTCATGTGAATACATTCCGCGATGCCATGTCTGCCATTGAAGAGGGAAGTGCCGATTTTGCCGTTTTACCCATCGAAAATTCAACGGCGGGAATCATCAGTGAAGTATATGATCTGCTTGTGGAGTTTGAAAATTACATCGTGGGAGAGCAGATTATTAAAATTGAGCATTGTCTTTTGGGTGTGCCCGGTTCAACGATAGAGGATATCAAGACGGTATATTCACATCCACAGTCTTTGATGCAGAGTGCCAGATTTTTAAGCGAACATGACTGGAAGCAGATCAGCATGCAAAATAATGCCTTTGCGGCGCAAAAGGTTGTTAAGGACGGCGATAAGACACAGGCTGCCATTGCCAGTGCGTATGCAGGTGAAATTTATGGTCTGGATGTATTAAAAAAGGGAGTTAACCAGTCTGATACCAATTCCACCAGATTTATTATTGTTACCAATCAGAAAGTGTTTTTAAAGGATGCCAAAAAAATCAGCATCTGTTTTGAGATTCCCCATGAAAGCGGATCGCTTTATCATATGCTTTCTCATTTTATTTACAATAATCTGAATTTGTGTAAAATTGAAAGCCGCCCGATTGAAGAGCGCAATTGGGAATATCGCTTTTTTGTTGATTTTGAAGGAAATCTGGCAGATGGAGCCGTTAAGAATGCATTGCGCGGTTTAAGAGATGAGGCGCGCAATATGAAAATTCTTGGAAATTATTAGAGGTACAAAACATGGCAGTAAAATTATTTGCGGCAATCGATGTCGGTTCCTATGAACTGACGATGAAAATATTTGAAATTTCGTCCAAATCCGGGATTAAGGAAATCGACTGTATCAATCACCGACTGGCATTAGGTGTGGATTCATACAAGACAGGAAAGCTTTCTCGCGAAAAAATGGATGAACTGTGCGATACGCTTCGTGATTTTAAAGAAATCATGAAAACATACAAGGTTGATGACTATAAGGCATATGGTACGAGTGCCATCCGGGAAACGGAAAATACACTGATTGTATTAGATCAGATTAAAAACCGGACCGGTATGACTGTGGATGTCATCAGTAACTCGGAGCAACGCTTTTTAAATTATAAGGCAATTGCAACCAAAGGAGCTGCTTTTGATAAGTGTATCGAAGGTGGGTGCGCCATACTGGATATTGGTGGTGGAAGTGTTCAGATTTCCCTCTTTGAAAAGGATTCCCTGGTCACCACACAAAATATGCGTCTTGGTGTCATGCGTCTTAGGGAGCGTCTCGAAGCACTTGCGCCGCGAAGCGGACAGTCTGAAAAGCTGATTGAAGAGATGGTAAACAATCAGTTTTCGTTATTTAAAAAAATGTATTTAAAAGAGCGTGAAATCCAGAACCTGATTGTCGTGGATGACTATCTTTCCGTTGTATTGCAGAAAAATAAAATCTGTAAAGTTCCGGGAGAAATAGATTATGATGATTATCAAAAGTTCATGGATGAAGTCAGTCACAAAAACCGGATTGACTGCAGCCTGGCTTTGGAAATATCCGAAGAACATGCTTCTTTGATGTTTTATAGTGCGGTTTTAATAAAACGGATTATGGAAGTTACCGGTGCAAGCCACATCTGGGCACCCGGAACAACGCTTTGTGACGGTATTGCCTATGAATATGCGCAGAAAAACAATCTGATTACGATTTCCCATGATTTTGAAAAGGATATTATTGCATCGACACAGACCATCAGCAAACGTTATATGTGCAGCAGAAAGCGAAATGAAAGTATTGAGCAGTTAGCCGTGTCTATTTTTGATACGATGAAAAAGGTGCACGGACTTGGAAAGCGTGAACGGTTATTGTTACAGATTGCGGCACAGCTTAATGATTGCGGAAAATATATTTCCCAGACAGATGTCGGAGAATGCAGTTTCCGGATTATCATGGCCACAGAAATCATTGGTCTGTCGCATACGGAACGGGAGATGGTTGCTTATGTGGCAAAATACAACCGGGATGAATTTGAATATTATGAAAAGCTTGGTGAGCATACGACGTTAAGCAGAGAAGCTTATCTGATGATTGCAAAGCTGACAGCCATTTTACGTGTGGCAAACGGACTGGATCGAAGTCATAAGCAGAAGTTTCGGAATGTCAAGACCAGTCTCAAGGACGATCAGCTCGTGATTACGGTTGATACAACCGAGGATATTACCTTAGAGACCGGTTTGTTAACTGCCAGAGCAAAATTTTTTGAAGAAGTATACAGTGTTCGTCCTGTGATTAAGCAGAAGAAACGCGTATAGGAGGAAATAAGATGGCAAGCGAGATTAATTTCCAGGATCCGAAGTATTATGAGAACCGCGAATTGAGCTGGTTGAAATTTGATTATCGAATTCTGTATGAAGCAAGGGATAAAGAAAATCCGTTATTTGAAAGACTAAAATTTTTGAGTATCACAGCCTCCAATCTGGATGAATTTTTCATGGTCCGCGTGGCATCCTTAAAGGATATGGTACACGCCAAATATCACAAAAAAGATATTGCAGGTATGACACCACTAGAA
Organism: Lachnospiraceae bacterium; assembly: GCA_017626095.1. Classification (GTDB taxonomy): domain Bacteria; phylum Bacillota; class Clostridia; order Lachnospirales; family Lachnospiraceae; genus UBA2882. The sequence continues at coordinate 61,355 of JAGAJL010000020.1, forward strand.
CAGCTTGAGGCGATTAATAAAGAGACACACGCTCTGGTTAACATGCAGTATTCTACATATAACCGAAGTCTTTTGCCGCAATTATCTCTAAACGGAATTCAGATTATTACGCATCATGAAAATCTGACCAAAAAGCAGGCTGAGTTCGTAGATGCCTATTTTGAAGATACGGTATATCCGGTCTTAACTCCCATGGCTGTGGATTCCTCAAGACCGTTTCCGTTAATCCGCAATAAATCCCTTAATCTGGGTGCATTGGTTCGCAAAAAAGGGATAAAAGACGAAAAGGCCATCAAGGAAGACAAAGAAAAAGCAAAAGGATCAAAAGACGGTAAAGATGATGAAATCGAATTTGCAACCGTTCAGGTTCCCAGCGTTTTGCCACGCATTTTTGAAATTCCGGAACAACAACAGCGGACTTTTATCTTTTTAGAAGAAATCATTGAGAGAAATATTGAAAAACTCTTTTTAAATTATGATGTCTTAAGTGTTCATCCATTCCGCGTTATGCGAAATGCGGATCTTTCCATCGAAGAAGATGAGGCAGAAGACCTGTTAAAAGAGATTGAGAAGCAGTTGAAAAAGCGTCAGTGGGGAGAAGCTATCCGGTTAGAGGTTGAGGACGGTATTGATAAATCATTACTCAATATCATCCGCAAGGAACTGAAGGTTTTGGAAGAAGAAATCTATTATATCAACGGACCGTTGGATTTAACCGTGCTGATGAAACTGTATGGGTTGGACGGCTTTGATGAGCTGAAGGAAAAACCTTATATTCCGCAACCGGTGCCACAGCTACCGGCTGATTGTGATATTTTTGAACAGATTCGTAAACAGGATATTCTGCTTCACCATCCTTACCAGACCTTTTTGCCGGTGGTTGACTTTATAAAAAATGCTGCAAGAGATCCGCAGGTGCTTGCCATTAAGCAGACCTTGTATCGTGTCAGTGGTAACTCGCCCATTATTGCCGCTTTGGCTTATGCGGCTGAAAATGGAAAACAGGTTTCGGTTCTGGTGGAATTGAAAGCCCGTTTTGACGAGGAAAACAATATTGTCTGGGCAAAGAAACTTGAAAAAGCAGGCTGCCATGTTATTTACGGACTGGTCGGATTAAAAACTCACAGTAAGATTACACTGGTAGTCCGCAGGGAAGAGGATGGAATTCGCCGGTATGTTCATTTAGGAACCGGTAATTACAACGATGCGACTGCAAAGCTGTATACGGATCTCGGACTTTTAACCTGTCGCGAAGATATCGGAGAGGACGCAACAGCGGTATTCAACATGCTTTCCGGTTATTCCGAGCCAAGAAGCTGGAATAAACTGGCGCTTGCTCCGCTGTGGTTAAAGAACAGATTTTTATATTTGATAGATCGTGAAATCGAGCAGGCAAAGCAGGGGAACGAGGCAAGAATTGTAGCCAAGATGAATTCTCTTTGCGATAGAGACATTATAGAGGCTTTGTATCAGGCAAGTGCTGCAGGAGTGAAAATCGAATTGATTGTCCGGGGAATTTGCTGTTTGAAAGTCGGCATTCCCGGAGTATCCGAAAATATTTCGGTTCGTTCCATTGTGGGAACCTTCTTAGAACACAGTCGTATCTTTTATTTTGAAAACGGTGGAAATCCGGAATATTACCTTGCCAGCGCAGACTGGATGCCGCGTAATTTAAACCGCCGTGTGGAAATTCTGTTTCCCATTGAGCAACCGGATTTGAAGGAAGAAGTACAGCATATTTTAAACTGTCTGTTGAAAGATACCATGAAGGCTCAGCTTTTGGATAAGGATGGCAACTATGACCGAATAGACCGCCGTGGAAAAGAGCTTTTCGGGGCACAGGCAAACTTCTGCAAAGAAGCAATGGAAGAAACGAAAAAAGCCGAAGAGGATCCACTAAAGGAACGGGTTTTTGTGCCGGCGACACATCATGAAGAATAACAAAAGGTATTGGCTGAAAGAATATAAGATGAAAATGAATACCAAGATTAAATTAATTGCAACAGACGTGGATGGAACATTGGTGAAAGATTCTTCACCACAGATGTATGATGAAATGATTGATATCATACAAAAGTTGAGCGATCAGGGAATCCGATTTGTGATTGCCAGCGGAAGACAGTACGGAAGTATTCGTAAGATGTTTGCACCTGTTAATCGAAAACTGGATTATATTGCGGAAAACGGTGCGCATATTTTATTGGCAGCAGAGAATTTTTCCATTACAAAGATGGAGAAAAACGATGTGGAAGAAATTATGGCAGATTTACGTGAGTTGTATCCGGACGGATGTCATGTTGTGGCATCGACTTCTCATGGCTGTTATTTAGAATCCAAGGATGAGGATTTCATTCGCCTGATTACCGATTCTTATCGGAATGATGTGACCCTGACGGATGATATTCTGGCAGAGGATGAAGAATTTTTAAAGCTTGCTGTTTACAAAAAAGGCAGTATCCGAAACATCGGAGAACAGATTTTAATTCCCAAATGGAAGGATCGGGTCAAAACGACTATGGCCGGAGAGGAATGGGTGGATTTCATGGATTTTTCGGTTGATAAGGGAAATGCATTACGAAAGATTCAAAAAGAACTTGGTATTTTGCCACAAGAGACCATGGTCTTTGGCGACAATGATAATGATCTGGGCCTGATTATGGCAGCAGAAGAAAGTTATGCCGTGGAAAATGCTGTTGATAATGTGAAAAGGGCGGCAAAACATATTTGCCCAGGATGGAAGGATAAGGGCGTATGGCAGATTTTGCAGGCATTTTATGATAATTGTATGCAGGAAGTGTGATAGGACGAGTGTCAAAAACAGAATAAATATGGAAAAGGAGAATGATTATGCCGGATTTTGATGAAAAAGTATTACAATGTTTTTTGGAGAATCAGTTAAAACTGTATCCGGAACCGGTTGCGCAAACCCCGGAGGAGGCAAAGAATTATTTGGAGGAGTGCATGGCTTTAGTGGTCAATTCCAAAGAAGAAGTATGGGAATATTTTGATGAAGAAGGTGTTGATATGGAAAATATGGATGCCGATGGAATTGTGGAAGCCGATGAAGTGTTTGCAGTTGGAGACGGCAGATATTTGATTGTTGAGGGATAAGCAAAACAAAGAACAGAAAAGATAATGGTAAAATTAAGGATAGCTGCTCGTAAAACAGCTATCCTTTTTTAGATATTTTGATGTAGAATTGAATAATTCGTGGTAGTTGCCAGACGTAAGACCTCTAAAAAGCCGTTATGATTATTATCTGCTTTGGTGATATAATCAGCGGCTTTTTTTGTGTCTTCTGTTCCGTTTATCATACAGACACCAATACCTGCGGCTTCCAACATGGAAATATCATTTGCGGCATCACCTGCTGCAATAGAATTTGCAATGTCAATGCCGAGATAATCACATAAAAACCGGACGGCATTGCCCTTGGAGGCATCTGCCATACAACATTCCAAATATAAAGGAGAGGAATAGAAGGTGTGCAGTGTTCCTTTTGCAACTTGATCCAATACTTTTCGGAAATCTTCTAATTTACCATCTTCTTTTAAATGTACCAAAAGCAGTTTAAATGGTTCTTCTTCCAGTGCTGCAACGACATCATCGGTAATGATGGCAGGCATATGGATGTGAATACGGTAATAGGCCAGTTCTTCATTATCGGCAGGGGAAATAATGGTATTTTTATTATAAGTGTGTGCATGAACACCACATTCTTTGGCTGTTTCCAATACTTTTTTTACATATTCAAAGGGAACACGACGTTCTAAGACCGGTTTTTCGTTTTCACAGTCATAGACCAATGCACCGTTGTAAGAAATAATATAGGTGCCGGGCAGAGCAAGTCCCAGTCTGTCTCTTGTTTCTAAAATACTTGCAAGTGGTCTTCCGCTGGAGAGTACAAAATTTCCACCTTGTGATGTAAAATTCAGGATGGCATCATGGATTTCGGGCGAAAGATTTTTTTTATCATCCAAAAGAGTTCCGTCCATATCGGAAAAGATTATACGGTCCTTGTATTTTCCATGTTCTCTTCGGTATTTCTTGATATTGTCCAATACATCTTCGGGAACGAAGAGATGCCCGTAGCCTGTGCCTAAATCCAGTTTCTGCTTGTTGACACCATGAAAATCGGAACCACCGGATATTAGTAGGTTGTATTTGTCTGCCAAATGGCGAATTTGTCGTTCTTCCGATGAATTGTAAGTAGAGTAGATAGCTTCTATGCCAACTAATCCGACTGACTTTAAGTCGGTGATAAGCTGCTCTAGCTTTGTCTTACTTAAGTGATAGAGAATGGGATGAGCCAGTATTGGAACACCGCCGGCGCGTAGAATCAGTTCTACAGCCTGCATGGGCGTAACTTTGTGGCGGGGCACAAAGCAGGGGGCATGGTCGCCGATATAACGCTCGAATGCTTCATTTCTGCTTTTTACAACTCCTTTTTCTAATAAATATGCCGCATAATGAGCACGAGTCAATACGGAACCCTCATATTTTTGGCATAATTGTTCGTAGGAGATATCAATTCCGTGTTCTGCCAGTTTTTCACACATCTTTTGATTGCGGGCATCTCTGGCATCGCGGAAATCCTGAAGATATTCCTCAAAATGTTCACTGTGATGATCAATATACAGACCTAAGATGTGAATATCCCTGCCTTCATATTCTGTGGAAAATTCAATGGCGGGTATGATTTCGAGATTCGTTCCCTTTGCCGCTGCTAAAGCTTCATCAATTCCCTCTGTCGTGTCATGGTCGGAGAGTGCAATAGCTGCTAACCCTTTTTTGACTGCGTATTCGACCAGTTCTGTTGGGGTAAAGCTTCCATCTGATTTGGTTGAATGTGTGTGTAAGTCGACTGCTTTCATGTTGGCATAGTTCCTTTTGTTATTGTTTGTATATTATGATGTCATAAAATTAGCTTTGAGCATCCTTCCTTTCGAAACAATGTCAAAGCTAATGTTTTTTAGTTATTGTCGTCTTCCGTATTCGCTGTATATACGGTACGTTTTCTTGCCATTTCATCACTTGCAAGGTATTCGTCATAGGTTGTAATTTTATCAACCAGCGTGCCGTTTGGAAGAATTTCCATAATGCGGTTGGCAGTTGTCTGTACGAATTGATGGTCGTGGCAGGCAAAAAGCTCAACACCCGGGAATTTAATCAGACCGTTGTTTAAAGCGGTGATGCTCTCCATGTCCAGATGGTTGGTAGGTTCATCCAAAATCAGGCAGTTAGCACCGCTAATCATCATTTTGGAAAGCAGACATCTTACTTTTTCACCACCGGATAAGACTTTGACTTTTTTGACACCGTCTTCGCCGGCAAACAACATACGTCCCAAGAAACCGCGTACATAGGTAATATCATCTATGGGAGAGTAGCCCATCAGCCAATCGGCAATGGTGTAATCATTGTCGAATTCACTGGTTGAATCCTTGGGGAAATAAGCCTGTGAAGTGGTGACACCCCATTTAAAGCTTCCTTCGTCCGGTTCCAGTTCGCCCATCAGAATTTTAAATAAAGTTGTTTTGGCTAATTCATTACCACCAACAAAAGCAACTTTATCGTCATGGCCTAAAATAAAGGAGATGTGATCCAACACTTTTTCACCGTTGATGGTTTTGGTCAGGTTTTCTACCGATAAAACTTCGTTACCGATTTCACGGTCGGGACGAAAATCAATGTAGGGATATTTTCGGCTGGAAGGCTTAATGTCGTCCAACTCAATTTTTTCCAATGCGCGTTTACGGGAGGTTGCCTGCTTAGATTTGGAAGCGTTGGCAGAGAAACGGGAGATGAATTCCTGTAACTCTTTGATTTTTTCTTCTTTCTTTTTATTGGCTTCTTTCATCTGTTTTACCAGTAACTGGCTGGATTCGTACCAAAAATCATAGTTGCCGGCATATAACTGGATTTTGCCATAATCAATATCCGCGATATGCGTACATACTTTGTTTAAGAAATAACGGTCATGGGAGACTACGATGACGGTATTGTCAAAGTCAATCAAAAAGTCTTCTAACCATGCAATTGCATCTAAGTCCAAATGGTTGGTAGGCTCATCCAAAAGAAGAATATCAGGATTTCCGAATAGCGCTTTTGCCAATAAGACTTTTACTTTCTGACTACCGTTTAAGTCGCTCATGATACTGTAGTGGAGTTCGGTCTCGATACCAAGACCATTTAACAGCATGGCAGCGTTGGTCTCAGCATCCCAGCCGTCCATCTCGGCAAATTCACCTTCTAATTCACTGGCGCGGATACCATCTTCGTCTGAAAAATCTTCTTTGGCATAGATGGCTTCTTTTTCTTTCATGATTTCATATAATCTGGCATTGCCCATGATGACTACATCCATAACAGGGTAGGAATCATATTTAAAATGATCCTGCTCCAATACGGAAAGACGCTGGCCGGGTGTAATCACAATTTCTCCATTGGTGGTTTCCAAAGCACCGGATAAGATTTTTAAAAAAGTAGATTTGCCTGCACCGTTGGCACCAATAAGACCATAGCAGTTACCTTCTGTGAACTTGATATTTACTTCTTCGAATAAAGCTTTTTTTCCTACTCTATACGTTACATTATTTGCACTAATCATTGTAAAACCTCTGTTTTTCTATATTTTATATAAGTTAGACATACATTTTTATTATACATAAAAACGCCAAGTTTTCAAGGAAAACTACCATTGTACTCAAATTTTCATACACAATTTTCAAGGGAAAACAAAAACAGCCGCCACTATTCGTAGTAGTGACGGCTGTCAATGCGTCTGTTCATCCGGCATCGTGCTTACAACCTGATTTTTGCCATGCCGTTTGCCGTAATATAAACGGTTGTCGGCTATTGATACCAGCTTGTTGAACGGCAATCCCGGACTGTATTCCGCTATACCAAACGTCATGGTCACACTGACATAATCTGCACTAAAAGGAACCCGGATTTGTTCGATGGACTGACGAATTTTTTCGGCAACTTCATAGGTGACGGTTTCGTTTTCCGGAATAAAAATGAGAATTTCTTCTCCACCCCAGCGGCATACGCGACAACCCTCGGATGCATTTTCGGAAATTGTTTTTGCAACCTGCATTAATACCTGATCACCAATATTGTGACCGTAAGTATCATTAACCCGTTTAAAATCATCAATATCACCCAAAATGACGGAAAAAACAAGACCATCGCCTTTAGCTTGTTCTAAAGCTGTTATCAAATATTTATCCATACTTCGGCGGTTGAATAAGCCGGTTAGCGGATCTTTACTCGATACAGATTCCAATAAGGAATATTGTTCTTCCAAACGAATTTCATTTTGTCGTATTTCAATGGTAAATAAAATAGAGAAAAGCAACAAAGCAAAAAAGGAAACAATTGCATTTACACTATACATGAGAGTCATATGTTGGTCAAAAATACGCTCTGTATAAAGGGGAGTAATCCTTGTGGAAAGTATTCGTGTTATAACAAAAACAACCATGGATAACGAAACAAAGAAAAAAGGTTTTTTGATACCATGCCCAAATTGAGGGGAAGAGTAAGCCAGATAAAAAGAAACAGGAGTCAATGCAATCAAATAAATCATAAAACCCCAGTCCCAGCCGGCCAAAAGTGTGGCAAAAGATGAGAAAAAAGTAATCTCCGCATAACAGCAATAATACATAAGAGCATATTCGCGAAGTGCTGTAAATCTAAATCCCATGATCAAATAGAGGATAACGGCAAAGATATTATAAATAAACAGAATAGGATATTCATAAAGATAGAAGCAAATGCAAAGAGCAATATGGATAAATGCAAGAACAACAGAAATAAACCGGTATTTGTCCAGTTCGGAAACTGTTTTTTCACCGGTCAGAATCGATTGCATATTTTGAAATAACTGTCTCAATCCATCCATAGTTGAATACTTTCTGTTTGCGTATTATTCTCAATTAATTTTTTGCATTTCTACGATAATTGCATGGTCTGTTATTGACTCATGAAATGCAAAAAGACAGTTTGATTATATATCCGCAATTTGTATTAAACGGATACATCAAAATTGGATCCGATATGAGGATTTACAGATAATTCCATGGAAGTATCGATTGCAGCAACAAGCTGATCGTCAATGCCCTGATTGAGTTCGAGAGATTTGTCCAGCATTGCTATACCGACGCTGTTCATAATGTTACTTTGTGACATTGCCATTGATAATGCGGGAATATCCATAGGAAATTCCTCCTTTCGGATCATGTAAAAATCAAGGATTGCAAAACGGAAAAGTGATGTGGCAATCCTTAAAATATCATTGTTATAATTATATCTATTCTAAGTTAGATATTGTTATTTTAACACACATAAAAATAAAAGAAAACTAATAGTTTTGAAAAAAACACTCTTTTTTTGACTTTTTTCAGATATGGAAGAGCCGCAACGCTAGACAAAAGGTAGGAAAAAGGCTATAATCAGATTGTATTTGCGATTCATTTGGGGGATTGCGGCAGAATTGGGAAGTTATAAAAGAGAGGGAATTGGTTTATGGCATTTGGACTTATACCTTTGGAAAAACGTCTGAAAGATAATATTCGCAATTATTCGCTGGATCAAATTTTTGATATCGGTGTGTTGTCGGATTATCTTGACAGCTTACATAGAACGACCGGAATCAGCTTACTTTTAACAGATCGTCATGGAGAAAAAACGGTCAGTATGGGAAATTTTGTTGGGTTTAAACCGGATACGGAGCATGCGCCCGGCAATAAGATTAAGGTACAAAACCGGACAATCGCTCACTTATATGTAAAAGAAGATGAGATGGCAGATCCGGCAAAGAAAAATCTGGTGGATGGTCTTGTTATCACACTTACAAAGCAGGCAGAAAAGGCATATGAAGCGGCAGAGCTTTCTTTGTATGTGGATGATTTGGAAAAACGTTTGGAAAAAGAGCAGTATCAGGTAAAACACGGACAAAAAGAAGATGCTCTTACCGGAGTGTTAAACAGTACTCATTTTGATAACAAACTGCGTGTAGTTGATCGCTCTCAGGTTATTCCTGTTGCAGTAGTCTGTGCCAACATCAATGACTGGAAATATGTGAATGATCATTTCGGTGATGAGGAGAGTGACCGCCTGATACAGGTCGTTGCCAATATTTTAAAAGAAGAGGCAAAGCCAGAATACATCATAGGCCGGTGCGGCGGTGATTTTTTCAATATCTTAATTCCTATGGCTGAGGATGAAGAAGCAAAGGATTACTGTGTACGTGTCCAGCAAAAATGTCTGGAGTTTGAAGATGCGCATTTGGCACCAAGCGTGGCATGCGGTTTTGTTCTAAAATATAATGTAGAACAAAAATTACAGGATTTACTTTCCGATGCGGAATATGAAATGTTCAATAACAAATTTGAAATAAAGAATGCTCCCGGATATCGTGAGCGATTGGAAAAAGCATAAAATTTCGGATAAAAGGACTTTGTAAAGAGACCGCTTAGCCGGTCTCTTTCTGTTGCTACGAATTTTAGTACTGTTACGTTTTCATCCAGGTGAAAATGTGTCTATGATAGAATATGCAAACTTCGTGGAAGTGCAACGGAAATAATAAACGGAGAGAAAAAGATGAAAGCCGTATTTTTTGATATTGACGGTACCTTATTTATTCAGAATAAAGGTGTTCCAAAATCAACGATAGAAGCAATCAAAAAAATACAGAAGAACGGGCATAAGGCATTTATCTGTACCGGCAGGAGCCGTGCCATGATCCCGCAAAATCCAATTTTAGACATTGGATTTGACGGAGTTGTCGGGGCTTGTGGTGCATATGGCGAATTGGACAATCAAGTGGTTTTTGATAACCACCTTTCGGATATACAGCTGCAAAAGATGTATGAAATATTTCGAAGATACGATACCATGTATATTTTGGAAGGCACCGAATATATCTATTATGATGAAGTGACATTTGAGGATAATCCCGATGACTGGTATGTACAGTTGGTAAAAAGTATGTTAAAAGAGCGTTTTATCTCGGTGCAGTATGCCATGAAGCATTTTGGGAAAGTGGAAGCCAACAAGGTAAGCTTGGCAGAAAAAAATGGGATCAGTAACGAGCCGTTGTATGATTTGTTTCGCACCGATTATGAGGTGCTGGTTCACGATTTTAAGGTTGCGGAAATTGTGCCAAAAGGCTGTCATAAAGCCAAAGGAATGGAACGGATGTGTAATCAGATTGGTGTTGGCATTTGCGATTCCATTGCAGTCGGAGACAGTATCAATGATGTGGATATGTTGAGGGCTGCCGGGATAGGAATTTGTATGGGGAACGGAACTGAGATTGCCAAAAAGAATGCAGATTATATTACAAAAGATCTCTATGATGACGGAATTTATCACGCATTAAGACATTTTGGTTTATTTTAATCCGGAAATTAAATAATCAACAAATTTAATCCGTATTTTTAATTTATAATAATTAGTAATCCGTATATGTCGTGTAGGAAACCCCATATATTTCTATATTTTAAGTTTTGTTTATACTTGTTTATAATTTTTTTATGATAAAGTTATAAAAAATCAGTTGAAAAAATACGCTGTGAAGTATATAAATAGATTTGAAAGAAAAAACGGATCCGCACAAAAGAAAAGCCGGCAGGAAACAGATGTCGGCGTATCAAAAGCAAACCAAAGATTATTATAATCAATACATATTTTAAGGAGGCTTTTATCATGAAATTATTACCACTTGGCGAAAGAGTTGTATTAAAACCTCTCGCAGCAGAAGAAACAACCAAATCCGGTATCGTTTTACCCGGTGCCGACAAAGAGAAACCGCAGCAGGCAGAAGTTGTTGCAGTTGGTCCCGGAACCGAGGACGTAAAAATGGAAGTCAAGGTTGGAGACAAGGTAATTTATTCAAAATATGCAGGTACCGAAATCAAAGACGGTGACGAGACTGTGATTATCTGTTCTCAGAAAGATGTTTTAGCCATTATTGAAGCATAGTTTAGGGCAAGCATAATAGAACAGTAGTTTTAAAAGATAATACTTTTAGAATTGCGAGATAATATTTTGAAACGAAAAGATATTATTTTGAAATTGAAAGAAAATATTTTGCAAGAAAATGTTTAAAAAGAATAAAATTAGGGAGGCTGTTTTAGAATGGCAAAAGAAATCAAATACGGTGCAGAAGCACGTGCAGCATTAGAAGCCGGCGTTAATCAGTTGGCAGATACAGTAAGAGTAACATTGGGACCCAAAGGCAGAAATGTTGTTTTGGACAAATCTTTTGGTGCTCCGCTTATTACCAATGACGGTGTGACCATCGCAAAAGAAATTGAATTGGAAGATTCTTTTGAAAACATGGGTGCTCAGCTTGTAAAAGAAGTTGCTACCAAGACCAATGATGTAGCAGGTGACGGTACAACAACAGCAACGGTTTTGGCACAGGCTATGATCAATGCCGGAATGAAGAACTTGGCAGCGGGAGCTAACCCGATTATCTTAAGAAAGGGTATGAAAAAAGCAACTGCTAAAGCTGTGGAAGCTATCGCAGGCATGAGCCAGCCGGTTAACGGAAAAGAACATATCGCTAAGGTTGCAGCAATTTCCGCTGCTGATGAAGAAGTTGGTAATCTGGTTGCAGATGCAATGGAAAAAGTATCCGGAGACGGTGTTATTACTATCGAAGAATCAAAGACCATGCAGACAGAGCTTGATTTAGTAGAAGGTATGCAGTTTGATCGTGGATATATTTCTGCATATATGGCATCCGATATGGAAAAAATGGAAGCTGTATTAGATAATCCTTATATCCTGATTACAGATAAGAAAATCAGCAATATTCAGGAAATTCTTCCTATTCTGGAACAGATCGTTCAGAGTGGTGCAAAGCTTTTAATCATCGCTGAAGATGTGGAAGGAGAAGCTTTAACAACCTTAATCGTAAATAAATTGCGTGGAACCTTCAATGTTGTTGCAGTAAAAGCCCCCGGATATGGTGACCGCAGAAAAGCAATGCTTGAGGATATCGCTATTTTAACAGGTGGTCAGGTTATTTCCTCTGAGCTTGGCATGGACTTAAAAGAAGCAACCATGGATATGCTCGGCCGTGCAAAATCCGTTAAAGTTCAGAAAGAAAACACAGTCATTGTTGATGGTGAAGGTGAAAGCGCTGATATTCAGGCAAGAATTGCAAACATCAAACAGCAGATTGATGAAACAACTTCTGATTTCGACAGAGAAAAATTACAGGAAAGACTTGCCAAGCTGGCAGGCGGTGTTGCCGTTATCCGTGTAGGTGCAGCTACTGAGACCGAAATGAAAGAAGCAAAACTGCGTATGGAAGATGCTTTGGCAGCTACAAGAGCAGCTGTTGAAGAAGGTATCATTGCAGGTGGCGGATCTGCTTATATTCATGCATCCAAAGAGGTTGCCAAACTGGCAGATACTCTGGAAGGTGATGAAAAGACAGGTGCCCAGATTATCTTAAAAGCATTGGAAGCTCCGTTATTCCATATTGCATCCAATGCAGGATTGGAAGGCAGTGTTATCATCAATAAAGTTCGTGAATCCGAAGTTGGTATCGGTTTTGATGCATTAAAAGAAGAATATACCGATATGGTTGCAGCAGGTATTCTGGATCCTGCAAAGGTTACAAGAAGTGCATTGCAGAATGCAACCAGTGTTGCATCTACCTTACTCACAACCGAATCGGTTGTTGCAACCATCAAAGAGCCTACACCTGCGATGCCTGCAGGCGGAATGGACGGAATGATGTAAAATCATCCGAAATTTCAAAACAGATATTTGAAATAGAATAAGAAAACTTGTTATAATCATGAAATGCCGTAAGCTATTGCTTACGGCATTTTTTTGACTGTATGATAAATGATGAAAAATCCATCAGCCTTATGAAAAGGAACAGCAGTATGATACGGACGCGGCTATTGTTTGCAATGAAGAAATAGTCAGATTCGAATAAACAGTTGCGAAAATACTGTATAATGTTAAAATAGAACTGTCTTTTGATGGTGCTGGTTGAGTGGTGACAGCATTTTGTATCGTCATCTGACAAAAATAAAAAAGAGGTATCTTTTATGGAAAAAACTTTAATTGCGACCGATTCGGCAAGTGATATTTCGGAAGAAATAGAAAAGGAGCTTGGGATTAAGATTCTGCCTTTTACCATTATGATTGGCGAGCAGTCTTATATCAGCCGGAAGGATTTTACCCCCGAAGGATTTTATGATTTGATGGCAGAACATGATGAAATTCCGAAAACGTCACAGATTACTCCGTTTGAATTTCAGGAATTTTATTTAGAAGCAGCAAAGGCCGGATATACGGATGTGGTTTTGGTTTTAATCAATTCCCAGGGAAGTTCTACTTTTGCAAATTCATTAATGGCAAAGGATTTGTTTTTTGAAGAATATCCGGAATATGAAGGCAAGATTCATTTTTATAATTATGATGGTATGGGATATTCCGCACAGTACGGACAACCGGTTATTGAAGCGGCAAAAATGGTGAAAGAAGGAAAAGCATTAAAGGAAATACTGGAGTATTTAACCTATGAATTACCCCGCAGAAAAGTGTATTTTGGTATGTATACTTTAAAATATGCCGGAAAAAGCGGACGTATTCCTTCTGCAGCAGCCTTTGTCGGCGACCGTCTGAATTTGAAGCCGATTATGAAAATATATCACAATCAGCTGGTGACCGGAGCAAAGGTGCGTGGAGAGGTTAAAATTATTCCGCGTATGGTAGAACTGACCATTGCCGATATGGAGCCGGGAACACCTTATAGTATCATCTATGGCAATGAACCTTCTGCAGCAAAGGCTGCCGAGGAACTGATGCGTGATATTACAGGTTACGGACCGGAAGGATATTATCCGATTGGTGCTGCCGTTGCCGCAAATGCAGGACCAAGAACTGTGGGAATTGCCTTTCATGTAAAAGACGAGTTTGAAAATGAAGGATATAAGCCGCAGTAATCATCTTATTAAATGTGAAGTTCGCATGAATTATTCGCACGAAACGATTGTGAATAATTTGTACGAACCGATTGTGATTAATTTTCACAAAAGGATCGTGTATTAATTTTTACAAAATGATCGTAAATTGACGAATGTATGAAATGATACTATAATGTTTTTTGTGTTGGGGTAAAAGACAAATGCAAGACCAATTGCCCTGGTATCATCACATTTTTGCAAAAGAATGAAGACCGAGGAAGTGAAAAGTATGGCTGACAGTATTCTGCAGGATCATATTTTGAAAACAGAAGGAAAAGCAAAAAAAACAGAGCTTGTCATTGACGACGGACGTATTGAATCGATTGAAGAATATACCAGTCCGGAGGAGCTTTACAAGGATCTGATTGTTCGTGTGCGCAAATATCATCCAAGTGATGATATCAGTCTGATTGAAAAGGCTTATCGCCTTGCGGATGATGCACATCGCGATCAGGTGCGCAAGTCAGGAGAGCCTTATATTATTCATCCGTTGTGTGTGGCAATTATTCTTGCAGATCTGGAAATGGACAAGGAAACAATTGCAGCAGGTCTTTTGCATGATGTTGTCGAGGATACAATTTTTACAACAGAGGAAATCAAAGAACAATTTGGCAGTGATGTTGCGCTGTTAGTGGACGGAGTTACGAAGCTGAGTCGTTTGCAATATGACGGAGATAAACTGGAGCTGCAGGCGGAAAATCTGCGCAAGATGTTTTTAGCAATGGCTAAGGATATCCGTGTTATTCTGATTAAACTTGCCGACAGGCTGCATAATATGCGTACTCTGGATCATATGATTCCGGAAAAGCAGCAGGAAAAAGCCAGAGAAACTTTGGATATTTATTCCCCCATTGCACAGCGTCTGGGTATTTCCAAGGTCAAGGTAGAGTTAGATGACCTTTCTTTAAAATATTTGCAGCCGGATGTCTATTATGATCTGGTTGATAAGATTGCGATTCGCAGAAGTGAACGTGAAAAATATGTTCAGAGCATTGTGGATGAAGTCAGTGAACATATTTCAAATGCCGGAATTGAGGCCAAAATTGACGGCCGTGTGAAACACTTTTTCAGTATTTATAAAAAAATGAAAAACCAGCATAAGTCGCTGGAACAGATTTATGATTTATTTGCAGTCCGTATTATTGTGGATTCGGTCAAAGACTGTTATGCGGCTCTGGGTGTAATTCATGAGATTTATAAACCGATTCCGGGTCGTTTTAAAGATTATATTGCAATGCCAAAGGCCAATATGTATCAGTCTTTGCATACGACTTTAATTGGTTCTACCGGACAACCATTTGAGATTCAGATCAGAACCTACGACATGCACCGTACCGCAGAATACGGTATCGCTGCGCATTGGAAATACAAAGAAGCATCGGATGGTAAAAAGATATCGACCGGTGAAGAGGAAAAGCTTGCCTGGTTAAGACAGATTTTGGAGTGGCAGAGGGATACGGATGATAACAAGGAATTTATGACCTTGTTAAAGAGTGATTTGGACTTGTTTGCCGATAATGTATACTGCTTTACACCAAACGGAGATGTCAAAAACCTGCCGGCCGGTTCTACACCAATTGATTTTGCCTATTGTATTCACTCAGCTGTCGGAAATAAGATGGTTGGTGCCAGAGTAAACGGTAACATTGTAAATTTCGATTATGAGTTACAAAACGGTGACAAGGTTGAAATCATTACAAGTAACAATTCGCCGGGACCAAGCCGTGACTGGTTATCTCTTGTGAAGTCTACACAGGCAAAAAATAAGATCAATCAGTGGTTTAAAAATGAGTTTAAGGATGAGAATATTGTAAAAGGAAAAGAACTTTTGATGGGATATTGCAAGGCAAAAAGTTTGGATCCGGTCAATATTCTTCGTCCTGATTATATGGAAGCCGTTATGCGAAAATACGGCTTTAAAGACTGGGAATCCGTTCTGGCTGCCATTGGACATGGGGCGCTCAAAGAAGGACAGATTGCCAACAAGATGAAAGAACTCTATGATAAGGATCATCCGGTAGAGGTATCGGATGCAGATGTTCTTAAGGATATTGAGAGTAAACGGGATGCTTATCAGATGATGCTCCCCAAAGGAAAGACGCAGAGCGGTATCGTGGTAAAAGGTGTGGACGATGTTGCGGTTCGTTTTTCCAAGTGCTGCTCGCCGGTTCCGGGTGATGAAATTATCGGTTTTGTGACGAGAGGACGTGGCGTTTCCATTCACCGTACGGACTGTGTGAATGTGATTAATCTGCCTGAGATAGACCGTGCCAGACTGATTGATGCAGACTGGCAGGAAGGAAGCGAGGAAACCCGTGGTAAGTACCTTGCCGAGATTGTGATTTATGCACATAATCGAAACGGTCTGTTAGCCGATGTTTCCAGAGCCCTGACTGAGAAGAATATTGATATCATGAGTATGAATACCAAGACAAGCAAGCAGGGAATTGCAACCATGGCCGCTTCCTTCTATATCGGAAGCAGAGAAGAATTAAATCATACCATTGATAAACTGAGAAACATTGACAGTGTGATAGATATTGAAAGAACGACGGGGTGATTATCACCCCGTTTATTATTGCAGCAGGCTGCTCCAGAGAGGTCATTCAAAGAGGCGCCGATATGTTAGGATGGTCTTTGGATGAACTGATTGAACAGACGATCGGGGCTTTACGGACATTTAGACCTTAATACTGTGTAAGTTAAATTAATGGCAACGCAAAAGTGAATCATTCTCTTTTGCGTATTGCCAATTGAGTTTCTCTCATGTATACTCTACTTATCTTGAAATTCTAAATTTCAGACCATTCGGTCGAAGAATTCCATTTTATAAAATTAAAAATAGTTAGCACTTCTAGTCGAATTTTGTTCGACAATGATAGTTTTTTACTTGACACATATGGGATATGTCCCATATATTATAAGAAAGGAATTTGCATATGATAAATGCAGATTTTTATTATAAAAGTGATGGAAAATGTCCAGTCAGGGAATATTTAGATTCGTTGTCACCGAAGCTGAGGGCAAAGACCTTACGGTCAATTATGCTATTAGAAGAATTTGGAAATGAGCTTAGATTGCCATATTCCAGCCCTCTTGGAGAAGGAATATTTGAATTGCGTTCCATTTCAGGATCCGATATTACACGAGTTCTTTACTTTTTTATTAAAGGAAATACAGCTATTCTGACTCATGGTTTTACAAAAAAGACGCAGAAAACACCCGTAAGAGAAATAGAAAAAGCAAAGGCTTATAGAGCAGATTATTATCTGAAAGAAAATGGAGAGGAATGATTTTTATGAGCGACTTTAGAAAGTATCTGGATGAACAACTTAATGATGAAGAATTCAGAAAAGAATGGGATGCTTCTGAATGTGAATATAGTCTGGCAAATAGTTTAGTAAAAGCAAGAAAAGAAAGCCATATGACACAAAAAGAACTTGCTGAAAAAACCGGAATCAACCAGGCAGATATTAGCAAAATAGAGACAGGTAATGCGAATCCAGCGTTATCAACACTACAAAGATTAGCGGAAGGAATGGGTATGGTAGTCAAATTGGAATTTGTGCCTAAGCGTCTATTGTAGCTCGTAAACTTTGGAACATCTACTTTTATGTGGTTACCGGAGAAATGAATAAGACTGGTCAGTTGAAGGCAGTATTTGGGAGTCGTGATATGTTTGAAAAATGGAAAAGAAAAAAAGAACCCTTGCCGCAGATTGATATTATTACAAAATGGGATAAAAGGGATGAGGATTTTTGCCCGACCTGTGAAAAGATAGTGCGAAGTGGTTATCAGCTGGGAAAGGGTGAATTTCATATTGAGAAGCTGAATGAAGGAGAAGTATCTTTTGCGGATGCTTTCAATGAAATAGTTCCGATTTTAGGGTTGCTTAGAGACAACTATTATGTAATGTTGGATACGGAATTGTATCCGACGGACGGGAATGGTCACTTATTTTGGAATGTGCCTGACAGCAATCAGCCCATGCCCGGTTCGTGTCTATATTACAGGGGAGATGGTGAATGGGGCTTATTGCGGCCGTATTTTACTATTGCAACACAGTCCATCAAAAATCTGAATAAAAGCCGGGTGGATTATTATAGGGAACATATAGGTTGCAGAGCTTTAGCTTATTATATGGACGGCTATATGACTGCACTAATAGATGGCCATCATAAAGCTATGGCAGCAACTCTTCTTATAGGATTGTGAAAGCACAAAGTGCGAAGCAATGTGCGGGTATCATGGGCAAAATGCCTTTTGACCTTAATTTCGGTCTTTATGGGAAAAATTGACATATTGGCGAAATATATAGAGAGGATAGAAAATTTGAATAAAGGTTACCATGAGGAGGAAAACAAAATATGGAAAACAAAGCAAAAAGAGGATTTCATCCAATATACATATTGGCTGTCTTGTATGTGGCAGCAGTATATCTATTTCCGGTAATATTTGGGGGAATGAGCCAAAATACAACTGGCGAACAGGATATTAGCATATGGCCGCTTTTGATACCGTTTGCTTTTGGACTGATTAATCTCTTTGTCGTGATTGGGGGCAGAAATAGAATAGAGCGGGTACAGTTGTTAAACTGTGCTGTTTTTATTAAATATGCTCTAATACCGTTTTATATCATTGGAGGTTTGTGTATTGCAGTTATGATATTACTCATGTTTACTCCGGTTGTTATTATGGTATTTGTGGGGCCTGTAATGGCGGCAATGCTTTCGACATTGGGATGGATTGCTATGGTGGGTGCAGCACCTTATTCAATAGGATATATCGTAAAATCCTGTAAGCAGGGTGTTCATGGAAAAGTCTTATCTGTAATAGCCGGTATTTGCCAGTTTTTATTCACGGCGGATGTGATTTCTATTATGGTTCTTGCTTTAAAAGAGAAAAAATGTGTGAAGATGACCATTGCATTGCTTATTCTGTTTGTTCTTGCAATCATAACTACAGCAGTAATTGTGACCGGCCTGGTGATAAGGGCAATTTTTTGACCGTTTTTTGGTTGACAGCTGAGTCTGGTGGTAGTATTTTTAAATATATATCATACCAAAATGATAGGAAATATAGAAAGGATTATTTATGAAAAATCCATTGCACTATCAATTATCGGAATATGACTGCGGACCTACCGCAATGCTTGACGCAATCAGCTTTTTGTTTCCGAGGGAAGATATACCGCCGGAGGTTATCCGCAACATTATGTTATATTGTCTGGACTGCTACAGCGTCGAGGGTGTTCCCGGAAAGAGTGGAACATCCATGGCTGCCATGATGTTTTTGAGTAACTGGCTCAATGGCTTTGGTAGGATTGGTCAGCTTTCGGTAACAAGCCGGTATTTGTCCGGAAGAAATGTATATCTGGGCAAAGGCAGCGAAATCAATGATGCCCTTCATCATCATGGAGCTGTAGTAGTGCGGTTGTTTTATGATGAAGCTCATTATGTCTTGCTTACCGGAGAAAAGGACGGCTTAGTTTATATGTTTGATCCTTATTACCGGGATGAGCCGTTTCCACAGGAAGATATCCTTTTGGATAAAGAGCATCCTTTTGCATATAACCGAATTGTGCCGGAAGCCTATTTTAATAAAGAGGCTCTCGAGATTTATGCATTAGGACCCATGGAAAACAGAGAGGCGGTTTTGTTATTCAACGAACAAACCAGACTGACTGCGGATAAGACGATTGAATATTACATATAGCAAAGGAGTAGCTTTATGAAAAATTTAAGCGAAAGAACCGCCGGATTTACCGATTCGGTAATCCGCAGAATGACAAGAGTTTCTTTACAATACGGAGCAATTAACTTATCTCAGGGATTTCCGGATTTTGATCCGCCCAAAGAGATTACAGACAGACTTTCTGAGGTGGCAGGTATTGGACCACACCAGTATGCGCTGACTTGGGGAGCGCAGAATTTCAGGGAGGCATTGGCGAAAAAACAGGAGCATTTCTATGGGATGAAGGTAAATCCCGATGAAGAAATTGTTGTTACCTGCGGTAGTACCGAGGCTATGATGGCAGCGATGATGTCGGTGTGCAACCCGGGTGATAAAGTTGTCATTTTTTCGCCGTTTTATGAAAATTACGGAGCGGATACCATTCTTTCCGGTGCCGAGCCGATTTATGTGCCGTTAAAACCACCGACATTTGAATTTGATGCAGATGTTTTGGAGGCTGCGGTTAAACAGCCGGGAGTCAAGGCTTTGATTTTGTGCAATCCCTCCAATCCGTGTGGAAAAGTATTTACTTATGAGGAATTAAAGATCATTGCAGAGCTTGCAATCAAATATGATATTTATGTCATTACGGATGAGGTGTATGAGCACATTGTCTATGCACCGCATGTACATACCTGCATTGCGACATTGCCGGGTATGAGAGAGCGGACAATCATCTGCAATTCTCTGTCCAAGACGTATTCAATTACAGGATGGAGACTGGGCTATGTCATGGCATCTCCCGAAATCGTTGACAGGGTGAAAAAAGTCCATGACTTTCTGACGGTGGGAGCTGCGGCACCATTGATGGAAGCTGCGGTTGTAGGCTTGCAATTCGGTGACGACTATTATCAAGGGCTGCAGGCACATTATACTCATATGAAAGAATTGTTTACCGGTGGATTGCAGAATATCGGGTTGAAATTTACCAATCCCCAGGGTGCTTATTATGTCCTGGTTGATATCAGTGAGTTTGGATATGAAAGCGATCTGGATTTCTGCGAAGACTTAGCGAGAAAAGTTGGTGTGGGCGCGGTACCCGGATCCAGTTTCTTTAAAGAGCCCGAAAACCGTTATATCCGTTTTCATTTTGCAAAGCAGGATGAGACACTGAATAAAGCTCTTGACAGATTAGCGGATATGAAGAAGAAAATGCAGATATAGATTTTATGAATAGGCAGGATGAATACATGTTAAATCAGTTTTCGCGAACGGAAATTTTGCTTGGAAAAGAGGCAATGGATATTCTTGCTTCTTCCAGAGTTGCGGTTTTTGGAATCGGCGGTGTAGGCGGTCATGTTGTGGAAGCACTGGTCCGAAGCGGTGTTGGAGCGATTGATGTCATCGATGATGACAAGGTTTGTCTGACCAATCTCAACAGACAGCTGATTGCGACCAGAAAAACGGTTGGCAGATATAAAACCGAAGTGATGAAGGAACGAATATTGGATATTAATCCGGATGCAAAAGTCTATGAGCACAGATGTTTTTTTCTGCCGGATAATAAGGATTCGTTCGATTTTACCAAGTATTCTTATGTGGTAGATGCAGTAGATACGGTAACGGCAAAAATTGCACTGGTTTTAGAAGCACAGAGTGCGGGTGTTCCGATTATCAGCAGTATGGGAGCCGGAAATAAATTGAATCCGGCGGGATTTGAGGTGGCAGATATTTACGAAACCTCTGTCTGTCCGCTTGCTAAGGTTATGCGGCGGGAATTGAAAAAAAGAAAGGTGAAGCATCTGAAGGTGGTTTATTCCAAGGAAAAACCTCTTCGACCGATTGAGGACATGGCAATTAGCTGCAGAACAAACTGCATCTGTCCGCCCGGTGCGGAGCGTAAGTGTACGGAGCGGAGAGACATTCCCGGTTCCACAGCATTTGTACCTTCGGTAGTAGGACTGATTATAGCCGGAGAGGTGATTAAAGACCTGACAGCAGAGGCCATGCAGCGTGCAAGGGAAAATGCAGGACTGAATGTAGAATGATTATGCATGAATAGAAGAAAAGATAAATAAGAGAATTTGGGGAGAGAAAAGGAATGAAGATTTCAACAAAGGGAAGATATGCATTGAGATTAATGCTGGATTTGGCAACTTACAACACAGGAGAACCTGTCAGCATCAAGGATATTGCCAAGAGGCAGCAGATATCGGAAAAATATTTGGAACAAATTATCGCACTTTTAAATAAGGCAGGATTTGTACGTAGCATTCGAGGCGCACAGGGCGGTTATATGTTAAAAAAAGAGCCCAAGGATTATACGGTTGGCATGATTTTGCGTCAGACAGAAGGAGACCTTGCACCGGTAAGCTGTGTCGGTGATGAAGGAATGGAGTGCGACAGAAGAGCAGAATGTGTTACGGTCCGAATTTATGAAAAGATCAATGATGCCATCAACGGAGTCGTGGACAGTATTACATTGGCTGATCTTTTGGAGTGGCAGGCAGAAAAGGTAGATCAATATACGATATAAATTTGTTTAATTCGTTTAATTCCTAGCTTGACAATAGGATTAGGTATAGTATAATAATATCTGAGCAAACTACTAGGAAATAGAAAGAAGGTTTTGAAATGTCAGATACAGACAAAATCATTTATTTAGATAATGCGGCAACCACTCAGGTTTATCCGGAGGTTTTGGAAGCTATGACACCATTTTTTACGGAATATTATGGGAATCCGTCATCCATTTATACATTTGCAGGAAAAGCAAGTGAGGCTGTGAACAAAGCCAGAGGCATTTTGGCGCAGGGCATCAATGCACGGGCGGATGAAATATATTTTACCGGTGGCGGAAGTGAATCGGATAACTGGGCATTAAAGGCAACAGCCGAGGCTTATCAGGATAAGGGAAAACACATCATCACCACAAAGATTGAACATCATGCAATCCTCCATACCTGCGAGTATTTAGAGAAAAAAGGTTTTGAAGTGACTTATCTGGATGTGGATGAATATGGAACGGTAAAACCGGATGAATTGAAAAAAGCCATCAGACCGGATACCATCCTGATTTCCGTCATGACGGCCAATAATGAAATCGGAACGATCCAGCCCATCGCAGAAATTGGCGCCATTGCCAAAGAACATGGCATTCTGTTCCATACAGATGCGGTACAGGCATTCGGACATATTCCGATTGATGTGGAGGCAATGCATATTGATATGTTGAGTGCCAGCGGACATAAACTGAACGGACCGAAGGGCGTTGGTCTTATGTATATCCGAAAGGGCGTAAAAATCCGTTCTTTTATCCATGGGGGCGCCCAGGAGAGACAAAGAAGAGCGGGAACACATAATGTTCCGGGAATCGTTGGCTTTGGCAAAGCTGCAGAGTTAGCTTTTGCTGATATGGACAAGCGTATTGCTTATGAAACAAAACTTCGGGATCATCTCATAGAGCGTGTTTTAAATGAAATCCCTTATGCCAGACTGAATGGGGAAAGAGAGAAGCGTCTTCCAAATAACGCAAATTTCTGCTTCCGTTTTATTGAAGGAGAATCGATGTTGATATTACTGGATCAGCAGAAAATATGTGCATCCAGTGGCTCTGCCTGCACATCCGGCTCGTTAGACCCGTCACATGTATTATTGGCTATCGGACTGCCTCATGAAATTGCTCATGGGTCATTGCGAATTACGTTATCCGAGAAAACAACAAAAGAAGAAATTGATTTTACCGTAGACCGGCTAAAAGAAATCATTGAAAGATTGCGGGGAATGTCACCCTTATATGAGGATTTTGTAAAACACCAGAATTAGAAAAAAGCGATTAACAGAAAGAACGAGGATCACAGTTTATGTATAGTGAAAAAGTAATGGATCATTTCAATAATCCCAGAAATGTGGGAGAAATCGAGAATCCAAGTGGTGTGGGCACGGTAGGAAATGCAAAGTGCGGAGACATCATGCGGATGTATCTGGATATTGATGATAACGGTATCATAAAAGAAGCAAAATTTAAGACCTTTGGCTGTGGTGCGGCAGTCGCTACCAGCAGTATGGCAACGGAGTTAGTCAAAGGAAAAACCGTGGAAGAGGCATTAAAGGTGACCAACAAAGCCGTTATGGAGGCATTAGATGGTCTGCCGCCCATTAAAGTGCATTGTTCTTTGTTGGCAGAGGAGGCAATTCATGCAGCTTTATGGGATTATGCCGAAAAACATGGCATTACCATTGAAGGGCTGGAAAAGCCGGTAAACGATATCGGAGAGAAAGAAGAAGCACCTGAAGAGGATTATTGACAAAAGTCGGTTGTATCTGCCTGCTAAGCAATGAAACGAATTATGCTTCCTTCGAATATGAGTATTCGTTTTGATATAGCGTATATCTATGACCGGGCAATAGATTTGTATATTATACAAAGTCGAAATGCCATGCTATTATAATTTTGCAATCAGATATGAGTTGATTACAATAAAAACAAAACAGAAAGGACGTGGTATCGTGCGAATCGTAAAAATTGAAGACAGGACAGTGACCTATAATATTTGTATGTGTAAAAGAGTGAGCGACACCATGTGTCGAATGTGTGAATAAGAATAAGCACATTGTGATGGATATTGAGAAAAAACGGAAATTGCCCATTTGCATAAAATTCCGTTAGTGAAGATTTCAAATGTTTGATCCGATTCTTTCCAAAATACAAGAGGGACTTCCGGTGCTTGGTACCTGTGCAGGATTAATCTTGTTAGCAGAAAAGTTATCCAATGATAACAACGTTTATTTTGGAACATTGCCGGTTACGGATTTTACAAAAGTCCATGAATATTTTTTGCAGATTTGTAAAGAACATAAACAATCAATAGGTGCTTAAATCATTATGATGTTGGGGTAAAAGGTCATAATTTTATCGTTATAATTTTGATATTTTAGGTGTCGGCAGGTAGCGTTTTGCACATTTGTGTATAAATACTACTTGTCGACATTTTTTATATTTTAGAAAATCCGATTTGTAATTGGGAAAAAATTGATGGGGAATTGGAAATGTAATCTGTAATCGTGAAGAATGATGAGAAAAATAAAGTTTATGAAATTATATAATTTTTTAGTGTAATATGGTATGATGAAAAAAGCCCAAATAGCTAATGCTATAGACTATAATAAAATGATTTGAGGGAAAAAAGATGTTGAAGATTGGGAAATTTATATTAAGTTCATGTGCGACTAATTGTTATTTTGTTTATGAAGAAGGAAAAAAGGACGTTATATTTTTTGATCCGGGTGATCGTGGCGAATATATTTATGAGAAAATTACAGAAGCAGGTTTTCATATTGCAGCCATTTACTTGACACACGGTCATTTTGACCATATAGAAGGTTGCAATGAGTTAAGAAATCTGACCGGTGCCAAAGTCTATGCTTTAGATGTGGAAAAAGAGCTTTTGGAAGATCCTGCGATCAATTTATCCGGAGCTTTTGGAAGTGCCTATACGGTTGTGGCAGATGGTTTTGTAAAAGACGGTGATATCTGTACCGAAGCCGGAATGACATTTAAAGTCATCGCAACACCCGGACATACCAAAGGCGGATGCTGCTACTATTTTGAAGAAGATGACATCTTGATTGCCGGAGATACCCTGTTTGAGGAATCCGTTGGTAGAATTGATTTTCCGGGTGGATCTGCATCTGAACTCATCCACAGTATCCGGGAAAAACTCTTTTTACTTCCGGACGATACCAAGGTATATCCCGGACACGGCGAAGCGACTACCATCGGACATGAAAAAGAATATAATCCCTGCGTCTGATGCGTAGGGGTATTTTTCGGGGGAACGTTGGGTGGAAATATATCTCATGCGAGTTAAGGCTTCGATGCTGATTTTGACTAAGTATTTTGGGAAAGTGAATTGACTTCGGACGCATCGGTGCACCCGGACATCCATGTCCGACGTGCACCTTTCGCAGCATCCGTGCTGCGAATTGCTGAAATAAGACCAAAATACTAAGTCAAAAGGCAGCATCTTTGCAATTAACTCGCATGAGAAATATTTCCACCCAACTATCTATGAAAATACTTAGATGAGAATAGTTTGATTTTTATGTTGAGCAAGGAATATATTATTTTTCTCGTGCATTTTGACGTTGTTGATTAGTTTATCTTAGTATTCCGATAAGATATCAGCACTTCGCGACAGGACGTCGCGAAAGGCGCATTTGGACAGGATGTCCATTATGCGCCGTGTGCGTCAGAATATTAGGAAATGATATTCGGAATACTTAGATAGACTTATCAACGTTAGTCTTGCACAAGAAAGATAATATATTCCTTGCAGACCACAACCCAAAATAAAAACGGAGTGTATTATCATGTTGATTGTAAAAGTAGATGTGGCAAATTTGGAATATGACATTCATTCGCTGGTGAAGGCTTTTTATCCGGAAGAAACGGTGAAGGTGCTTACGCCGGATAAAGAAAATGCAGAAGGTGGATTGATAGATTGTATTTTGAATGCACAACCCACCACGTTTTATATTTCTCTTTTGTCAAATCCACCTCAGATTGTTTATAGCGATGAAGAAAACGGACTGACGCATTGCTATACGGCAACTGCGCCGTATGACTTTAAAGTTAGCAATGGCTTACTTCGGAAAGAGGATAAAAACATATTTAAGCAGTTTTTATATCTGAGTTTGTGTGATATTCATCAAAAAAGTCTGCCATGGGGTAATCTGACCGGTATTCGTCCTACTAAGATTGCTATGACAATGATAGAAGACGGAAAGGATGATGCTCAGATTGCCGATTTTATGAAACAGAATCATTTTGTGAGTGATGAAAAAATAAAATTGGCAACGGACATTGCTCATAGAGAGCATGATTTATTAAGTAAGCTTCATGTAGAGCAGGGATATAGTTTATACATCGGTATTCCGTTCTGTCCTACTAGATGTTTGTACTGTTCTTTTACATCCAATCCGATTTGTGCTTTTGAAAAAGAAGTGGATAATTATATTGATTGTCTGGAAAAAGAGATGGTTTATGTTTCTGAGGCTTTTTCAGAACGTATTTTAGATAGTGTCTATGTAGGTGGAGGTACACCGACTACTTTGAGCGCAGAGCAGTTAGATCGTCTGCTTTCTTTGTTGGAGAAATATTTTGATTTGTCCCATCTTTTGGAGTTTACGGTTGAGGCCGGCAGGGCAGACAGTATTACTAAAGAAAAATTGCAGGTGCTTCATGACCATAAAGTTGGCAGAATTTCGGTAAATCCGCAGACCATGAAAGAAGAAACCTTAAAAATCATCGGAAGACAGCATACGGTTTCTCAGGTAAAAGATGCTTACCGGCTTGCAAAAGAGATTGGTTTTGACAACATCAACATGGATATGATTTTAGGTCTTCCCGGTGAAGATGAGGGGGATGTAGCAGAGACGATTCGCCAGATTAAAGAACTTGCTCCGGATTCGTTGACGGTCCATTCGCTTGCTATTAAGCGTGCCTCAAAATTAAAACAGTGGGTAGAAGAGAACGGAATCGATTGCCTGAATAATACGGATGATATGATGAAAGTTGCTGCAAAAGGAGCAGCTGATATGGGAATGGATCCTTATTATCTGTATCGCCAGAAAAATATGTCCGGCAATTTTGAAAATGTTGGTTATGCAAAACCGGGAAAATATGGAATTTATAATATTTTGATTATGGAGGAAGTGCAGACTATCATTGCTCTGGGAGCAGGTTCGATTACCAAGCGAGTGTTCCCGGATGGGAGAATCGAGCGGTGCGATAATGTAAAGGATGTGAAGCTTTACATTGAAAAAATAGATGAGATGATTGAGCGCAAACGAAAGCTTTTTGCTGATTAAATGACCGTTTTTTGCGTCAGCCGGAGTTTCGGACCAGCCGGTTTACCTGGATTAAGCCCTATGAGGAACTTTCTGATAATAAGCGCAAGGTTGTTCTATGTCATTATCCGATTATGTGTTATAATGGGCAGTATCGTTTGGATGAAGAAGGTAATCCTAAGACCTATATGCTTTATGGCCATGTTCATGACACACAGGATCAGAGGTTGTTAGAGCAGTTTCAGGAGATAACACGGAATATCAAGACAATCGATGCCAAGGGAGAGGAGCAGAGCATTCCCTGTAATATGATTAACTGCTTCTGCATGTATTCTGATTATGAGCCGCTTACTTTGGATGAGTGGATAGCATTGGATAAAAAATGACGTAATTAGCATCAGAAAGAAGCAAACAATAAGATTGCGATAATGACAATAGACATTATGGAGATTGAGTGGGAATGAATTAGTAATAGATTTGGTCTATATTGTTTATATGGAAAAATAAAAGAAAAGGTGAGAGGCAGATGTGCCACTCACCTTTTTGTAGTCTTAAGTCGCGAAATAAAGTCCATTTGGCATGACCGACTACAAGCAGGTGTAGTCCCAATGCCGGAAATGATAGTTGATTGGGCATATAATAAAAAAGATAAACAATGATTAGCAATAGAAAGTGCAATAACACTTGACAAATGAGACTACAAATAGTAGTCTTATATTAGACTACAAAATGTAGTCTGCAAGGAGGAAACAAAATGGCAGAAATACAACTTGGAAACATAGAAACCAAATTTGCAGAAATGATTTGGAAGAATGAGCCGGTATCATCATCTGAGCTTGTGAAAATGGCGGCAGTTGAGTTTGAGTGGAAAAGAACAACCACGCATACGGTTTTAAGGAGACTCATTGATAAGGGATTATTTCAAAATGAAAAGGGAACGGTTACATCTCTGATATCCAAACAGGAATTTTATGCTATGCAGAGCAGGAAAATTGTTGATGATTCGTTTCATGGATCACTTCCGGCTTTTATTGCTGCATTTGCATCAAATAAGAAACTTTCCAAATCAGAGGTCGATGAAATTCAGAAAATGATTGATGAATTCCGGGGAGAGTAGACATAGGGGAGAGTAAATATGGATAAAATTTTTCTTTTGATTTTAAATAATGCTCTTGTTGCCGGTTGGATGATTCTGGCTGTCATTGCCTTTCGATTATTGTTTAAGAAGGCACCAAAATGGATGAATTGCATGTTGTGGGGATTGGTTGCTATCAGACTTTTCATTCCTTTTAGCATAGAGAGCATTTTTAGTTTGATACCAAGTGCAAAGCCAATACCGGCAGATTTTGAATATGCGCAAATTCCACAGATTGATTCCGGAATACAATCCATAAATACAGTAATCAATCCGGTACTTGCTGATAATTTTGCAGTAAAAGAAATTGCAAGTATAAATCCGATACAGATAGTTATTATCTTATCCTCCTATGTTTGGATCATTGGTGTAGTAGGCTTCATGATATATGCACTGGTAAGCTTTTTTCTGCTTAAAAACAGAGTGAGAAATTCAGAGCCCTTGGATCGAGGAATCATGAAATGCAAATCGATCGATAGTCCGTTTATTCTTGGTATCATAAAGCTCTGTATTTATGTGCCGGATGGGATGGATGATGAAGCATATGCCTGTGTGATTGAGCATGAGAAAACGCATATAAAAAGAGGAGACCATATCTGGAAACCACTTGGATTTCTGCTTCTTTCCGTATACTGGTTTCATCCGCTTTGCTGGCTTTCCTATATCATGCTATGTAAAGATATCGAGTATGCCTGTGATGAAAAGGTGACGAAGGATAAAGATAAGGAATGGAAAGCAAACTATTGTCAGGTGTTGCTTGATTGCAGTTCACAAAGAAGGATGATATCTGCTTGTCCCGTGGCATTTGGTGAAGTGAGTGTAAAGGATAGAGTTAAGTCTGTTCTAAATTATAAAAAGCCGGCGTTTTGGATGATTCTTGTTTCGATTTTCATAACGGTTATCGTAGCAGTCTGCTTTATGACCAATCCGAAGCAACACGACCAATTGGAAGAAAAGAATCGTAATGAGATGACTGATTCAACCGGAAAGGATTTGGAAGACACAGTGCTTTTTGAAGAAATTTCATCAGGCGAGGAAGAACCGGAATATCATGAAAATTATGCAACAATTGATCACAAATATCATGTTGATGAAAACCAGTTGTTTGTGGAAATGTGGGCCAAGGCATTCTGTGACAAAGACGGTGAAACGATCTACAATTACAGTTCGGATCATGTCAGAAGTATCTTAGAAATAGAAGATGTGAATGGAACATACGTATTTGGAGCTTCATCTCCCTGGCCTTGGAATGACGAATGGTATCGTATTGGGAAAATAAGTGACAGTGCCGCAACTATATATTATTATGCATTAACTTCTGATCCCCATGTTACGGTCTGGAGACAGAATATAACATTCGAAAAGAATAGCGAGACAACAGAAAATATAGTGAAAACGATAAGCACGGATAAATATGAAAATATCGTACTTGGCAGCGAATTTGATTTGGCATATGGAGACGGCTTGTTCTTTATGGATTATAATAAAAATGGAGTGGGTGAAGCATTAAATAAAAATGCAATGCTAAGCAGCAGTACATTGTATAAGGACTTATTTGCACCGGATACCGCGGCAAGAGAGTTGTTAAATCTGCTTCCAAACGATAGAAAAATTCCGATAGAAGTTTTAGATGGTGAAAATGAGAATGAAAAAATACTTCATATCACCTTTATGGAAGACAATCAGATACGAGTAATCAAGATGATACGGCCATGGGGAGAAGCCGGAATATGGATTCCTTTTGGATGGACAAAAGATGTAGAAAGTGAAAATGATTTTTTGCCGGTGGAAAACATCGATATATCAAAATCGGAAAAGGTTGCGGAAGAAGAAATGCAGCAGATCATTCCCATTAGTACTATGGTTGCAAACCCCGGTGATGAAAACATGGGCGTTGATTACGTAGAAGAAAACGGTCAATACATTGTTGAGGGTGATATGGTAGTTAGGTATAAACTGGTTCTTGTAGGGCAGAATCCATCAGCAAAATATCCGGTTCAGTATATTGTTCTGACAAATGATCCGGATATAACGTGGGAACAGGTAAATAAAAGTCTGAATAGCAGTATTTCTGCTGATAGCTTACCCGGAACGATTATCGTTGGAATGAATGAAATGAAGTAGAAAATGAATTAACGATATAAGTAAAAATGATAATTATAAAGTAAAAACGAAATAACGATTATAGTTGAACTGTGAAGAAACTTGTGCTATGTTATTCATTACAAAGCATAAGTTTCTTTTTATCTGTATCTTTTACAGATATATCTATATCATTCTGATATCTCGGGCGTATGCCCATCGAAACAATTCGTGCTTTAGATTCACAATTTTTATGAATATGGCAGGAAGTTTCGAAATGAGAGAAAGTTTCATCTATAAATTGATTGCTTCCTGCAGGCTAAGGAGGACATTTTATGGATGGAAAAGAACAAAACAGAAGAAAGAAAAGGGGCAAACAGAATAAAAAACGTGCTGTTCCCAAAGTGGATAAAACAGCTATTGCATATCAAAATAAGGATATCGTTTCCAAAATCTTCGGAGAAGCCATGAAGGAAAAATCGTTGCATGTTTATGGGTTGGATATTCCTAAGGTACTGGATGTCATGCCGACGAATTTACCGTCACTTGAGTTGAACGAATTGCGGATTGATAACATTTTCCTTTTGGAGGACGGAAGTTATGCAATCATTGATTATGAAAGCCGGTATCGGTATATTAATAAAGTAAAATATCTTGGATATGTATTACGTGTACTTCGCAGGCTTATAAAGGATAAAGTTGATTTACGGAAAGTAAAAATCCGGATTATTATCATTTATACTGCGGATGTACGGAGAGGGACAACGGAGCCGGCATTACAGGTAGGAGCGGTGCAGTTGATTACAGAGGAAGCATTTCTGATTGAGATTGATGCAGATGCAGAGTATCAGAGAATATTAAAAAAAGTGGAAGAAAAACAACCGCTGGATGAAGAAGACCAGATGAAAATGATTATTCTACCCCTGGCATATCGTGGAAAAGAACGACAGAAAGAGGCTGTAAAGAAAATGGTCGAGTTGATTAAAAGCATTGAAGAGCAGAATACACAGCGATTTTTATTTGCAGGGGTTTTGAGTTTTACGGATAAGATTATTGATGAAGAAGTAGCCGAAGAGATAAGGAGGAGACTGGAAATGACAAAAGTTGGACGTATTATTTATGAAGAAAAAATTGCATACGGAAAAGAAGTGGCCGACCGTGTAAAAGAGGAAGTAACCAAAGAAGTAACCAAAGAAGTAACTAAAGAAGTAACCAAAGAAGTAACTAAAGAAGTAACCAAGAGCGTTACCACATTTCAAATTGAAAAAGCAATTGCCGGAGTAACAGCTTACTGGAAAGAAAGACATGGTGCCATGATTGATGCTGTTGAACAGGTAATGGCAATATATGGTTTTAATGAATCGGAAGCAAAAGCAAAAGTAGAACAATACTGGTAAACAACTACCCTGATAAAACAGGGATGGACAAGCTAGATAGGGAAAATTTTGAAATGCTATAAACTATATGAGACGTTAAGCCGATATTAATTTAAAGAATGATTCGTTTCAAAAGGATTTGAAACGCAAATACTTCAAGGATGAAGTGAAAACGCTTTTTCTATCTATCTGATATCAGATAGTCTTTTTAACTTGTTATATATATGTAGGTGTCAGAAAAAATTTGGCATTTATGAGAATCATTTTATCCTTGATGAAAGTGTACTATGCAAAATATGCAAGGCAACATGTTACTTGCATGAGCGTTTTATGAAAGGAGCAGATGATTATGACAAGTAATTTCTATGGGGTTTCAAGTTATCAACAGACAAATCAGATTTACCAAAATTATCAGACAGACAAAACGAAAAAGAGTTCGGAAACAGAACAGAGTACTACCGGTGCGAAAAGTAAAAACGAAGTAGAAGTATCTGAGTGGAAACCGATAAAGATGAATAGTCCGCTTGTTCCCACAACAAAGGCAGGGTATGGAACGGTCATAGGAGATGTATCGCTCTCTGATCAGGCAAAGGATTATTATGATAAATTGAAAAGTAAATTTCATGGCATGGATTTTATTCTGGTCAGTAAAGATATGAAATCCCAGGTGGCAGCAAATGCCGCTGCTTACGGGAATGCGAATAAACCGGTTGTATTAATTGATGATGAAAAACTGGAAAGAATGGCAACGGATGAGGCTTATAGGAAAAAATATGAAGGCATCATAGCCATGTCGCAAATAAAACTGCAGGAAGCAAAGAACAGTCTTGTGAGCAGTGGGGCAAATGTTAAGAATTTTGGTATGAGTGTTTCTTCTGACGGAAAGACCTCATTCTTTGCGACCATTGAAAAGGCAAATGAACAGCAGGCAAAAATCCTTGAGAAAAAGCAGGCGGAGAAAAAAGCCGCAAAGCTAAAAGAAAAGAAAAAAGCAGAGAAAGAAGCCATAAAAGAGAGACTTGAAAAACTGAAAGAAAACAAGAACGAGGGTGAGATTGAAGCCAAAACAGAAAATAAAGCAGAAGACGAAACAGAAAGTTCGTTAGAAGGCATAATAGAGAATAAGGAATATGTTGAGTTTAAATCTGACTCAGTGGATGCCTTGGTTTCTATGGTGGCAAAGTATGCATATGCTAACTCTTTGGAAAGTGTTATGACGGAAAGCGAAAGTAAGGTCGGACAAAATATCGATTTCAGAGGATAGTAAAAGCAGAGCCGGGCGAACTGTCGATTTTAGAGGATAGTAAAAGCAGAGCCGGATAAACTATCAGCTTCAGATAATAGGAGTAGAAAAAGAGGAGGGTTACATATGAACGCAGTTGGTTTATTTAAAAATCCATATGTAAAAAAAGCAAATCCTTTTTATACCACAGAGAAAAAAACGCAGAATCAATATAGGATTCCTTCCGATAGCAGACAGACCGAAAAGATAAATACGAATTCTTTTTTTGATTCTTACATGTCAAATATGCAGAAGTATAGTGAATTGCTGCGGACGCAGAGAACAAAGGCAAAGGATGTATCAGGAAAACTCAAAAAACTGAAGTATCACTATAAAGATATTTCTTCTAAAATTATGCGAAGTAAAACGTCAGCTATGGCAAGACAGGTTGTCAGCGAGGCGAAAAGAGAAATTCTTCGGTTAAAGAGGGAAAAGCAGAGTGGAAAGTATGATTTAGAAGAAATCGATGCCGCAATTGTGCATGCGAAAGCAATAGAGCGGATTGCACGCAAAAAGGTGAAGCATTTAGAGGAAGAAGAGATGGCAAAGGCCTGCGGAGGTCTTTGTGCAGATAGCCAGATATCGGAAGAACAGGCAGAAGAAGAGCAGGAAAAAGACGGAACATCCATAGATGAATTGAAAAGAGAAGAATTGCAACAAGGAAAATTGCAACAAGAAGAATTTCTAAATGAAGAATTTCTAAATGATGAAACAATAGAACCTATTACTATATCGGAAATGAATGTGAGCGTTCTGGAAGATCTTTCGCAGGAGTCATTTCATGAAATGAGTGAAGAATTACATGATTTAATGTCAGAGCTGGGATTAGATGAATTAAACGATTCATTACTTGTGGCGAAAAGAGATATGGATCCGGCTGACTTAAAAGAAATGAAAATCAAACACCGCAACAGGGAAATGAAAGAGATTGTGAAGGCAGATAATGAATATCTGAAAGCGTATTTTAAATATCTGGAAAAGCAGGATTCAACAGCGGTTATGAATAATACATTCGGAAGTACTTATGAAAGTCCTTGTGAAAGTATAAATCCGAATGGATTGGCTTGCGAAATGCCATCTGCAGTTATTGATGTTCTTTTGTAGTCATTAATCGAACGGTTGAAAAAGAATACTGGAAAAAAATCAGATATGGGTGCATAATGGAAAGAGTGAGTGCTTTATGAAAAACAGGAGGACTTGTTATGGGTAAATTGTTTCTAAATAAGAAACTCACTTCATTTCAAATTATTATCTTGGGATTTGCAGCAGTTATTCTGATAGGAGCGCTTCTTTTAATGCTCCCTATTTCTTCAAATGAACATATTGTTACACCTTTTGATGATACGTTGTTTACCGCAGTGTCTGCAGTTTGTGTGACAGGATTGGTTGTAAAAGATACGGCAACCTATTGGTCTTATTTTGGACAGGCTGTGATATTGATTTTGATACAGATCGGAGGGCTCGGTGTTATTACCGTTGCTTCTCTGATTACCATGGTTGCAGGCAAAAAGATTTCTCTGATGCAGAGAAGAACGATACAGAATTCGCTTTCTGCACCGCAGATTGGTGGCGGAATAAAGCTGATACGGTTTGTGTTTAAGACTTCCTTTTTCATCGAGTTTATAGGGATTCTATTATTACTTCCGGTTTTTATCAGACGGTTTGGTGCAAAAGGAATCTGGATGGCGGCATTTCATTCTGTTTCTGCTTTCTGTAATGCCGGATTTGATTTGATGGGAGATAAAAGTGGTTTATTCAGTTCCCTGACGATGCTGGGAGATGATTTATATGCAATGTGCGTATTTTCCATGCTGATTATTGTCGGTGGAATTGGATTTCTGACCTGGAGTGATATTGTCACAAAAAAATGGAGAATACGGCAGTATAAGTTGCAGAGTAAGGTGATTTTGGCAACAACGTTTCTTTTAATTGTTATTCCACTGCTTATTTTCTTTTTTTATGATTTTTCGGATATGCCCCTAAAGGAGCGGTTTTGCGCATCCCTTTTTCAGGCGGTAACCCCCAGAACGGCAGGATTTAATTCTGTCAATTTTGATAACATGTCGGAATCGGGACGGGCAATTATCATGATACTTATGATGATTGGAGGTTCGCCCGGATCTACCGCCGGTGGTATGAAAACGACGACGGTAGCGGTTTTGGTTTTAACCTCTATTTCTGTTTTCAAAATGCGGAAGGATACGAATATTTTCCGAAGGAGAATTGAAGAGTCCGTTGTCAAGAATGCAGCAACGATTCTTTCTTTATATCTCTTCCTTTCTCTGGCGACGGCGCTTATCATGAACATGACCGAAAACTTTTCTATGCACCAATGTCTGTTTGAGGCAATATCGGCAATCGGAACGGTTGGATTGACGCTGGGGATTACCCCGGAGCTGGGAATGATTTCCAGAATTCTTCTGATGTTTCTGATGTTTGTGGGAAGAGTTGGAGGGCTGACGATAATTTATGCGGCATTTTCAAAACAGGAAGTCGGAGATGCAAGATATCCGGTAGAAACTATGATGGTAGGTTAGGTGAATAATATGAAATCAATTTTATTAATCGGTTTAGGAAACTTTGGAAAAATGGTAGCACAGCAGATTACAGAGATGGGACATCAGGTCATGGCTGTGGATAAGGATGAAAAGAGAGTAAATGAGGCTATGCCATATGTCACGGACGCATTGATTGGTGATAGTACGAATGTGAGTTTTTTGAAGTCCTTGGGAATTAACGATTATGATGCGTGCATTGTTGCAATCGGAGATGATTTTCAAAGCTCTCTGGAGACGACATCGCAATTAAAGGAATTAGGCGGTCAGATGGTGGTTGCCATGGCAAAGCGAGATGTGCAGGCCAAGTTTTTACTGCGAAACGGTGCGGATGAGGTGGTCAATCCGGAAAAACAGATTGCCCGTTGGACGGCTATCCGGTATACATCTGATCACATCCTGGATTACATCAAATTAGATGATGAACATGCCATTTTTGAAGTTGCGGTTCCCAAAAACTGGGTCGGAAAAAGCATTGGACAACTGGATATCCGTAAAAAATATGGGGTCAATGTCATGGCGGTTAAAATCGACGGAAAAATGAATTTGTCGGTTCTTCCACAAACCGTATTTGAAGAAAACATGACAATCCTTGTTTTGGCAGAAAAGGATGGGATTCAAAAATGTTTCCGCTTATAGCAATGCATGTCGTCCAAACAGAAAATTGTATAATATATTTTAAATGCCCGGTTTTGCAGTAGGGACGGTTCTTCTGTCATGAAGAGTGTCCCTACTGTGAAACCGGGCATTAATTTTGTTAGCCATATCGCAAAGATATATATTTTTCTGTTTAGGCGACTTGTTAAGAGTTTGTGTTAACAAAACATGGAAAAGTATGATAAACATAGTGAATGAAAACGGATTGTAAAGTATTAGTAAGCAATATATAAAATGTATAAAATACAGTGCAATCAGGGCGATAAAATACAGTGCAATCAGGGCGATTTTGTTGAATTAATCCCAGTAAAATATTATGAGTTGCCCGACAAATGGACAACTTTAGCACTTTGAAAACTTAACACATTAGCCTCAAATAAAGTATAATAGAAACAGATTTTAAACGAGGAGTGTACAACAAATGTCATTTGCTACAAATCAATCGCAACAGA
>JAGAJL010000032.1 GCA_017626095.1 Lachnospiraceae bacterium
CCTTTCTGGGAAATTGATTTTGACAACTTAATTATACCATTTGGAGCTGATTGTTACTATAAATTTTGAGTGATAAAGAGGTATGCCATGCCTCGCAAACCCGCATAAATACTGAATAGGCGGAGTTTTGCTCATGGCTATTACAGAAGAGATGAAAAGAGGTGATGATGTATGCCAGACATAGACCGATCGATATACAAGGGTGGAATCGGTGAAGTTGTGGAGAAAAAATCCCGCTTTATTGCAACGATTGAACCCGTGATGAACAAAGAGGAGGCGGAAGCCATGATTGCCGCCTGCAAAAAGAAATATTGGGACGCCAGACACAATTGCAGTGCATACATTATCGCTGATACGGTTGATATTTTGCATTCTTCGGATGATGGAGAACCTTCCGGCACGGCCGGAAAACCAATGTTGGATATTCTGGTTGCACAGGGACTGAAAAATGTCTGTGTTGTGGTTACCCGGTATTTTGGTGGTATCTTGCTTGGGACCGGAGGACTGGTGCGTGCCTATCAGGCAGCCGTCAAAGCAGGCCTTGAGCAGTGTACCTTTATTGAAAAGAAGAAGGGTATAAAAGCAACTGTTGCACTTGATTACAATGATGTTGGCAAAATCCAGTATCTGTTTGCAACCCAAAAGGTTGAGACGATTTCTACGGATTATGGGGAAAAGGTTTTAATGTCACTCATCATTCCGTATGATGCTTTTTCAAATGTCAAAGAAAAACTGATTGACATAACAAGTGGAAAGTCATCATTTCAAGATGTTTCGGCGGCTTATTACGCTCTTGTGGAAGGAGAGATTAAGCTATGGACGAAAGATTAGAAGAACTGTATACAACATTAAATGATTATCTAAATCAAAAACAATACGTCAAAATGCGGGAATGGTTAAGAGATTTAAACGTTGCCGATATTGCTGCCATGATGGAAGAATTAGACGAGGAACTACAGTTAAAGACGTTCCGGATTCTGCCCAAGGATATGGCTGCAGATATTTTTTCTTATCTGCCCATTGAAGTGGAACAGCAGATTATTACGTCCATATCCGACCGTGAAGCCGGCAAAATCATTGATAATCTGATGGCGGATGATGCTACGGACCTTTTAGAGGAGATGCCGGCCAATATTGTTAAGAGGCTTTTGGCCAATGCCAGTCATGAAACCAGAAGGGATATCAACCACCTGCTTCGTTATCCGGAGGATTCAGCCGGCAGTATCATGACGGTCGAGTTTATGGATTTAAAAGAAGGACAGACCGTTGCGCAGGCGATTGAACGGATTAAGAAAGCGGCAGTGGATTCCGAAACTATTAATATCTGTTATGTTTTGGATTATCAGAGAAAATTAAAAGGAACGGTAGCATTGCGCTATCTCTTATTGAAGGATCCCGATGAAAAAATCGGCGATATCATGCATGAGAATGTCATTAGTCTTCATACCCTGATGGATCAGGAGGAAGTAGCAAGACAGTTCCAGAAATACGACTTTACCGCCATGCCGGTTGTGGATAATGAAGATCGTCTGGTCGGTATTATCACAGTCGATGACGTTGTGGATATTTTGCAGGAAGAGGCTACGGAGGATATGGAAAAGATGGCGGCTATTGTGCCAAGTGATAAGCCGTATCTTAAGACAACCGTGTTTGAAACCTGGAAAAAGCGTATTCCGTGGCTGCTTTTATTGATGATTTCCGCAACCTTTACCGGAAAGATTATTGCATCCTTTGAAGATGCTTTAAGCGTATATGTGGTGCTGACGACGTTTATTCCCATGCTCATGGATACCGGCGGAAATGCCGGCGGACAGACTTCGGTTACGGTTATTCGTGGTTTGTCCTTAAATGAGATTGAGTTTTCGGATTTCTTTAAAGTTGTATGGAAAGAAATAAGAGTTGCACTTTTATGCGGTTTGACATTAGCCGTGGCAAACTTTGCAAAGTTAATGATTATTGATCGTGTTACCATGCCGGTTGCAGCAGTTGTCTGCGCTACTTTGGTTGTTGCTGTTTTAATTGCAAAGTTAGTCGGAAGTATGCTGCCGATGTTAGCAAAGAAAATCGGTTTTGACCCGGCAGTTATGGCGAGCCCGTTTATTACTACGATCGTAGATGCGTTGTCGTTATTGATATATTTTAGAATTGCATCTATGGTGTTGGGATTGTAAATCTTATGTTATTTAAGTGATAAAATGAAGAAAATCTTTTAAATTAAACAAAATCGCTGCGCCATAGCCTTGTCATGCCATAGCGCAGCGATTTTGTTTAATCGAAATGAAAGAGGAAGGTAATATATGAAAAATTCAAGAATCTGTCCAAAGTGTAATTCTAATAATATTGTCAGAATTGATGGATATGCAGGAGCGTATGGCTCCGGCAATAATATTATGATTGGTCATTCTATTTTTTCTGCTGTAAACGTAAATAGATACATATGCTGTTCCTGCGGATATACAGAGGAATGGATTGATAAAGAAGATATAGGTAAAATTGTTAATAGTAAGAAAGCAAAACGATAGATTGGAATGTGTTGATTTTGCCGATATCGCACCGGAAAAAATATAGTTAAAGAAGCGTCAGATAATCATTTTTTAATGATGAGTCTGGCGTTTTTTTATTGATCAAAAAAGAAGGAGATGGTTCTTTACACATTTTCCGCATAAATTTTACGAATTGCAGATATTACATTTTACATTAGGTCTATATAATCGGATTCGTGGATTAAAATTCTACGATTAAGACAAAGGAGAAAAATAATATGAAAAAAAAGATCGCAGGTATTTGTGCCCTTGGTATGGCAATCAGTCTGGTGACTGGCTGTGCTGCACAGACGACCGAAGAAGCAACTTCTGAAACATTGCAGCAAACAAATACGTCTGGTGTTACAGAAACAATGACAACTGAAAATGTTACCACAGAAAATACTGAGGTAGCCGTGGAAGAAAGTAGCGAAGCACCCAAATATGTCTTTCTGTTTATAGGTGACGGTATGAGTTATCCTCAATTTCAGGCGGCATCTGATTATCTTGGAGCGATTGCAGATGATGATTATGAAAATGCACTTCCCAGTGTGTCTTATGAAGAACGGAATGGCGCAATTTTGAATGGCCCGGAAAATCTTTGCTTTATGGATTTTGACGTAATTGGATCTGCAGTAACCTATGATTCCTGCAGTTTTGCACCGGATTCTGCTTCTACTGCAACTTCCATTGCAACCGGTTATAAGACATATTCCGGTATGATTAATGTGGATGAAACAGGCACAACTTCTTATGAGACGATTGCAGAAAAGCTGCATAATCAGAAAAACTGGAAAGTTGGTGTAATCAGTTCTGTCAATCTGAATCATGCTACACCTGCCGCATTCTATGCACATCAGGCAAGCAGAAATAATTACTATGAAATTGGTGAGGAACTGGTTGATTCAGGTTTTGAATACTTTGCCGGCGGAGGTTTGAAAAAGGTAACCGGTCCTGATAGCGATAAGACCAGTCTGTATGATTTAGCTGAAAAAGCAGGTTATAAAGTAACTTATACGCAGGCAGATGCTGAACAAATTACAGCAGCAGACGGTAAAGTGATTTTGATTGATGAGCATCTGGCTGATTCCGATGCAATGGATTATGAAATGGACCGGGAAAATGGTGAATGGGCATTGGCAGATTATGTTGCAAAAGGCATTGAAGTCTTAGACAATGATACCGGTTTCTTCATGATGTGTGAGGGTGGAAAAATAGACTGGGCATGTCATGCAAATGATGCCGGTGCAACAGTAAACGATACTCTTGCAATGGCAGATGCAGTTCAGGTAGCTGTGGATTTTGCAAAAGAGCATCAGGATGAAACGCTGATTCTGGTAACCGGTGATCATGAGACCGGTGGTCTGACGATAGGTTTTGCCGGTACAGACTATGATACATATCTTGATGCTTTGGAAAATCAGACAATTTCCTATGCACAGTTTGATGAGCAGTATGTCAGTCAGTACAAAGAAAATGGTACTTCTTTTGAAGATGCAATGAAAGATGTGGAAACACTCTTTGGATTAAAGTTAGAAGGAGAAGAAGATGACCGTCTTGTACTCACGGATTACGAAATAGAGCGCCTTAAAACAGCATATGAATTAGGTATCTCTGATTACGATGTAGAAGATTTTACACAGGAACAATATGTGTTATATGGTACCTATAATCCTTTCTCTGTTACGGTAACACATATCCTGAATAATAAAGCAGGTGTAGATTTTACCAGTTATTCTCATACCGGACTTCCGGTAGCTGTGTTTGCAGATGGTCTTGGAGCTGAGGCGTTTGACGGATACTATGATAACACGGAAATTTACAATAAGCTTGCATCGCTTCTGGAAGTAAAATAATTGTTGGCATAGGTTTAACACCTGATGTATGGTGTAATCAATATGAAATCATGAGAGGGAGCGTCATTGGCGCTCCCACTTATTATGCGATTGGAGTAGTTATTGGAGAATTATGAAGACATTAGAAAAATTAAAAAATAATAAAACCCTGGGTCCTGTTTTTTTATGGATTTGTTTATTGGTAATACTCTTATGTATGCCCACAGGATTTGAAAGCGCATTGACTTATAGGAATGCCGAGCGTGTGGATGCATTGGTAATTGCCACGGACGAGAGTGATATTGTGGATACAGGACTTGTGCGTAGTGGAGAACAAAGATGTCTGATACGAATTTTATCAGGTTCCTATAAAGATACGGAAACATATGCTGTAAACCGACTGAATGGATCTTTAGCTGAGGACAAGTTGTTTTCACCGGGAGACCATGCGTTTGTTGTGGTCAGTCACGCAGGCGGAGAAATTACAACCGTTTATATGACTGACCATTTCCGTTTGGATAAAGAAGTGATTCTTGCCGCTTCATTTCTGCTTTTACTTCTGTTGTTTGCAAGGGGTACCGGGGTACGAGCCATTTTATCTTTTGTAGATACTGTATTATTGCTATGGAAGGTTTTAGTTCCTGCACTTTTAAAAGGATATAATCCAATCTGGATTTCGCTTTTTCTGGTATTAGTTCTGACATTTTTGGTATTAAGCCTGATTTATGGTTGGGATAAACGCTGTGTGGCAGCAACGACAGGAGCAGCACTCGGAATCTTAGTTACAGCGGTACTTGGATATCTATTTACAGATTTATTTCAAATTCATGGTGCGGTCATGGAATCCAGTGAAAGTTTGCTTTATGCCGGGTATCAGCATTTAAATTTAACCAGAATATTTGTAGCATCCATATTTTTAGGTTCTTCCGGAGCCGTCATGGATTTATCAGTAGATATTTGTTCTGCTGTATATGAAGTGATAGAGAAGAGACCAGATATCAGTGCAAAAGAAGCCATTTCATCCGGATTTGCAATAGGTCGTGCAGCCTGCGGTTCAACGACAACGACCTTATTATTAGCATATTCCGGAAGTTATATAGCATTGCTTATGGTATTTATGGCACAGGGAACTCCGGTGGAACTTATGTTGAATTACAAATATGTGGCTGCTGAAATCGTTCATACGATTGTAGGTTCCTTCGGACTTGTTACTGTAGCACCACTTACTGCCATAACCAGCGGTCTTCTTTTAACAAAGAATCGGAAATAAATATCGATCTGAAAGATGTTATCCGACCCACTAACTATATACAGCTTATTTCTTGAATCCTGCACGTTTTCTCAAAGTCGGATCCAAAATTTTCTTGCGAATACGAAGACTTTGGGGGGTAACCTCTAAAAGCTCATCAGTATCAATAAAATCCAGCGCCTGTTCCAAACTCAGTATCTTGGGCGGAACCAGTTTTAAAGCTTCATCCGAGCTGGAAGTACGGGTGTTGGTCAAATGCTTAGTCTTGCAGACGTTGATTTCGATATCTTCTGCACGACCGGTTTCACCGACAACCATACCGGAATATACTTTTTCTCCGGGACCGATGAAGAGGGTGCCTCGTTCCTGAGCATTGAATAAGCCATAGGTAATCGCTTCACCAGCTTCGAAAGCAATCAAAGAACCGTTGGCACGGTAGTTTAAATCTCCTTTATATGGTCCATAGCCATCAAAAATCGTATTTAAGATACCATTTCCTTTGGTATCGGTCATAAATTCACCACGATAACCGATTAATCCGCGGGAAGGAATGGAGAATTCCAGTCTGGTATATCCGCCGGAGCCGGTACCCATATTGAGAAGTTCGCCTTTTCTTGCAGAAAGCTTTTGGATAACGGCACCTGAAAATTCATCCGGCACGTCAATATAGGCTAACTCCATGGGTTCAGTCTTTTTACCGTTTTCATCTTCTTTATATAATACTTCTGCTTTGGATACCGCAAATTCATATCCTTCACGGCGCATATTTTCAATTAAGACGGAAAGGTGTAATTCACCACGACCGGAAACCTTGAAAGAATCCATATTTTCTGTCTCTTCCACTCTTAAGGAAACGTCTGTGTTTAATTCACGGAACAGACGATCTCTAAGATGGCGGGAAGTGACATATTTTCCTTCCGTACCGGCAAGAGGGGAGTCATTTACTACAAAGTGCATGGCAATCGTAGGCTCTGAAATTTTCTGGAAAGGAATGGGCTTTACATCATCCGGTGAGCAGAGCGTATCGCCGATGTGGATATCGGAAATACCGGAGATGGCAACGATGGAACCGATACCGGCTTCTTTTACTTCCACTTTATTCAAACCGTCAAATTCATATAATTTAGATACTTTTACCTTCCGCATTTTGTCCGGTTCATGGTGGTTAACCATGACTACATCCTGATTGACCTTGATGGAACCGTTGTCAACTTTACCAACACCGATTCGTCCGACGTATTCATTGTAATCAATCGTACTGATAAGTACCTGTGTACCGGCATCCGGATCACCTTCGGGAGCGGGAATATAATCTAAAATCGAATCAAATAAAGGAATCATATCAGTTCCTTCTTTGTCCATATCAAGACTTGCGTAACCGCCTCTGGCTGAGGCAAATACAAAGGGGCAGTCCAACTGGCTTTCGTCTGCTTCCAAATCAATAAATAATTCCAAAACTTCATCTACAACCTCTGCACATCTTGCCTCGGGACGGTCAATTTTATTGACACAGACAATGACCGGAAGACTTAATTCCAAAGCTTTGCGAAGCACAAATTTGGTCTGTGGCATCGCACCTTCAAATGCATCCACAACCAAAATAACGCCGTTCACCATTTTTAATACACGTTCTACTTCGCCGCCAAAATCGGCATGACCGG
Organism: Lachnospiraceae bacterium; assembly: GCA_017626095.1. Classification (GTDB taxonomy): domain Bacteria; phylum Bacillota; class Clostridia; order Lachnospirales; family Lachnospiraceae; genus UBA2882. The sequence continues at coordinate 7,268 of JAGAJL010000032.1, forward strand.
GAGTGTCAATAATATTAATTTTGGTACCTTTATATGTGATGGCTGTATTTTTGGAAAGAATGGTAATACCACGTTCTCTTTCAATATCATTCGAATCCATGACACGTTCGGCAACTTCCTGATTTTCACGGAAAACGCCGCTTTGCTTTAATAATTCGTCTACCAGAGTCGTTTTGCCATGATCGACATGGGCAATGATTGCCACGTTTCTGACATCTTCTCTTTTTTGATTCATAACTAAAAATCCTTTCGCGCTTTTTCGCACCGCGCCCAACACTGCTTTTTTCTTGAAATATCCTTGTTTACAAACGATTTTAGTCTATCACAATTATTACAAAAATCAAGTAAATTCATGTCATTTCCTGCAATTTGTGTCATTTTTATAAATAGTTTGTCGATTGAAAATTTACATTTTTTAGTAAAAATGAAATAAGATATTACTACATGACAGGAAAAAATTCTTTATTGCGTAAGAAGGGAGAACAAAATAATGGATAAGATGAATGAAAATAACAAAGCAACCGTCATGGGAGAAATTGTAGGAACATTTACGTTCAGTCATGAGATTTACGGAGAAGGTTTTTACATGATTGATTTGCTGGTGCCGCGCCTATCAGACAGTGCGGATCTGATTCCGCTCATGGTTTCGGAACGGCTGATTAATGTAAATGAAAATTACGAGGGAATGAAAGTGAAGGTTTCCGGACAATTTCGTTCTTATAACCGCCATGAAGAACGGAAAAATAAGCTTGTGTTATCTGTATTTGTGAGAGAATGGGAATTCATCGATGAAATTGAACGAAGTGAGATGACCAACCATATTGAACTGGATGGTTTCATCTGTAAAGAACCAATTTATCGGAAAACGCCGCTTGGAAGAGAAATTGCGGATATTCTGCTTGCGGTAAACAGACCGTACGGAAAGAGTGATTATATTCCGTGTATCAGCTGGGGAAGAAATGCCAGATTTGCCAATGATTTTGAGGTGGGAAGCCGTTGCCGTATTATTGGCCGAATCCAGAGCCGGGAATATATGAAAAAAATATCAGAAGACCAGGTGGAAAAAAGGATTGCTTATGAAGTTTCCGTCAGCAAACTGGAAATTCCTGTAGAAGATGTGGTTTTATAATGATAATAAATCTTCTAAAACTATACCTTTTACCCCGGAAACATATAATGAAACTGAAGATTAATCTTATGAATTTTAAGGTTGCAGATGGATGCGAAAATTTGATTTTTGAGCTATTCGCCGGAAGATGCGGAACCGGTTCGGTGTCGATTGTTCCGGTTGTATTGTGTGGGCATACCACTGGATTGAGCATGATACCACTGCATTGTGCAAGATAACAATTGCCATAATAATAAAAATGTGCTATGATTTTGCAAAATATGACATAAACTTATGGTGGGTGGATCATGAAAACTGGAAAAATTCATATTTATTCAGGAGACGGACACGGTAAGACGCCGGCAGCATTAGGAGAAGCTCTCTATGCTGCATCAGCAGGAAAGCAGGTTGTTGTTATCCAGTTTATGAAAGGAAAAGGCATTTTCCAAAATGATTTTGTTAAAAGACTGGAGCCGGAAATTAAGTTTTTCTGTTTTGAAAAAGCGGAAAGTGAATATGTCGATTTGAATGATGAGCAGCAGGCAGAAGAGAATATTAACATTCGTAATGGTTTTAATTTTGCAAAAAAAGTCCTGTCAACGAACGGATGTGATTTACTGATTTTGGATGAAATTCTCGGTGTTTTGGATGTCGGAGTCATCACCGTGGATGATTTAAAAGGTCTTTTGGATGCCAAGGAAGAAGATACGACTATTATTATGACCGGCATTCAGTTAAAGGACGAAGTGGTATCTTTGGTAGATGAAATTTCCAAAATCGAATCTATGCCTATTGCATAAATGAAAAAAGAGTGATATGCTCTTTATGATGTAACGATTATTGTACATCAGTCATATATTAAGAGATAGAGGTCGCGTTTTTTATCAGTACTCATCCGGATGCTCAGGAGCAGTCGAAGGATGATGAAAGGAAAGGACGCCGAAAGGAAATATTTCCTGACAATATTTTCTTGGGCATACAGTTAAGAACTGTATGACTGTCATCGGTTTCGATGGGGGGCTATCATAAGGTTAGAAAGATATGCCGTTTCCCTGTGGAGACGGCTTTTTCGATATTTGACCCGGCAAAATTTCTTTTTATATGGAAAAAGCATGAGCCGTCATGCAACTACATATGATGATTTAGGAGGAAAAAAAGATGGCTATTTTTACTGGCGCTGGTGTTGCGATTGTCACACCTTTTCATGAGGACGGAAGAGTAAACTACGAGGCTTTCGAAAAACAGATTGAGTTACAGATTGCGGGTGGAACCGATGCAATTATCGTTTGCGGAACAACCGGTGAATCTTCCACATTGACACATGAGGAGCATTTGGATGTGATTCGTTTCTGTGTTGAAAAAGTAAACAAACGAATTCCTGTTGTGGCAGGAACGGGGTCCAATTGCACACAGACAGCAATTTATCTTTCACAGGAAGCAGAAAAAGCAGGTGCGGACGGATTATTGTTAGTTACACCTTACTACAACAAATGTACACAAAAAGGTTTGTATGAACATTTTAAAATGGTTGCCGAGAGTGTCAATATCCCGATTATTCTATATAATATTCCCGGCAGAACCGGCGGCGTATTGATACAGCCTGAAACAGTTGTTTCTCTTTGCCGCGATGTAAAAAATATTGTTGGTGTCAAAGATGCAACTGGTAATATTTCAGGCGTTGCAAAAGTATTGCAGTTAGCAAACGGTGACGTGGATCTCTATTCCGGAAATGATGACCAGATTGTACCGATCCTTTCTTTGGGAGGCAAGGGTGTAATCTCCGTTCTTTCCAATGTTGCACCGAAACAGACACATGATATCTGTCAGTTGTACTTTGACGGAAAAGTAAAAGAGAGTGCACAGTTGCAGTTAAAAGCACTTCCGGTTATTGACGGACTGTTTTGTGAAGTCAATCCCATACCCGTGAAAAAAGCCATGAACCTGATGGGATTGAATGCCGGTTCTTTGCGTCGTCCGCTTACCGAAATGGAAGATGAACATGCAGAAAAACTGGCAGCAGCCATGAAAGAATTTGGTATTTTATAATTGATATGATGAATTAATATGATGTTATGTAAATTAATTATGAGCCGTCAGAATTGTGTGTTCTGGCGGCTTGTTGGCAAATTGTGAAATACATGTTAAAATATTATGTAAACTTTATGTTGCAATATCGAAAAATGAGATTATGTAAACTAAATGTTTTGGGTATTACTGAATTATGTAAACTATTGATTGGCGATGCAGGGTATATATACAGATAAACATAGAAAAAGCAATCAATGATGATTACATGATGGAATTAGAATGAAATGATGATAGATAGTGATAGAAGATAGTATGAAATTAATAAAGAGACAGGAGATTGACAAAATGACAAGAATAATTATGCATGGCTGTAACGGTGCCATGGGACAAATGATTGCCGGATTAGTTGCTGCAGATGAAGATGCAGAAATTGTTGCAGGTGTTGATATCAATACTGAGCAAAAAAATGATTTTCCGGTTTTTGCATCAATTGATGAGTGCACGGTAGAAGCAGATGCGGTAATTGATTTTTCACATATCAGCTGCGTAGAAAACTTATTAAACTGGTGTGAAGAAAAACAGATGCCAGTGGTATTATGTACCACCGGTATGACAGATGAAATGTTGAAAAAAGTCGAGGAAGTATCTAAAAAGACAGCAGTTTTAAAATCTGCAAACATGTCGCTTGGAATTAATATGCTCCTAAAAATATTAAAAGAGGCAACTTCCGTTTTAGCTCCGGCGGGTTTTGATATTGAAATTGTGGAAAAACATCACCGTAGAAAATTGGATGCTCCGAGTGGAACTGCGTTAGCTTTGGCTGATTCTATCAATGAAGAATTAAACAATGAATATGAGTATGTCTTTGACAGAAGTCAAAGAAGAGAGCCAAGACCCAAAAAAGAAATCGGGATATCTGCAGTCAGAGGTGGTACTATTGTTGGGGATCATGATATCATTTTTGCAGGAGAAGATGAAGTGATTACTTTTTCTCACACTGCCTATTCCAGAGCTGTATTTGGGAAAGGAGCTATTCAGGCTGCGAAGTTCTTAAAAGGAAAACAGCCCGGCTTATACAACATGAGCCATGTTATAAATCAGTAGAAAGTCTATTCACTAAGTTGTGGCAGTTTTATCTGCTTGCAGAATATTTCGTGGAAGTTGATTAGTTTATCTTAATAATCCGATTGAGTTTCAGCGCTTCGCGACATGGATGTCGCGAAAGACGCATTTAAGGCAGGATGCCGCATATGCGTCGTGTGTGTAAATTATTTTAAATAGTAAATTCGGATTATTTAGATAAACTTATCAACGTACACATATTCTGCAAGCAGATAGAACTGTCACAACGACAGGAATCGACAGGAAAATGAAGGAAACGAATAAACAAAGGGGAAAACGATGGATGAATTAGAATTAAAGTATATCAAGAGCCTTGCGAAGCAGTATCCGACAATTGCTGCGGCAAGTACCGAGATTGTAAATTTATCTTCCATAATGAATTTACCGAAAGGAACAGAACATTTTTTAACAGATATTCATGGTGAATATGAACAGTTTAATCATGTGTTAAAAAATGGATCAGGATCCGTACGCCGCAAAATTGATGAGGAATTCGGAAATACGTTGAGTAATAAGGATAAAAAAAGTCTGGCTACTCTGATTTATTACCCCAATGAAAAACTGGATATCGTGATGAAAGAAGAGGAAAATCTGGAAGACTGGTATAAGATTACATTGTATCGTTTGGTACAGATAACCAAAAGAGTGTCATCCAAATATACCAGATCCAAAGTCAGAAAAGCTCTTCCCAAAGATTTTGCTTATGTTATAGAGGAATTGATTACCGAAAAAGCAGAAGTCCAGGATAAAGAGGCATATTATAATGAAATTGTTCATACGATCATTCGGATTGGACGTGCTCCGGAATTTATTGTGGCATTGTGTGAACTGGTTCAGAGACTGGTTATTGACCATTTGCATATTGTTGGTGATATCTATGACAGAGGTCCGGGACCGCACATCATTATGCGGACACTGCGCTATTATCATTCGGTTGATGTGCAGTGGGGAAATCACGATGTAGTATGGATGGGAGCTGCCAGCGGTCAGCTTGCATGTATAGCTACGGTTATCCGGATGGCAGCCAGATATGGTAATCTGGACTCATTGGAAGAAGGGTATGGTATCAATCTGATTCCGCTTGCAACGTTTGCTATGGAAAAGTATAAGGATGTCAACTGTGATGTCTTTAATATTAAGTATAATACCAATTATAATACCAAGGATCTGACTTTGGATATGAAGATGCATAAAGCGATTTCCATTATTCAATTTAAACTGGAAGGTCAGATTATCAAACGTCGTCCTGAGTTCGAGATGGAAGACAGACTTTTACTGGATAAAATTGATTATGAAAAGAAAACGGTGCGAATTGACGGAGTGGATTATCCTATGAAGGATACGGATTTTCCTACGGTTGATCCCAATGATCCATATCGACTTTCGCCGGAAGAAGAAGAGGTCATGGAACGTCTGCGTCAAGCATTCAGACGATGTGATAAACTGCAAAAAGATATCCGCTTTTTATTTTCCAAAGGAAGCATGTATAAAATCTATAATTCCAACCTGCTTTTCCATGGATGCGTTCCCATGGATGAAGAAGGAAACTTTTTAAAAGTTAATTTATTTGGAAAAGAATATGCAGGAAAAGCCTTATATGATGCGTTGGATAATTATGCAAGAAAAGGCTTTTATGGAACAAGAGATTCCGATGAAAAACGAAAAGGTCAGGATATTATCTGGTATATCTGGGCAGGACCAAAGTCACCGGTTTTTGGAAAAGAAAAAATGGCTACCTTTGAACGTTATTTTCTCGATGATAAGGAGACACATAAGGAAAAGAAAAATGCATATTACAGGCTTTACGACCGGGAAGATATTTTAAATAAAATATTGGTGGAATTCGGATTGTCAACAGAAAAATCCCATATTATTAATGGTCATGTTCCGGTTGAACAGAAAAACGGTGAATCTCCGGTAAAATGCGGTGGAAAATTATTGGTCATTGACGGCGGTTTCAGTAAAGCATATCAGTCTAAGACCGGAATTGCCGGCTATACGCTGGTTGCAAATTCTTATGGTATGCGTCTGGTATCCCATGAACCTTTTGAATCTGCAGAAGCGGCAATTAAAAACGAGTCGGATATTTTTTCGGATTCGATTATTGTGGAGACAACGCCTGTCAGACAGCGAGTAGCAGATACCGATATCGGAAATGAATTAAGAGTGCAGATTCATCAGCTTGAAGAATTGCTGGGAGCATATCGAGAAGGTATTATTGTAGAGAAAGATTTGTAGCTCAGAAACACAAATCCGAAAAGGATTAAACAACAACAAAGAAAATACCCAGATTCTATGGAATTTGAGTATTTTCTTATATTACTGGAAAAACATTTATTACTGGAAAAACATTTTGATTATTTTGGTGAATTAAATCGACAAAATTAAGAAATCATGTTATAATACAACTATATTTTGTTAAAAAATTATCGATTGATATTTTGTTTCCGGTTAGTCAAACCGCAATTTTGTACAAATGATTAAGGATTGGTATTATTTGTTGTATTAGTTTGGTTTGTGCCGTTTGTATTATCTACATTATCTGTCATATTGTCAGTTATATTATCGGATGCAGAATTAACACCATTGGTAACATCATCTGTTACGTCTTTTACCGCATCTCCGGTATCGTTGATAATATCTCCGGCAGCATTTCCAACATCATCAACTGCATTTGTTACACCGTCTACAACGTCATTTACGCCATTGTTTGTGTCATTTGTAACATTGTCATTATTGTTAGGTTGTGTTTCATCTGCGTTGTTTTCCTGTCCATTCGCAAAATCCGTATTTCCGTTTTTATTGGATGACTGGTTATTACCGCAACCGGTAAAACACAAAATCATTGTCGATAACAATACAACAAATAGTAATTTTGATTTTTTCATAATAGTAAACTCCTTTCAAAGTGTTAATTATGAAATTACTATTTGCATTTTTATTTTTTTTATTCAAAAAAGAAGATTTTTTTAAAGGAGGAATTCACATGCAGTTCAGACCGTGTATTGATATTCACAACGGAAGAGTAAAACAGATTGTCGGAAGCAGTATTGGAGGATCCTTACAGGAAAACTTTGTTTCTGAAAAAAATGCTACATATTATGCATTACTTTATAAGAAGAATCAGATTAAAGGCGGTCATATAATTTTGTTAAATGCCCCCGATGATCCGTATTATGCGGTAACGAAGATGGAAGCAATGGATGCTTTGGCATTATATCCGGGTGGACTACAGGTCGGCGGTGGCATCAGCGCAGACAATGCAGCTGAATTTATTCAGGCAGGAGCTTCTCATGTTATTGTTACATCTTATGTTTTTCAGGATGGAAAAATAAATTATGATAATTTGGAGCGGTTGGTCGATGCGGTCGGCAGAAATCATATTGTTCTGGATTTAAGTGCCAAAAAATATCCGGAAGGCTATGTGATTATGACAGATCGTTGGCAGGTAAAAAGCGATATTGTAATAAATGTTGCTCTTTTAGAGGAATTATCGGCTTATTGTGATGAATTTTTAATTCATTCTGTAGATGTTGAAGGCAAGAACAGAGGAATTGAACAAAATTTAGTTAAAACACTTTCTGATTACAGAGGACTTCCGGTTACTTATGCCGGTGGAATAAGTACCTACGAAGATATGAAGGTTTTACGCAAAATCGGAAATAACCGAATTAATATGACAGTCGGCAGCGCACTGGATTTATTTGGTGGCAAACTGGAGTTCAAAAAAATCGTTGCAGAATATCATGACAGATAAGAGATGGAATGTGATTTCATTATTTTGCATAAAGACAATTGTTTAATTAGACTGATTAAGACAATTGATTATAATAATTGATTGTAAAATTGATTGTAATAATTCATGAAACAATTGAAATTAATTATTGACATTAAAAAACCACTCCGAATGGAGTGGTTTTTTATTAATCCGTTAAAACAATATTGCAAATTCAAATCAAATCTTTTGATAATTTATATTTAAAAAGGCACATTGAAAAACTGATTAGATGTTATAATTGAAAAATTATAACTTGGTTACGTTTACGGCCTGAGGTCCTTTTTCACCTTCAACTACATCGAACTCTACAGAAGCGCCTTCTTCTAAGGTCTTGTAACCTTCCATATTAAGTCCTGAATAGTGAACAAATACATCATTACCTGCTTCGTCAGAGATAAATCCGTAACCTTTGGGGTTATTAAACCATTTAACTGTACCTTTCATGTTGATACCTCCGATAAATATAGTGTTGCATTTACAACAATGAAAGAATAGCATAGGAAACGTAAAAAGTAAAGAAAATATTTGCGTATTTACGTTTGTTCTGCATTTGTCACATATTTCATTTTGAGAAAAGTTAGCAACAAGTAATCTATTATCGGTCGATACCGGAACCAAATCATACTTCATTCTGGTTGTTTGGAATGCGGTTAAATACCAGTTCGTATCCGTCGCTTCCGTAATTTAGAGAACGGTTGACACGACTAATGGTAGCGGTAGATGCTCCCGTTTTTTCTGCAATTTCCAAATAAGTCTTTTTTTCGCGTAACATACGGGCAACTTCATAACGCTGAGAAAGCGATAAAAGTTCGTTAACCGTACATAAATCCTCAAAAAAAGCATAACATTCATCTTTATTCTCTAACGCTAAAATAGCCTGAAATAGAGAATCAACGGCATCCGTTTTAATTTTTTTATTCATACATTTGTCCTCATTTACTTTAACACTGTAAAATTTTAATGTTTTAACACGTGATATTTTATCATATCAGAAGAAAAAGGTAAAGAGACACCGTATAAAAGATTTACAAATAGTTTTCGTTACTATATAATGCGATATATACAGGGGCATCATACAGAACTCGCCCGCGCATGAGCAACGAAGCAATTTATATATCAGAAAAGAACGGGGACAGAACTTGCCCTGCTGGCAGGGGAAGAGTTTTGTATGAATGTAAAGGAATAATCGGAGGAATGATTATGACCATTGATAAAGATGATTTATTAAAGAGTATACTGGATAGCCTATGCCGTATCGAACATATTCAGAGTGAAGATATTCCGAATATTGATTTGTATATGGATCAGGTAACAACGTTTATGGACCAGCATCTTAGAGCAACTACCAGATATCCGGATGAGGATAAGATTCTGACCAAAACAATGATTAACAATTATGCCAAAAATGATTTGTTGCCTCCACCTGTCAAAAAGAAGTATTCCAAAGAGCATGTTTTGGTTTTAATCTTTATTTATTATTTTAAGGGTGTATTATCTATCAGTGATATCAAAGCGCTGCTCAAACCGATAACGGAAAAGTATTTTTCCAAGGATTCGGAATTGACATTGGAAGATATCTATAATGAAGTTTTTTCTTTAGAAAGTGGTCGTATTGACAGTATGAAAGAAGATATTGTTAAGATGTATCAGGAAAGTGAAAAAACATTTAGTGACGCCGATGATGCGGATAAAGATTTTTTGCAGAAATTTTCTTTTATTTGTATGTTAAGCTATGATGTTTATGTGAAAAAACTGATGATTGAAAAAATCATTGATGAAATGCAGAGTGTATAAAATCATTGATGAGATGAAGAGTGAGAAATAAAAGATATAAGATATAAGGATGATAATAAAACCGCTTAAACTGTTCCGTTTTCTAAAATCCGGTCATATAACCGGCAATTAAAGCATGGTAGACAGTTTAAGCGATTTTTATTTGGAAAAGCTTTTTTCTGTACAAGTTTATATAAAAATCACAATTCCCAAAAGGACTGTAGTATAGTTCACTTATTCAGCCGCTTTTTTTGCATATTCGGTTGTAACCAGATCGTCATAAGGAACAGGCTGATCCAGTTCTTTGGCATCCATTAAAATATCCTGTAAGAGGGTAAAACTGTCTTCTTCAAAAATCAGATTTTCTTTCCAGGTTTTTTGCGATTTATAGCGTTCTACGATAGAGGTAATCGTGGAAATCTGGGTTTCTTCAAACTGTGGTGCTATGACTTTTGCAATTTCCTCGGAAGAATGCGAATTGACATAGTCCATTCCTTTTTGTAGGGCGTTGGTAAATCCCTGGATAATCTTGGGATTTTTTTTCATATAACTGCTTTTTGCACTAAAGGCAGTATAAGGCACATAGCCGGAATCAACACCTAAGGAAGCGACAATGTAGCCGTCTCCTTTTTCTTCCAATGAGGTTGCAAACGGCTCAAATTCAACTGAAAAATCGCCCTGGCCACCGGAAAAAGCAGCAGCGGTGGAACCAAAATCAATACTTTGATCAATGGTTAAATCCGTTTTTGGGTCGATATTATTCATTTTCAGAATATATTCAAATACCATTTCCGGCATGCCACCTTGTCTTCCGCCCAAAACATTTTTGCCTTTCAAATCTTCCCATTTAAAGTTATCCATGGGTTCTCTGGCAACCAAAAAGTTTCCGGCGCGTTGTGTCAACTGGGCAAAGTTTACAACATAATCATCGGTATTGCCAAGATAGGTATAGATAGTTGCTTCACTTCCCATAAAACCGATGTCTGCCTCGCCGGACAGGACAGCGGTCATAGTTTTATCTGCGCCAAAGCCGGTCACCAGTTCCAAATCAATTCCTTCGTCGGCAAAATAACCTTCTTCGATTGCAACATACATCGGAGCATAGAAAATGGAATGCGCCACCTCGTTTAAGGTTACCTTTGTAAGATCGCTCTCTTCCTTTCCGCATCCGGTTATAAGAATGGAAAAAAGCATACTCAAAATGAGTAAAAGTGAAATTTTCTTTTTCATAATGTCTCCCTGAAACATAAACTTTTACTAATAGGATATTGGAAAGATTGTAAAAGGTTCCTGCATATGCTATTCTCTCATGTGGAAAAGGAGACAACATGATATGTGGATGTGGTTGGTTTTATTATATGGATTAATAAAAGGTGCAAGAGAAATTGTAAAAAAGAAATCCTTACAATACAGTTCGGTTGCGGAAGTTCTATTTTTTTACACATTATTTGCATTTTTAATGGTATTGCCGGATTGTAAGAATGCAATGGGCATATCGGTGCATATGCTGGGATGGATTTTTTTAAAATCCCTGATTATATTCTGCGCCTGGATTTTGAGTTTTAAAGCAATTAAGAAAATGCCAATCAGTCTGTACGGAGTGTTGGATTTGTCCCGTGTCTTATTTGCGACATTGCTTGGAAGTGTTGTGTTAAATGAAGTTATGTCAACCAATCAGATTCTTGGACTAATCCTTGTCGCGACGGGATTATTGTTATTGAAAGTACATATTCCTTTGAAAAAAACGGATAAGGATGAAAAAGACAAAGTGAAGCCGATAATTGTGATTTTTTCATTGCTTTCATGTATGCTCAATGCTCTGTCCGGTTTGCTTGACAAGATCTTGATGCGGGATTTAAACAGTTCGCAACTACAGTTTTTTTACATGCTTTTTTTGGTTTTACTCTATGGTCTATATATGTGGATTGGAAAAGAAGAGGTAAATTTAAAGAAGGCAGTTAAAAATCCGTGGATATGGTTACTGGCACTTTTGTTTGTGATTGCGGATCGTGCGCTGTTTTTGGCAAATGCGGATCCGGAAAGTAAAATTACTATCATGACTTTGATTAAACAGTCCGGATGTGTTGTTACATTGGCAGCCGGAAAATGGATTTATCATGAAAAGCACGTTTTACATAGAGCATTATGTACTGTTTTGGTAGTGGTTGGAATTGTTGTTGCGGTGCTGTAATGTTTCTGTAATGATAAAAATTTCAACTTCCATATCGACATGGATTGCTAAATATAATATAATAACAATATCTGAGAGTTCGTGATTTTCATACGGACAGATATTAAAAAACTAGAAAGAAATGCTATGAGTGGCAGAGGAGGATTCAATGGGAGTTATTTCAAGATTTAAAGACATTATGGCAGCAAATTTCAATGCATTATTAGATAAGGCAGAGGATCCTGCTAAGATGATTGACCAGTATTTAAGAGACTTAAATGATGACCTTGCAAAGGTTAAAACAGAGACTGCAGGTGTCATTGCAGATGAAAAGGCAGCAAAGAGAAAACTGGATGAATGCGATGCTGAAATGGAGAAGATGGACAGATATGCCAGAAAAGCGGTTGCAGCAGGCAATGATGGCGATGCACGCCAGTTCTTAAATAAAAAATCTCAGTTAGCTCAGGAAAGAACCGCTTTGGAAGCCAATTACAATATGTGTCTTGAAAATTCATACAAGATGCGTGAGATGACCAAAAAGCTGGAGGCGGATATTACAGAGTTAAAGGGCAAACAGCAGACATTAAAAGCAAAACTTGCTGTTGCTGAGACCAAGAAACGCATGAATGAAGTTGGTTCTTCTGCAAAAGGTGCCGGCGCAAGACTGGATGCATTCAAGAAAATGGAAGAAAAAGTGGACCGTATGCTGGATGAAGCTGACGCTATGGAAGAGCTTAACAGAAGCTCCGAGACATCTGATATCAGCGCATTACAGGCTTCTTATGCAGATATGGATGCAAGCTCAGATGTAGAAGACGAATTGGCAGCATTAAAGGCAGAAATGGGTCTTTCTACCGGTGGTCAGGCATAATTGACTTTCGAATATCAGAGCCGGAGCTGTTTCATGATAATGAAGACAGATTTATAATCTAATAATCAATGATACCAGGATTGCGAGAGCACAAAGTGCGTAGCAATCCGTTGGTATCATGGGGTCAAAATACCTTTTGACCCAAACATCATAATATTAGTAAAAAAGGGAGAATATGATATGGGTATTTTTTCAAATCAGTTATTAAATGTTGTAGAATGGGATGAGAAAAAGGAAGGCGTTCTATTCTGGAAGTGGCCGAATGATGAAATCAAAAAAGGTTCTAAGTTAGTCATTCGTCCCGGTCAGGATGCCATCTTTATGTACATGGGCAAAATTGAAGGTGTGTTTACCGATGATGGTACATATGATATTGAAACTCAGATTATTCCGTTCTTATCAAGCTTAAAAGGATTTAAATTCGGTTTCAACTCCGGCATGAGAGCAGAAGTTGTATTTATTAATACCAAAGAGCTTTTATGCAAATGGGGAACCAAAAATGCAATCAATCTTCCTGCACAGGGGCTTCCGGGTGGTATGCCGATCCGTGCATTTGGTACGTTTAACTGTAGAGTTGTTGACCACAGCGTGATGCTTGAAAAATTATCCGGTACCATGCAAACTTATTGCGTAGAAGATGTCAGAACACGTATTACTTCAAGCCTTGATCAGCTTTTGATGAGTTGGATTGCAAAAGAAGGTAAAGATATGTTTAACCTTCAGATCAATGCACGTGAGATTTCCAAAGGTATTGAAGAAGATCTGGATATGGAAATGCGCAAAATCGGTGTCGGTATTACCGGATTTACCATTGAAAGCTTCAATTATCCTGAAGAGATCAAAAAGATGCAGGAAAAAGCAGCCGCACAGGCTATGGTTGGCGATATGAATAAGTACAGTCAGATGGCCATGGCAGATTCCATGGGTAAAGGCGGAGGAAACACCGGCGCAGGCATGGCATCTCAGATGATGGGTATGCAGATGGGCATGATGATGGGCCAGCAGATGATGAACAATATGGGCATGGGAATGCAGCCTCAGAATCAGCAGCCTCAGATGCAGCAGCCGGTCAATAATGGCGGAGCTGCACCGAAATTCTGTCCGAATTGCGGAACGCCTACAAACGGCGCAAAATTCTGTAGCAACTGCGGACAACAGTTAGTTTAGAATGATGTAATGGTTACATTTTGGAAACATTTAGTTGGTTGACATAACAACTGACTTTGATGGACCGGATGAATTGTTTGTCCGGTCCATTTTTCTGTAAAACACAAAAACGGAGTGACACTATGAATCGTCTGGATACAATAAATGACAAACAAAGAGAAGCTGTTTTGGCAACGGATGGACCGGTTTTGATTTTGGCCGGAGCCGGTAGTGGAAAGACGCGTGTTTTGACGCATCGAATTGCATATTTGATTGAGGAATGTGGCGTAAATCCATGGAATATCATGGCGATTACGTTTACCAATAAGGCAGCAGGTGAAATGCGGGAAAGGGTAAATGATCTGGTTGGATTTGGCTCTGACAGTATCTGGGTTTCTACATTTCATTCGAGTTGTGTGCGAATTTTGCGCAGATATGCCGATCGGTTAGGGTATGATAACTCTTTTACCATTTACGATACGGATGATTCCAAGTCTGTCATGAAGGATATCTGCAAAAAATTGCAGATTGATACCAAACAGTTAAAGGAAAGAACGATTCTGGGCGCTATTTCGTCTGCAAAAAACGAAGGGATTCTACCGGATGATTTTCGGATGGCGGCAATGGGAGACTACAATAAGACCAAGATTGCCAATGCCTATATTGAGTATCAAAATGCCTTATTAAGAAATAATGCCATGGATTTTGATGATTTACTGGTAAATACTGTGGAGTTGTTTAAAGCTAATCCGGATGTTTTACAAAATTATCAGGAGCGGATTTTGTATCTCATGGTGGATGAGTATCAGGACACCAACTCCATTCAGTTTGAATTTATCCGTTTATTGGCAGGCAGTCGCAGAAATCTGTGTGTGGTCGGTGATGATGATCAGTCTATTTATAAATTCCGTGGTGCCAATATCCGCAATATTCTGGATTTTGAAACAATCTATCCGGAGGCAAAGGTCATTAAGTTAGAGCAGAATTATCGCTCGACACAAAATGTTCTGGATGCAGCAAATGCCGTTATAAGCAACAATGAAAATCGAAAATCCAAATCTTTGTGGACGGATAAGGGAGAAGGTAACCACATTCATTTCCGTCAGTTTGATAATGCGGTGGAAGAGGCAGAATACATTGCTTATGATGTTGCCGGTAAAAAGCGGGAAGGTATAGCAGATTACAGGGATTGTGCCGTTTTATACCGGACGAATGCGCAGGCCCGTGTTTTGGAAGAACAGTTTATCCATGCGGGAGTTCCTTACGATATTGTCGGTGGTGTTAATTTCTACGGACGAAAAGAAATCAAGGATTTGTTGGCGTATTTAAAGACGATTGACAATGGGAACGATGATTTGGCAGTAAAACGTATCATTAATGTGCCGCGCAGAGGAATTGGTGCAACGACCATTGTAAAAGTGCAGGAATATGCAGATGATAGAAATATCGGTTTTTATGAGGCGTTGGAAGAAGCAAATCAGATTATGTCCATTGGAAGAAGTGCTTCCAAGCTGGAATCGTTTGTTACCATGATTCAGGCTTTTCGTGCGAAAGCAAAAATTATGTCTTTGAGTGATTTAGTAAAAGATATTATTGAAGTGACCGGCTATGTGGAGCAGATCGAAGCAAATTCGGATGAAGAAGCAGAAGCCAGGATTGAAAATATTGATGAATTCATTTCCAAAGTGGTGTCATTTGATGAAGAGCATGAAGAGACAACTTTGACAGAGTTTTTGGCAGAGGTTGCACTGGTAGCTGATATTGACAGTGTGGATGAAAACCGTAACAAAGTCTTGCTCATGACCTTACACAGTGCCAAAGGTCTGGAATTTCCACATGTATATCTGGCCGGAATGGAAGATGGTCTTTTCCCGAGTTATATGAGCATTATGGCAGATTCCAAAGAGGAAATTGCGGAGGAACGCCGCCTTGCCTATGTTGGTATTACGAGAGCCAAGGAAGATCTGACCGTTACGGCAGCAAAAACAAGGATGATCCGTGGGGAAACACAGTATAATCCGGTTTCCCGTTTTTTACAGGAAATCCCGCAGGAACTTTTGGATAACCGTGTCCCGAAAAAGAAAACATTTGATTTTGACGAGTTTCCGGACGAAACGTTTTCGTCTGCAAAGAAATCCTTTGCAAAGAAGCCTTATCAGAGCGTTTTTGGAAAAACTGCACCTACGGAAGTATATTCAAAGCCAAGACCTGTTTTGTCAGATAATGTGTTTGATAAACCAAAGCCGGTGTCAGAGGGGAATATATTTGATCAGACGAAACCGGTGTCAGATGGCAATGTGTTTAATCAGGCAAAATCGGTATCAGATGGAAATGTGTTTGATCAGGCAAAGCCGGTATCAAAACCGGCAACGGGAGGATATCAAACAATTACAAAGCCGAAACCGAAAGCTATCTTAAAGCCCAAGGAAACAAGGGCAGAAGTAAAACCTTTTATTGCCCAAGGTGTTTCAAAAGGTGTTGCTGTGCCGGGAACCAAGCCGGATTACGATATAGGCGACCGCGTTAAACATATCAAATTTGGTGAAGGTGTTGTAAAGGCCATGGAAAAAGGTCCCAGAGATTATCAGGTGACTGTGGAATTTGAAAACTATGGACAGAAAATTTTGTTTGCGGCATTTGCAAAGTTACAGAAGATCTAAAATGTATATAGTTTGATTTTGTAATGCTTTAATATCCTGATTTTAGCTTTTTTAATAATTTATTTTTCAATGAGTTTTTTGATTATTATTCATGTTCTTTATAAGCTAAAAAACGAGTTTTATTGGGTGCCTTTATTGAGTTAAAAAAAGTGATAGTAAAAAAGTAAAAAAAGTGGTAAACTATTTTTAACAGTAAGCTAAAAAGAGATGTAAAAAGAAGGGAGTTTATTATGAATAGAGCAAGAGTTGAAGAAATTGCAGCAGCAGTTGGCGATTTATTAAAAAAACAGGAAGAAGTAAAAGAAGAAAAGAAGAGTAAAGCAATTCTTTGGGTATTTGCAATTATCGGTGCGATTGCAGCCGCTGTAGCCATTGCATATGCAATTTATTGTTATTTTACACCTGACTATTTAGAAGACTTTGAAGATGATTTTGATGATGACTTCGAAGAAGATTTCTTTGATGATGATGAAGAGATTGAAGTCGCAAAGGCAGAAAAAAAGTCTGAGGAAGAATAATCATTTTATTTAGTTTGATGAGGCTGTTGCGGTTTGCAACAGCCTTTTTTATAGAAGTGGAGGCAGAATGAAAAAAGGACAGAGTTATGAAGGCTATGTAGAAAGTGTAGCCTTTCTGGCAAAAGGGATTGTAGTTGTAGAAGGTGAAGAAAATAGAGCCGTGGTAAAAAATGTGTTGCCCGGTCAAAGGATTCAGTTTCGGGTAACTAAAAAGCGGAAAGGAAAAGCAGAAGGCGTTTTAGAAACGGTAATGGAAAAATCCGAGGATGAGGTGGATGCCGTGTGTCCTCATTTCGGTATTTGCGGTGGATGTAATTATCAAAACCTTCCATATGAAAAACAACTGGAATTGAAAGCCGGACAGGTTGAAAAGTTGCTCAATGAAGTTTACATAAGTAAAGGGAGAGAAATCGAGTATTCTTTTGAAGGTATAAAGAAAAGTCCCCAACAGTATGGATATCGAAATAAAATGGAGTTTTCTTTTGGTGACGAATATAAAGACGGTCCTCTGTCTTTAGGTTTACATAAAAGAAGGAGCTTTTATGATATCGTATCGGTTACGGAATGCAAGATCGTCGATAATGATTATCGTCTGATATTACAGACTGTTTTGCAGTTTTTTGGAGAAAGAAACATACCTTATTTTCACAGAGTAAAACTGTCGGGATATTTGCGCCATCTGTTAGTCAGAAAAGCAGCAAAGACAGGACAGATTTTGGTGGCACTTGTGACCAGTAGTGATGTTGCCGGTCTGCCGTGTGATGAGAAAGCTTTGTTGGACGAATTTTTGAAACAGCTTCTATGTTTGGAGCAGGAGAAGAAATTAGAGGGAACATTTGCCGGTATATTGCATACCGTAAATGATTCGGTTGCCGATGTTGTGAAAGCGGACCGAAATGAGATTTTGTACGGGCAGGATTATTTCTTTGAGGAATTGATGGGGCTGAAGTTTAAGATTTCCCAGTTTTCGTTTTTCCAGACCAATTCACTCGGAGCGGAGGTTTTATATGATACAGCCAGAAATTATATTTTAGAATCTGCCGGCGGTATGGCAGATCAGATTGTTTTTGATCTTTACAGCGGAACCGGAACCATTGCCCAGATGATGGCACCCGTCTGCAAAAAAGTTATCGGTGTTGAAATTGTAGAGGAAGCTGTGGAAGCTGCAAAAAGAAATGCAGAATTAAACGGTTTACATAACTGTGAATTTATAGCAGGAGATGTTTTAAAAGTCATCGATGATATTACGGAGAAACCGGATTTTATTATCTTAGATCCTCCCCGTGACGGAATTCATCCCAAAGCCTTGCAGAAGATTTTAGACTATGGAGTTAGTCACATTGTTTATATTTCCTGCAAGCCGACCAGCCTTGCCAGAGATCTGGATGCATTTTTGGAAAGAGGCTATAAAATGGAAAAAGCCTGTTGCGTGGACATGTTCCCGGCTACGGCGAATATTGAGACGGTTGTTCTTTTGTCCCAACAAAAACCGGATGATGTAATCGAGGTTGAGATAGAGTTAGATGAGCTGGATTTGACTTCAGCGGAGAGTAAGGCAACTTATGCGGAGATTAAGGATTATGTCTTAAAGGAGCATGGGTTGAAGGTGTCTAACCTATATATTTCACAGGTAAAAAGAAAGTGTGGAATAGAAGTTGGGGAGAATTATAACCTGCCTAAGTCTGAAGATAGCAAACAACCTCAATGTCCGGTGGAGAAGGAAAAGGCGATAAGAGATGCGCTGGAGCATTTTGGGATGGTTTAGAGAGGTGAGCACATGGCATTAAACTATACAATATATCAGTATGATGGCAGCAGGAATGCAGTTGTTATGACAGATATGGATGGCAAACAACTTGTGATTGACTGTGATAGGGCAGAGGAGAAGGTTGTATTTGATGAGCCGAAGGATGCAGGAATCCTTGCCAGACTTGCAAGGAAAGAGCCAGCAAGTTATGTGAGTATTGCAATGCGTCCGGGTGGATTGCAGGATTATGTGGATGTGTGGAATGAGTTGAATTAGTATATTCCTTTGTTGACAAAGGAAAGTCGGAGTGTTAGAATGGCTTTATCTTAAGGAGAGAGGTGAAAAGATGAGAAGATAATTTACTTTTGATTACATGAA
>JAGAJL010000021.1 GCA_017626095.1 Lachnospiraceae bacterium
AGTTGGCATTGTAGGAAAATCCAAAAGTTTAGATTTTCCCACAATGCTTATCTTTTGGTCTTTGGTTCGGAATAGTGTAGTGCTGGCGGTCTATCTCTTGTTTTCGGTTGCTTGCTTCCTTACCGTACATGAGCATTTGCACCGGGATTATCATTTCCGTATCCTTCGAGAAGATTGATAACGCCCCATACACCCACACCTGCGCCGATTGCGGTTACTACTGTTTTAAGTCCTGTTACTGATGTTGTAAAAAAGCCCATTTGTTTGTCTCCTTTTTCAAAAAATAAAAAGGGAGCTTCTCTGAATTATAATTTTTAGAAAAGCTCCCATATCATAAGTTCCATATTCAGTTGTAAAACAACTTCTGGTCACAATGTCCAGAAGTTAAGCTGTGATTTCTCCGACATCGCATACCTCATCCACCACATCATTCCTCTTAAAGCGGAGTCTGTTGCGGTTCTTGACGTATTTTTCAATGTCAAATTCATTCTTTTTGTCATAATCGGATAACAGCGGGTACTGCTTATGCTTCGTTATATCAAATTTATCTGAGAAAAATGGTCTCACACCTCTAAGCTGCATGATACACTTGCTGCCATCCATAACCGCAATCTCGTCCTGACTCATTAACTCCTTTCCGGTCTTTTGATAATTCAGACCGTAGGACTGGCTCGTACCTCTCGTATCCGAGGTATTATAAAGGTCAATTGTTTCTTTTCCAAGGATTTCTGCCAAGTCTTTCAGAGTATCTTTCTCTTTTCCTCCCAGAAACAGGGTAGTGTCGCAGTTTCCTTCAATCGTGGAAGCGTTGTCCCGGTACAGAGCCTTGAGCTGTGACTTTGACTGCAAAATAATAGAAGCTGATATTTCTCTCGACCTTATGGTCGCTATCAGCTTCTCAAACTGTGGAATCTGCCCGATGTTTGCAAACTCGTCCAGTAAGCACCGGACGTGAATCGGCAGTCTTCCGTTATATACATCATCTGCCTTGTCACAAAGCAGATTGAATAACTGCGAATACATGATACTTACAATGAAATTGAATGTCGCATCGGTATCGGAAATAATGACAAACAGTGCTGTCTTTTTCTCACCCAATGTATCAAGCTCCAGTTCATCATAAGCAGTCAGGTCACGCAGCTCCTTGATGTCAAATGGTGCCAACCTTGCACCACAGCTAATCAGAATAGATTTTGCTGTCTTTCCTGCGGCAAGTTTATACTTCTTATACTGCCTTACCGCAAAATGGTTTGGGTTCTTCTGCTCCAGCTCCTCAAACAGCAGGTCAACCGCATTTTTGAAATTCTCATCATCCTCCCTTGCTTCACTGGCATCTACCAGATCAATCAGCATGGAAAAATTCTGTTCTTCCTCCGGTGCTTCGTACCAGATATATGCGATCAGTGCCGTATAATAGAGCTTTTCGGCTTTCACCCAGAAATCCTCAGAGGCTTGCTGTCCTTCCCCTTTGGTATTTACAATGATTGTGTTTACGAGTTTCAGAATGTCCTTTTCGCTCCGGATGTAAGCGAAAGGGTTGTAATGCATTGATTTTGCAAAGTTAATGGTATTAAGCACCTTAATCCGGTAATCATTCTTAGACAGCATCCTGCCGCATTCGACCAGCACAGTGCCTTTCGGATCAGTGACCACATAGGAACTGTGCATCTGCATAAGGTTCGGCTTCACAAAAAAGCGTGTCTTACCGGAACCGGAACCACCGATCACAAGAATGTTTTTATTCCTTGCATACTTCGGCTGCTTTGGTCTGCCGGACATCATAAGACGCTCCGTTGCCGTTAAAAGCACGTTGTTTTCAAATACTGGATCGACATAAGGCTCTATGTCTTTGGCAGTTCCCCACCTTGCCGAACCATATTCTACTCCCTGCCGGAATTTCTTTGCATTTTTCGCTTTATAATATACTACCATACGAAATCCTATCCCGCATCCCACGCCAACCAGTAAATCCCCCGGCATAAAACTGGGAAACGGGTTTACAAACGCACCTCCCATCCCATTGATCGTGTCCAACACCTTCTGTAATGTGTTATCTCCTGCCTGCTGTCCATACAGCCATGAAACCTTATTAAAGACATATCCAAATATCACATAGGGAGCGCATTTGAGGGCAAGCTGTTTCCCATTTACCCCTCTGCACTTTTCTTTGAGAATTTTCGGGATTGACTGCAAATCTTTTACAATCCCGTCAATGACCTTACTTATAGGCTCTGTCCCCTGTCTTTGTTTTTCTCTCTGCTCCGCTCCCTGTTGTTCTTGTTCTGTGCGATCATCTTCTGAAGTCCTTTCAGTTTCTGCCGTAACGACGGACGCTGCTGCTTTTTCTCATTAACTTTTACAAATTCCTTGAACGCCTGTGCAATCACATCGGCATCCTTACCCTTAAAAAATACAAGGTATTTTGGCGGCTCCGTGGTCTTATCCCGCTTCACAGCGAAATCTACATTGTACTTTCTCGCCACACGCTCAAAAGCCTTAATGTTATCATCCGTGACCTCTATGGACTTCGCACCCGCTCCCTGACCTACCAGCTTTTTCACCGGTATTTTCCCGTGGGAAGGCTCTTTATGTTTCTGATGCTCCAGATACATCTTCATCGCCTTCTGGAGAACACTTGCGGTCAGTTTGGATGTCTTGATTGCAAGGGCAATCATTTTTTGTGTTGTTTCCTCCTGCACAGTGTACCTCCTTCCTTATCTGCACCGATTGGATTCAAGGTGGAACCAACAGCCTGTGAAGCTGTATTTTCATTGCCATATCGTTACTTCTCCCCTTCCTTAAGGTCTTTATCCCACCAGTTCAATTCTTCCTCATAGAAATCATTAAATGTATCAGCAGGAATATTTTCTTTCTGCTTTTTTGCATTTTTAGTGTCTCGTACCACCTTTGCCACAATTACCACAGCAATGGCAGCAAACAGTAATTTCTTCATATTTTTTCTGTTCATTTCTTTTCCTTTCCACTTCTGGACGCTGTGACCAGAAGTTGTTGCAATAAAAAAAGCAGATACGAAACCTTTCGATCTCATATCTGCCTTAACGCTGTAAATTCTTCTATATCCTTTTTTGATTAGTAGAGCTTTGCACCTGCCGGAATTGCATCATCCAACATAACCAAGTTGAGTTTTTCCTCTCCGTTTACTGTATGGACAGCGGATAAAAGCATACCACAGGAATCAATTCCCATCATACTTCTCGGTGGTAAATTTGTAATTGCAAGTAATGTCTTTCCAACCAGCTCCTCCGGTTCATAATATGCATGAATACCGGAAAGAATAACTCTGTCAGTTCCTGTTCCATCATCTAAAACAAAATGTAACAGCTTCTTGCTTTTCTTTACCGCACTACATTCTTTTACTTTTACAACACGGAAATCTGACTTGCTGAATGTATCAAAATCTACCATTTCCTCAAATAATGGTTCTGTTTCCACCTTTGGCTCAACAGGCTGCTCAGTAACCTGTTCTTCTAAATTCATATTTTCATCGCACATATTCATTTTCCTCCAGGCATAATAAGCTAATGCCCATTATAGCAGAAAAGCTGTGCTTTGAGAAGAAATTCCTAACTTAAAAATCGTGTACATCTTTGCACCGATCAGATTATTTTCTACCCATACATCGTCAAGCAACAAACAATGTGATAGCACTTCCAGATCATCCATGTTTATCAGCCGTTGAACAACAGTATTTGTATTCGCCGGTATTTCATGAGCTTCCATTGCAATATCCCGCCTTGCTTCCCTGCAATACTTATACAATCCCAAGATATACTTATTCGACAGGATAAAACCATACGCATCATTATTCAGATATATCATTTTATGCTTTTCCCATTCCTCCGGCAATGAAAAATAGCACTTTGCTGTTTCGATATAGCAGTCTCCCTCATAGGCAGGCTTTATCTTCTTCTCCTGCCGGAGCATCTGATGATATATCTTTTCCCGGTCAAATATACTTCTTGCTCTGGTAAAATCCGGTGTCCTTCCACGCATAAAAGTGTAAACATTGTTGATCACTGTTTTTCCTGCCAAAGATTTATAATTCCCTACCCTGTGAAGGTACTGCAATACCTCTGTTAGCTTCTCCTCAGAAGTAATCTCTTGGTAGTTCTCTGTATCAATCTCCATTTGTTCAAAAGTTAATGGTGTGCTTCCTTTTTTGATTTCACGCTCCATGATACGCTTGGTATCTCTCATTGATTCCATATCATTTCCTTTCCACTTCTGGACGCTGTGACCAGAAGTTATAAAATAAGCAGGTATAAAAACTTTCATTTCATACCTGCTCCTATTCAACAAGAAATTCTCTTTCCTGCAAGTTCCATTATGATATTGATTACTTCCCTAATGATTGCAATAATTTTTATTGCAAGGACAATCACTCCGATCATGCCACCGATGATTGCGTCTAATGCCAACACTCCTATGCTCCCGGCTATTCCAAAATTACGAGGTATCAGCAATACAAGCATCTTTTGTATGCCGAAGGGAAAGCCACCCATAATCCAGAACTGAAACCAGTTCATACCGTTTTCTCCCAGACATATCCAGTAACACATATCCAACCAGATCACAATAAATGCCATCGGCAAAATCACCTTAAACAATACCCTTTTCATGCCATCCTCCTCCATACATATCATGCTGCACTTCCTGCTGATAGAAATGATTTATCGTGGCTGGTGCATTATAAAGCGCTGTTATCATATACGACTTGATATTGGTTATCTTCGTTGTTGTCTCTTTCATGCAACCAATCACATACTCAAGATGACTGCTATTCAGTTTCAAAAATCTAGATTTTACGAGTTCATACGGATAGTCCTCTCCTGCAACCCGGATTGATTTTCTTTTTACGCATACCACTTCACAGATTATCCCAAACAATTCGTCATAAAGTTCCTTTTCCCCATAGCCATCATACTTCATGTGATGATCATAACTGATATTCTCTTTAATCAGTTCTATGTAAGACTGTGCATCATCCATCGCATCCATCACATCAGCTTGTGGCTTTTCTGTCACAGATTGATTGATTGGATTGGTATAACTCAACTCAGTCTGGTTATAATTAGTCTGATTCATATAAGTCTGATTATAGTTAGTATAATTAGGGTTCGATTCTCCGACTTCTTGAGGTTTGATTTCCGAACTTCCAGAGGTTTGATTTTCTGACTTCCGGAAGTTCGATTTTCTGACTTCTTGTGGTTCGGTTTTCTGACTTCCAGAAGTTCGATTTTCTGACTTCTTGAAGTTCGATTTTCCGACTTCTGTGATTTTATCAGCATTTGCTGGCTCTTTTTCGTCCATCTGTTCAGTAATAGAAGCAAAATTTTTCACATAAATTATATCCGGTTTTCCAAGTCCCCTGCGAACCTTTTCTACCAGACCAATTCCTTTTACAGAATCAAGCTCTGCCAATACCTTTACAGCCTTTTCTTTAGCGCATCCCAAATCCTCCATTATGCTGTCTATGGTGTAAATGATGTATGCACGATTTTCATCGTCAAACCATTCATTTTTCATAGACAGCGACATACGATCAAGCATAAGTCCATACAATAATTTTGCATCACTGGACAGCTTCTTAAATCTCTCGTCCTTTATCAGCAGGCGTGGAACACGATAGAATGAGAACTGTTCCGCTTCTATTCCGTAATAATAGTCTAGCTGCAAAATTTCTCCCATTCTCGTCTCCTCCTTCCTACTGCGTATTTTTCCAGTTATCTAATAGCTGAAATATTATTTTTTCTATATCATCTGTGCTGTATGTATCCGGAAAATAACTGTTAATGCGTTCCGTTTTTATAACAACCTTACGCTCTACTGGCTTTTCTTTCTCCAGAAGCATACGCACCATTGGAAAAGTCAGTTCTCCCTTTTTGTCACTCTCCTTTAGCATGGCACTCTGCTGTTTGCTTATGACAGCATTGGTGTCCTGTATGGCAACCAATACCCATTGCTGTGCATCCTCGGATAAAAACGAAAGGTCAACAGCCTGCATAATGCCTATTTTCCCTGCATCAACCATATCAAGCAATGGTTCCGATAAGCGTGAAATCCATATATATCTTTGAACTGTTTTTGCACTTTCTCCTGCGGCTTCTCCAAGTTCTTCCAAAGTAAGTCCGCCTGTTCTGCTTCCCTGATGCTTCATAGCATCATATTTCATGCGGTATGCCTTTGCTTTTTCGCTTGGAAGAATATCTTCTCTTTGGATATTGCTGTCCACCATGATAATCGTGGCTTCATCATCCGTATAATTACGGATAAACATCGGCATTGTTTCAAGTCCTACCAGTTCACACGCATGTCTCCTTCGGTGTCCTGCTATAATTTCATAGCCGCCCTCAGCTCTTGGTCTTGCAATACCCGGCATCAGCACGCCATGCTCTCTGACACTCTCCACCGTCTCCTGCATCTTTTCATCGTCCAGTACCTTAAATGGGTGACCTTTGAACTCATGCAGTTCTGATAATGCAATTTCCTGTACCTGCTCTATTCCTGCCTGTGGCTGTCCATCTCCGAATAAATCATCGAAGCTGTTCAGTTTTACCTTTGCGGCACTTCCTGTTTTATTCATCTGCAAGCACCTCCTCTGTCAATGACTGATAGGCACTCGCTACTTTTCCATTTGGATCATGCTCATAAATGCTGACACCTTCAGCAGAAATCTCCGCAGCTCTTACCGACATCGGAATACTGTTTTCAAATATTCTTACCTTGCTACCATAATTCTCCACAACCAATGCACTGATGTCTTTTGCATAATTCGTTCTGTTATCAACCATAGTAAGCAGAATACCTTCAATCTCCAATTTTGGATTGATCTGCCTTTTTACCTTTCCTATGGTCTTTATAAGCTGTTCCAGACCTTTTACCGGCAGATATGCTGCCTGCACCGGAATAAGGATGCTGTCGGCACTTGCAAAGGCATTTATGGTAATCATGCCAAGGGAAGGCATACAATCAATCAGAATGTAATCATACCTTTCTTTCTGCTGTTCTATATAAGTCCGAAGCACAAGCTCCCTGCTCATGACATTTACCAGTGATACTTCCAATCCCGACAACTCTATATTGCCGGGCATAAGGTCTACACCCTCGTCGTGCTTTAGGATGCCATAATCCGGCTCCATATCTTCTTCATTGATGATATTCGCCATAATGGTTGCAAGAGATACATCCAGTTTATCCGGCTCCTGAAAGCCTAAACTTGCTGTCAGGCTTCCCTGTGCATCCGCATCTATCAGAAGCACCTTTTTCCCCTTTTTTGCAAGTCCAATACCTAGATTACTTGTTGTGGTGGTCTTTCCAACTCCACCTTTCTGGTTTCCGATTACTATAACTTTACACATGATGAAATTCCTCCAAATTCTACTATTATTCTTTTACATTGCTCTTTTTTACTTCTACATACGATCTGTAATATTTATCTGTTCCCTTGTTGGGATAGAGGTCTGACATTTCCAGAACCTCTACCTTTGGGTGTCTCTGCATGATTTTTTTGAACCATGTAATATCATTTTTTGTTCCCATCAACCGAATCTTTAACATCAATCATTTCCTCCAAACATTGCATACAAATTTTTATTGTATGTGGCATACTCCGGATAGCGAATCTGTATTGCCTGCCAGAAATATGGTGCATAGCAACAGCAGAACAAATCCTCTACTGAATATCTCCGGCACTCATCCACCTGCTCCTCTGTGTCCTGTTCATCATCTACGCTCGGTGTACCATTGCAATACAGATTAAATGCCATTCTGACAACCTTTGCACTTCCACTGGTCTGCCAGCCCTCATGCAGGCACTCCGTTTTTACACAACCAGTCTTAAAGTTATAAATTTTATCCACATTTCTTCGTGTATCCTCGTTCATTCCAAGGCAATAGCAAAGTGCCTTGTGATATACATCTGCTTCTCTGACTTTCTGAAGTTTTTCATAGTAGAATTTCTCATGTGCTTCACTAATAAAGTTAATATTTTCTTTTTCTGCTCCTAACGCTGTACTGTTCATACTGACTTCCTCCATTTTCTTATTTTGTTCCGTTGACCATAACAAAAAAGGACATTCCTCTAAAATTTCTTTTAGAAAAATGTCCTTATAGTACAAAATATGAACTTGAACTGACTCGATTTTAATTTAAAATCGTTTGTTTTAACCCTTTAAGATAGGTTATTTTGTCGTACTCCTGTCGTACCATACAAGTTGGAAGTCCGCAAACCCTTGATTTTATTGGTCTTTTTTATCCAATGACTTCATCGTCGGGAACAACAACACATCCCTAATCGCCTGACTATCCGTCAACAGCATTACAAGTCTGTCAATACCATATCCGATACCGCCTGTCGGGGGCATACCGATTTCCAAAGCATTTAAGAAATCTTCATCGGTATGTTCTGCTTCGTCGTCACCTGCTGCCGCATTGGCATCCTGCTGGGCAAAACGTTCTCTCTGGTCGATAGGATCGTTTAACTCGGAATAAGCATTGCACATTTCCCAAGTGTTGATAAACAACTCGAAACGCTCTACCTTTTCGGGATCGGAAGGTTTCTTCTTGGTAAGAGGAGAAATTGCAAGCGGATGATCCATGATAAAGGTCGGCTGGATCAAATTCTCCTCGCAGAACTCTTCAAAGAATAAGTTGATGATATCGCCTTTTGTATGGCGCTCTTCATACTCAATTCCTTTTTCTTTTGCAAGTGCTTTTGCTTCTTCATCGGAAGAAACGGTATCAAAATCAATACCGGCATATTTTTTTATCGCATCGTTCATAGTCAGACGCTCAAACGGCTTTCCAAGATCAATCTCTATTCCGTTGTAAGTAATCTTGGTTGTACCGCAAACCTTTTCTGCAAGATAACGGAACATGCTTTCAGTCAGCTCCATCATACCTTCATAGTCTGTGTATGCCTGATATAATTCCATCAAAGTAAACTCGGGATTATGTCTGGTATCCACGCCTTCGTTACGGAATACACGACCGATTTCATACACTCTTTCCAATCCACCGACGATCAGTCTCTTCAAATAAAGCTCCAAAGAAATACGTAATTTTACATCTTCGTCAAGCGCATTGTAATGTGTTTCAAACGGTCTTGCTGCAGCACCGCCCGCATTGGAAACGAGCATCGGTGTCTCCACTTCCATAAAGTCTCTGTCAGCCAGGAAATTACGGATTTCTTTTAAAATCTTGGAACGCTTGATAAATACTTCCTTGCTTTCCTGATTCATAATTAAATCCACATATCTCTGACGATAGCGCATATCGGTATCGGTCAGACCATGGAATTTCTCGGGTAGAATTTGTAAACTCTTTGACAAGAGTGTCATTTCTTCTGCATGAAGCGAAATCTCACCGGTCATGGTACGGAATAAAAATCCTTTCACACCATAAATATCACCGATATCTGATTTTTTAAAATCAGCATATGCATCTTCACCAATCGCATCACGAGCTACATATACCTGAATCCGTCCGTCTCTGTCCTGAATATTACAGAAAGATGCTTTACCCATAACACGTTTGAAAAGCATACGTCCGGCAAGTGAAACATGAATCGGAGAAGCATCCATGATAGCTCTTCGCTCATTGTAGTCCTCTTTGAGCACACTTCTTGCCTCTTCTTCGGATAATCCGGTTGTATCGGGCGCTTTGCGATCACCAAGAATCTCTTTTTCATGTACTTCATAGAGAGCCTTTGCTTCTTCCGTATGATGTGTCTGATCATATTTTGTAATGACAAAGGGGTCATTACCTGCTTCCTGCAGATTTGCTAATTTTTCCCGACGTACTTTTAAAAGCTGATTCAGATCCTGCTCCTTAGCCTGTCCGCCCTTCTGATTGTTCTGTTCTGCCATTTCTCTTACTCCTAAACTATGCTCTCTGGATTTCTAATACTTTGTACTGCAATTCGCCCATGGGAGCCTCTACAGTTACAACATCACCAATTTTTGCACCAAGTAAAGCCTTGCCAAGAGGTGATTCGTTGGAAATCTTTCCTTTTAAGCTGTTTGCTTCTGTAGAACCTACAATTTTATATGTTAATTCGGAATTATCCTCTAAGTCCACAATCTTAATCTGACAACCAACGCTGATTTTGTCCAAGTCTACTTCTTCTTCCACAACAACTTCAGCATTTTTTAATATTTTCTCTAATTCTTCAATACGGGCTTCGATGTCACGCTGTTCGTCTTTTGCTGCATCGTATTCAGCATTTTCGGATAAGTCACCCTGTTCTCTTGCTTCTTTGATTTTCTGAGCAACTTCTTTACGTTTTACGACTTTTAATTCGTGTAATTCGTCCTCGTATTTTCTTAATCCTTCATACGTTAAAATATTCTTTTTTGCTTCCATGGAATGGCCCTTCTTTCTTGTAAATAAACTGATTGCCCTAATAAGCTACATAATTATACTTTATAATGAAAAGTTCTGTCAAGGAAGTTGGACATATTCCTTTCATATCTTCTCACAAAAATTCACGCATCCCACAATTCTCAGTTTTTCATTCTGCATACATAGCTGTCTGCTCTTTTTTCTATGTTCTGAAAGCATCAGATACAGACATGGCTTTCGAAACATAATTTTCTCTGTCATCAGGCGGTCAGAACAGTCAATTACATAATCGCAAAATGCCAGTTCTTTTTTATTCTTTGTCAAGGTAATCGCAAGCCCCTGCTGCTCCCATGCATCCCGATATAACTCAACAAAACGTTCCGGTTTGTCACTGATAATCATCAGACCATTGGTTTTATCCAGATGTCTGCGAAGGAGTTTTACCCATATTTTGTAATCCAGCACTTCACCATCTATAATTCCCAATATGGTGTTTTTCTCATATTTTATCTGCTCCAAAAATTCAAAAACACAAAAGGAAGCGACTTCCGGAGGTTTAACCTTTTTATCAGGCAGATGATAAACTTCCGTTACCATTCCCAATGTTCGCAGATATTTTTTCTGCTTCATCAAAAGAATGCGTCGTAAAAACCATCTCACAACTCCCAAAGAATTACCGTTTGAAATATTAGAGCATGCAGAATGAGAGTCTGAAATATTTGAGCATACAGAATGGGAGCCTGAAATATCAAAATTCGAGATATCAGGACCGGAAACATACAGACATACAATCTGCTCGTCCTCATTTTGAAACACTTCTTTTTTCTCAATATGATATTGAAAAGGTAGCAGCTGCTTTAATTGTACAAAAAAAGAATCCCCGCTTTTTTTTCCTGCAACAAAACAAACCAATGTTTTCATGCTTTCATCATATGCGGGAATTCTGATTTTATTCAAAAAACAACACCCTTTTCGGATTTGTGTTCCCGAAAAGGGGTAAAAACTTTATTCAATCCTCAACAGTTCATCAATCGCACAAATTAGTTCATCCATGCTCTCCATGCTGTTTATGGCATTCCGGAATTTGGAAGAACCATGCAGTCCTGTAGTATACCATGCAATATGTTTTCGCATCTCGCGTACGGCGAGATATTCTCCTTTGTATTCCACCATGAGACGAGCATGTTCTAAAATCGTATCATACCTTTTTTTTGCCGTAATCGGCTCCGGTTCTTTTCCGGTCTCAAGGTATTGCTCAATCTGATGAAAAATCCATGGATTTCCCTGCGCTGCACGTCCCACCATAACGCCGTCGCATCCGGTTTCATCAAGCATTCGTTTTGCGCTTTTCCCATCCACAACATCTCCGTTTCCAATAACCGGAATGGAAACCGCGCGTTTGACATCCCGGATGATTTCCCAGTCTGCCTTTCCGCTGTAATACTGCTCCCTCGTTCTGCCATGAACCGCAATTGCTGCCACTCCACTGGCTTCTGCAATTTTTGCCATTTCAACCGCATTCACACAGTCTTCGTTAAAGCCCTTTCGTATTTTTACGGTAACCGGTTTTTTCGTGCCCCTCACGACTGCCTTCATGATAGCTTCTGCTTTTTTTACATCCTTCATCAGCGCAGAGCCTTCTCCATTGTTTACAATCTTTGGAACCGGGCACCCCATATTGATGTCCAAAATGGAAAACGGACGCTCTTCAATCTGTCCGGCAATCTCACCCATCAGCTCCGGCTCACTGCCAAACAACTGCAAAGAAACCGGCACTTCCTCCGGATGAATACGCAGGAGTTCTTCTGTATTTTTATTTTTATAATGAATGGCTTTGGCACTGACCATCTCCATACAGATCAATCCCACACCTTTTCTTTTACAAAGCAAACGAAAAGGCAGGTCTGTCACGCCTGCCATTGGTGCAAGAATAACCGGACTGTCAATCGTCAC
Source organism: Lachnospiraceae bacterium (assembly GCA_017626095.1). GTDB lineage: Bacteria > Bacillota > Clostridia > Lachnospirales > Lachnospiraceae > UBA2882. The sequence continues at coordinate 12,316 of JAGAJL010000021.1, forward strand.
GTTGCCGATTACAAGCTTGTTCATATATCTTCCCCTTCCAGAAATCCTTCTGTATCCTCTTTCAAAATAAATACCTTGTAAAACATACGAAGTGATTCAAACATTTCCTGACGGGTTCTTTTAATCTCTGCCACCATCAGTCCGGCAGAAATATCATCATACAAAAAGTCGTCCTCAGCAGATTCGGTTTCCATGGTAATGTCACCATCTTCATCAAAAACAATCTTGAAGATCCCGCCAACCTCCTGAACAAACAAAACACTGATAATATGAAGTTCATCCTGAATGGATTTGGGGATTCGTTCAAAATTTTTGTTAAAAAAATATTTCATTTCATATTTGTTGGCAGCACACAAAACAATCCTGCCATCTTTTAATCTTCCTTCATCTGTTTGTTGTGACATCTATATCCCTCACTTTTAAACATATCCATAAACACCGCGTACACTGACTTCTCCGGCAAAAATTTTCTCTAAAGAACCGTCTTCCTTTTCCACGAGTAGCTGCCCTTTTTCATCGATACCTTTTGCAATGCCTTCAAACGCATTTTGCGGATCCAAAACCTTAACAACCTGATTTTGATTGACCAGAATGCGGTTGTAATCCTCTAAAAGCAACGATAAATCTCCGGTCTTTAAAAACTTTTCATAGTAGCGTTCAAAATACTCCATCGTCTTGGCAATCACTGGAGCCCTTAACACGGTTTCGCTTTTTTCAATGGCAAGAGACGTTGCCGTATCTTTGATATCATCCGGGAATTCCCGGATATTGACATTAATTCCTGTCCCGATTACCACGTACTGGATATATCCCGTTTCCGCACTCATTTCGGTTAAAATTCCACAGATTTTTTTACCATGGATGACCACATCATTGGGCCATTTGATCTGTGTCGGCAGATTGCAGACATCACGAATGGCATCCGCCACAGCCATAGCCTGTATCAATGTCACCATAGGTGCTAAGTCCGGCTGATAATCCGGTCTTAATCCTAACGACATATAAATATTGGTATTTGGCGGCGACTGCCAGCTTCGGCCTCGCCTTCCTCTTCCCTGTGTCTGTTCGCCTCCGATTACCAAAACTCCTTCCCCGGCTCCATCTTCCAATAGCTTTTTCACATCGATATTGGTGGAACCGGTTGTTTCTTTATAATAGAGTTCTTTTCCAATCCATGCAGTTTTCATGCGGCTTTCGATTTCATTTTTGGTCAGAACATCCGTCTGACCGATCAGATGATATCCCTTATTGGGAACCGCTTCGATTTCATAACCGCTCTCTTTCAATTGTTTGATAGCTTTCCAGACTGCCGTCCGCGATACACCGAACCGGTCACACAATTCCTGTCCGGAAATATAACCATCCTGTTCCCGCAAAAGCGCTAATATTTCGGCTTTCATTCTCCCAGTTTAACCCCCAATGTCGCAGCCATGACTGCTTTGATGGTGTGCATACGATTTTCAGCTTCATCAAAAACAACGGACTGCGCGGATTCGAATACTTCATCGGTCACTTCCATTTCGGCAATGCCAAAACGTTCTGCAATCTGCGCGCCAATCTCAGTCTTTTCATCATGAAATGCCGGCAGGCAGTGCATAAAAATGGCAGTGTCTTTAGCGTTTTTCATAATCTGCGAAGTCACGCGATAGGGAGACAAATCCTTGATACGTTTCTCCCATACTTCGTCCGGTTCTCCCATGGAAACCCACACATCCGTATAAACGACATCGGCGTTTTTCGTTCCCTCCATGACATCTTCTGTCAACGTTATGGTCGCACCGGTTTCCTTTGCAATTGCCTCACAGGTTGCCACCAACTCCGGATTGGGGAAATATTCTTTGGGCGCACATGCCACAAAATGCATTCCCATTTTCGCACAGGTCACCATCCAGGAATTTCCCATGTTATAACGGGCATCTCCCATATAAGCGACCGTTTTTCCTTTTAATTCTCCCAGGTGTTCACGGATTGTCAGTAAATCTGCTAACATCTGTGTGGGATGAAATTCATTGGTCAGACCGTTCCAAACCGGTACTCCCGCATATTTTGCCAGCTCCTCTACAATCTCCTGTCCATATCCGCGGTACTCTATGCCTTCATACATACGTCCGAGCACCCGTGCGGTATCGGCAATGCTCTCCTTTTTTCCAATCTGGGAACCTTTCGGATCAAGATAAGTTGTTCCCATGCCTAAATCGTGGGCAGCCACTTCAAAAGAGCATCGTGTTCTGGTACTGGTCTTTTCAAAAATCAATGCAACATTTTTTCCACGCAGACAATCCATGGGGATACCTTTTTTCTTTTTATCCTTTAATTCTGCTGCCAGATCCAGAAAATAGGTAATCTCTTCCGGTGTAAAGTCCAATAATTTCAAAAAATGTTTTCCTTTTAAATCAACCATAACAAACGATGCCTCCTGTTTTATGTTTTCTCCATTTTTTCTATAGTTCGCTTTGCTTCGTATAATATCAGTCTTAATAAATGACTATCACAATCGTTTTCTATTTTTTCAGCGATTTTCTTTCAACATGTCTATCTTAATGGATTTATCTCTAAAATGCAAGAAAAGGGGCTTATAAAAAGCCCCTTTTGGTTCTACCTGTCGTATAAAAATAACTCTTATTTATCGCCGGCAATGACTTCTTTAATGCTGGTTGCAAGTCCGGCTACCCCCTGGATATCAGACGGGATAATAATCTTGGTTGCTTTTCCGTCAGCAGCTTTACCAAATGCTTCTAAGCTCTTTAACTGAAGAACAGCTTCATCAGCACCTGCTTCTTTTAACATACGGATACCGTCTGCAGTTGCCTGCTGTACTTTCATGATGGCTTCTGCCTGACCTTCTGCTTCGCGGATCATCTTTTCTTTCTGCGCTTCTGCACGAAGAATAGCTGCTTCTTTTTCAGCCTGTGCTTCCAAAATCGCGGATTCTTTCTGACCTTCTGCAACAAGGACGGTAGATTTCTTTTCACCTTCCGCACGCAGGATAGCTTCACGACGTTCACGTTCTGCCTTCATCTGTTTTTCCATGGCATCCTGAATACCTGCAGGAGGAATGATATTTTTAAGCTCTACACGATTGATTTTGATACCCCAAGGATCTGTAGCCACATCAAGTGTTGTGCTCATTTTAGAGTTGATCACTTCTCTGGAATTTAAGGTCTGGTCCAATTCCATATCACCGATGATGTTACGAAGTGTTGTTGCTGTTAAGTTTTCAATCGCCATAATCGGATTTTCCACTCCGTAAGCATACAGCTTGGGATCGGTAATCTGGAAAAATACGATGGTATCAATCCGCATGGTAACGTTATCTTTTGTGATAACAGGCTGGGGAGCAAAGTCTACAACCTGCTCTTTTAACAATACTTTCTTTGCGATTTTATCAAAGAAAGGCATTTTGAAATGCAAACCAACGCTCCATGTTCCCTGATAAGCACCAAGTCTTTCCACAACGTAGGCATGAGCCTGGGGAACAACTTTGATGCAGGATACCAATATCCATACAACAATAACAATTAAAATAATAAAACCTACTACTAATCCACCCATTAGTTTTCCTCTTTTCTTTCTTCTACAATTAATTTAACTCCACTGACTGCTTTGATTATTACTACCGTTCCAACCGGTAATACAATTCCGTCCACTGTGGTTCGGGCACTCCATTCCTTGCCGCCGGTCGTCACACGACCAACTCCATGTAAATTGTCAATTTCACCGACAACAATTGCCTGCGTCCCAATCATACTTTCCACATTGGTACGGACGCGGTCTTTATTGAAATACTTTACGGCAACCGGTCTGGTAAAAATCAATAAAATCAGAGATACCACCAATCCGACTACGATTTGTACGACAAAAGGCACGCGTAACAATGCCAGAAAAAAAGCCACTAAAGCTCCGCCTGCAAACCAGATAGTAGTAAGTCCCATGGTCAGGATTTCTATGACAATCATGATAACCAATACCGCCAGCCAGAAAAAGACAGTTGACAATCCGAACACTGTACTCATAGTCATTCTCCTTTCTTCCACATATATGATTTATTTTACTACATATGATTTTAAGTTTCAACAAGATGATACAAATGAACAACGAATTCAAACAATATATAAAATCACAACGGTCGTACAAAAACGGATTAATTCTCTGTATTGCTTATAAGCAAGAAAAAGAATCAAAAAAGCTGCAGCAACTTTCAATCACCACAGCTTATTGTTTCAAATTATTTTAATAAAATACATGTGAACCAATCACAATACCAACGGCTTTTCCAACTCTGCCAAAATGCATCGCGCCTCCGACATTAGTCTCACCGTTTATGGCAGCTTCCGCAGCTCTTACACAGGATGCCTTTGCGCCTCTGGACACAATCGCACCTACCGTTCCGTTTGTTGCCGGCGGGAATTGTCCCGGCTGCGTAATAACGCCCATAACGGTATTGGGATAGCCGCCACTCCTTACACGATTCATAACAACCGCGCCAACAGCCAGCTGTCCTTCATAAGGCTGGGATCCTGCCTCAGCCTGGATCAATGCGGCAAGCAGTGCTGTTTCTGACACACTGGAAGGAACCGCTCCTCGGTTCTTGGTCAGTTTCTTTAGCTGTTCAGCTCTTTCTTCATCGGCGATTTCCTGATTGGTTTTTCCTTTTTCCGTTGTAAACTCAACAGTAGCATATTCCGCAGATACATAACCGACTGTCTCGTCGTCTACTCTGACCCCAATCCAGCCGTCAAGTTCTTCTACGACCGTGAATTTCTCATCCTTTTTGGCAAGCTTATATACACCTGCATTCTCGCTGGCCTCTTTTCTGACACGTAAAGCATCTGTCGAAATAGTCGCTTTTAACGTTCCGACTTCAGCAATTTTTTGGTCTGCTTCTTCACCAAAATACAGATAGTCACTGCTTACCCATCCAATCAGATTTCCACTGGTAATCTTGGTCCATCCATCCGACTGTTCCAACATGGTGCCGCTACAGTTTTTATAAAGCTTTCCGACTTTTTGTGCTTCCTCATTGGGCTCTTCTCTAACATTCACACTATCTGATACTTTTGCAAAAACAGTGTTACTGCTTACGGTCTCTTCTTCCTCTGTTACGATGACTTCGATTTCAATTTCTTCTTCCTCTAACGAAACAACCGATTCTTTATCAAAAGCACCCGCAGCCAGACAAATATCCGTATCACCTGCCACAATCACATTGTTTCCATCATCCGAAACATCTAAAATATCGACTTCCGTAACCGGTGTCAGATCAGAAGCATGAACCATCGAACTTTTCATCATTCCCATTGCAAAACAGATTGCGAACAAAAGAATAGGACGAAAAATTACTCTGCTCTTTACTTTCATGTAATCCTCCACTACAAACAATTCTATCAATTTATATAACCACATAAAGATGTTTGGACAAAAACTTTGTCACAAGCACCTTTTAAATTGTTTCATTTTTATGTACAAATGTTACAAAATTGTTAAAAGCACAGATTTGGGATATAATAGCAGATTCCATAAAATTTGTCAAATTTTACATTCCTTTGGCCTTTGCCACACAGGCTTTCTGGGCCTCCATGACACTACTTCTAAACCCTGTTTTCTCAAGTACACGAACAGCTTCGATTGTCGTTCCACCGGGTGAACATACCATATCTTTTAACTCTCCGGGATGTTTTTTGGTCTCTAAAACCATTTTAGCACTGCCTAACACGGATTGTGCAGCGAATTCATATGCAAGGTTTCTGGGCATTCCGTCAGCCACGGCCGCATCCGCCATTGCCTCAATAAACATAAATACATAAGCCGGTGAGCTTCCGCTAACCCCTACCACGGTATCCATAAGATTTTCCGGTACTACCATGGCTTTTCCAAAACTATTTAACAACTGCATAACCGTTTCTTTTTCCTGCTCTAAAACCATTTCTCCATAACAGACACCGGTACATCCTTCCATAACCAGAGCCGGTGTATTCGGCATACAACGTACCAGCTTGATTTCGTGAGCATCCTTTTTAAACAAATCCGCCAGCCACTGCAACGTCTTTCCGGGTGCAATACTGATAATGACTGTATTTTTCCGGACTACCTGTCTGATTTCTTCAATTACGGCAGGATACATCTGGGGTTTCACCGCCAATACCAGATAATCGGCATACGCTGCCACTTCCTTATTATCAAAAGCACCTGTAATCTGATACTGCTCCACAGCTTTTTTTACCGTTGCTTCTGTATGAGCAGAGCCCATGATATCTGCCGGATTCACAAGTCCGTTTTTCAAAATTCCTCCAATGATGGCCGTTGCCATATTTCCTAATCCGATAAATCCAATTTTCATGTCAATTCCTCCTCTGTCTGGCCGCTTCATAGACCAATAATGTTGCTGCGATTGCAGCGTTTAACGACTCCACCTTACCAAGCATGGGGATTTTAATGTAAGCATCCGCTAACTCAGCAGTTTCATCCTTTAAACCGTTTCCTTCATTTCCAATCAGAAATGCTACAGACCTGCAGTAATTCTGTAAATCGTAAGCTTCTTCTCCTTTTAGATGTGCGGCATATACCTTTATATCACACTCCTGCAAGTCTTTGATACAGCGATGCAGATCACTCACATAACAAAACGGGACGCGATAGATACTTCCCATTGTTGCACGAATCGTCTTTGGATTGTACACATCCACCGTCTTATCACTCATGATGATGCCGCTAACCCCGGCTCCTTCTCCGGCTCTTATCATAGTTCCAAGATTTCCCGGGTCCTGTATGTCTTCTAAAATTAAATACAGACCTTTTGCGCATTCTCTTTCTGCCTGACCATCTTTTTCTTGGCATTCTGTTTCTTGGTATTCTTTCATTTGAGTTTCTTTCATCAGATCTTCAAACGTTTCATCCATTCGCTTTACCACACATAAAATTCCCTGCGGTGTCTGCGTATCACTCATTTTTCGGAAGATATCATTGCGTACAATCTCAAATCCCACAGAAATACCGTTGTTTTCTACGGCACAATTCTTTCCATCCTTTTTTTGCAGGCATCCTGTTATTTGATTCAGTTTCTTTACAAATTCTTCATCTGACTTACCCGAAAGAACCTCTTGAAAAAGAGTTTCTTCTATATATACTTCCAAAATTCTGTCTATCGGTGCCTCCGTAAACATCTTAATCCCTTCTACTACGAAGACCCCCTGTTTTTTCCGTTCTCTGGAACGCGAAAGAAGTGCTGCTATATTCTTAACTTTTTTATTTGCTGCCGATGTAATCATATATTCCTCTGCTTACTAAAATACCTTTTGATTCACATATTTATTTATCAACTAAAATGTAAGCTGCTGCGTAAAAAAAGCCATTCTGCCGGTAAGCATATGCTTATCTATACAGATATGGCTTTCCTATTATCGATATAAGGCGTTGCTTACCGCATACTGATATTCATCAATACTTTTCTGCATAGCAAGTGCTTCATCAATATCATAATCCACGAATTCCCCGCCGGCATGTGCCACAACACGATTCGTCTTGCCCTCACAGAGGATATCTGCCGCATAAGCTCCCATCATGGATGCATAGTAGCGGTCTTTACAGCTCGGACTGCCACCACGTTGCATATAACCGATAATGGTTGCTCTTGTCTCAATACCGGTTGCGGCCTCAATACGTCTTGCCATGGAAGTGGAGTGTCCAATTCCTTCTGCATTTACAATAATGTGATGTGTTTTTCCAAGCTTTCTGTTACGAATAATGTTATTGATAATTGCCTGCTCGTTGTAATCATATTTTTCCGGAAGCAGGATGTCATCTGCACCACATGCCACACCACACCATAGTGCAATATAACCGGCATTTCGTCCCATTACTTCTACGATACTGCAACGCTCATGGGAAGACGAGGTATCACGTATTTTGTCAATGGCTTCCATCGCTGTATTGATCGCCGTATCAAAACCAATGGTATAATCCGTACAGGAAATATCCAAGTCAATGGTTCCCGGAAGACCAATGGTATTAATTCCATGCTTTGATAGTGCCTGAGCTCCACGGTATGAGCCATCGCCTCCGATTACCACAATGCCGTCAATCCCATGCTTTCTGCAAACCTCTGCACCTTTTGCCTGACCTTCTTCTGTCTTAAATTCCATACATCTGGCTGTTCCTAAAATGGTACCGCCTTTTTGAATGGTATCAGAAACATCATGTCTGTCTAAGTCGATGATTTCTTCATTTAACAGACCCTGATAACCTTTTTTTATTCCTTTTACTTTTACTCCGTTATTAATTGCTTTTCTGGTTACCGCACGAATTGCGGCATTCATTCCGGGAGCATCCCCGCCACTTGTTAAGACACCGATTGTTTTAATTTCTTTTGCCATTCTGTCTCCTCCGTTTCGCTTAACACGTCGTCTTATTTTAACCTTTTTTTTCCCTTATTTCAATAAAATACATGTTTTTCGTATGATTTCAATACATATTTGGGGTATGCATCCTACAATTTTTCTATATAGTAAGGATACTACTGCCTTCCAAAACAATAAATTCGGGTAGAATTCAGACAAGCCGAATACAATCTTCCCCAAATGCTGTTTTGAGATGGTTTAAAATTTCATCATCAGCTTTAATATTACAATTCTTGGGGAGTTTATTCATCTTTTTCTCTGCTTCACAATAGATAATGACTTCATCATTTCCTTCGGAAGTCTCCAGAATGGAATTTAAAACCGCCGCCTTTTTTTCATATTCTGCAATGGACGGAAATTTAATCCAAAGCTTTTCGGGAGCATCTTCAAACGTAACCATGGTCTCCAAAATCAGTTTTCCATCCTTTTCATCTTCTACGTTTGTCTTTCCGGTAATGAATACCTTTTCTTCTTCATTCATCTTAGGACCATAAATTTCATATTGTCTCGGAAATACAATTACTTCAACACTTCCTGCCAGATCTTCAACGGTCAAAAATGCCATCATCTTATTGTTTCTGGTATATTTCGTCGTTTTCGCAGTGATCATGCCGCCAATCGTTGCCTTGATTCCGTCTTCAATCTGGTTTTGTTCCTGTCCTTCTTCCAGCTCATCATTATACATAAACTCTGCTGTTGTGGTAGAGATTCGCTTTTTCCAGAAATCTTCATATTCATCCAACGGGTGCCCACTGACATAAAAACCGGTGACTTCTTTTTCAAAATTGAGCAATACTTCTTTTTTGTATTCCGCAATATCCGGCATACGGATATCAAATTCCTGTTTTTGCTCCTCATCTGCAAGATCAAACAGGGAAAGCTGACCGGCCAGATTGTTCTTCTGATCCTTTTGAATGCTGTCCATAATCGAGCCAAATATACTCATCTTCTGTGCCCTGTTACCGGGAAGACTGTCAAAGGCACCGGCTTTGATAAAGTTTTCTACCAGTCGTTTATTGATGTCCTTATCTGCGAGCCTTGTAATAAAATCGTTGATGGTTGTATAAGGACCTCTTGCCTCTCTCTCGCTTACAATCGTGTTGACCACATTGTTGCCGACACCTTTTATTGCCGTCAAAGCATAGATAATAGAGCCGTCTTTTACAGAAAAACCAACAAGTCCTTCATTGACATCCGGCGGCAAAATCGGTATTCCCATATTTTTACATGTCATAATATAGGCAGATATTTTTTTGGATTCATCAATGACCGAAGTCAACAGTGCAGCCATGTATTCTACCGGATAATGATATTTTAGCCATGCTGTCTGATAGGCAACAACCGCATAGCAGGCAGCGTGGGATTTGTTGAAAGCATATTTGGCAAAATCCATCATTTCACCAAAGATGTGAGCAGCTACCGTTACAGGAATCCCCTTTGCGACACAACCCGGAACACCTTCTTTTTCATTACCGTATACAAAGTTTTTACGTTCCTCCTCCATGACAGAAGATTTTTTCTTACTCATGGCACGTCGAACCAGATCGCTTCGGCCAAGGGTATAACCGCCCAAATCCCTAACAATCTGCATAACCTGTTCCTGATAGACGATACATCCGTATGTCGGCTCAAGGATCGGCTGCAACTCCGGGCAGGAGTATGTAACCGTATTCCGGTTATTTTTTCCTTCAATGTATTTCGGGATAAAATCCATCGGTCCCGGACGATACAGAGAAATTCCGGCAATCACATCCTCCATGCTCTGGGGCTTTAACTCCTTCATAAAGCTCTTCATCCCATTGCTTTCAAGCTGAAATACACCGTCTGTTTTTCCGGTCCAAAGCGATTCATACACTTCTTTTTCATTATAATCAATGTTGTCAATATCAATCTTATTACCTGTACTCATTTCAATCAGATCACAGGCATCCTCAATAATAGTCAGATTACGAAGACCCAAAAAGTCCATTTTTAAGAGGCCAAGCTGTTCCACTGTATCTTTTTCAAACTGTGTCACGATGGCACCTTCTGTTCCTCTTGACAACGGCACAAAATCATCCGCCGGCCTTTGACAGATTACCACACCGGAAGCATGAGTCGATGCGTTCCTGGGCAATCCCTCTAAACGCTTACACATATCAATCAGTTCGTGCACCTGGTCGTCCGTATCATATAAGGCTTTGAATTCCGGATTCATTTCCAAAGATTTTTCGAGCGTAATATTTAATTCCTTGGGAATCATTTTGGCAATGGAGTCCGCATAAGAATAAGGCAGATCCATCACACGTGCCACATCACGGATGACACCTTTGGCAGCCATCGTACCAAAAGTAATGATCTGCACTACTTTATCCGCTCCATATTTGTCACTGACATAATCAATGACCTTCTGGCGACCATCCGGGCAGAAATCCACATCAATATCAGGCATGGTTACACGTTCCGGATTTAAGAAACGCTCAAAAATCAGATTGTAACGAATAGGATCTACCTGCGAAATCTTTAAGCAATAGGCAACCATACTTCCGGCTGCCGAACCACGTCCGGGTCCAACCATAATTCCATGGCTTCTGGCATAGTTGATAAAATCCCAGACAATCAAAAAATAATCCACATAACCCATCGTCTTAATGGTATCTAACTCAAATTGCAGACGTTTTGCCAAAGAACCGTCTTCATCCGATTCGTACCTTTCCTTCAGTCCGTCATAACACAGCTTATTGAGGTATGTCCAGGAATCGTATCCTTTTGGTACATCAAACTTTGGCAACTTAGTTACACCAAACTCAATTTCAACATGGCATCTTTCTGCAATCTTATGTGTATTTTCAACCGCTTCGAGTGCATAGGGGAAAAGTGCCCTCATTTCCTCTTCACTTTTGATATAGTACTGACCACCTTCATAACGCATGCGATCTTCATCCGCAAGCTTTTTACCGGTCTGCAGACACAAAAGAATATCATGCGGCTTTACATCTTCTGCATATGTATAATGTACATCATTGGTGGCAACCAACGGTATATCCAGTTTTTTACTCATGGACAGCAAAACCGCGTTGACCTTTTGCTGCTCTGCAAGACCATGATCCTGTAATTCTAAAAAGAAATTCCCTTTTCCAAAAATTTCTTCATAACGAAGGGCTGATTTTTCTGCCTCATCCAAAAGGCCTTTCATAATATTTCTCTGTACTTCGCCGGCAAGACATGCAGACAGCGCTATAATTCCCTCATGGTACTCTCTTAATACTTCTAAATCCACACGCGGTTTATAATAAAAACCTTCCGTATGTCCCTTGCTGACTATCTTAACCAGATTGGCATATCCGGTATTGTTTTCAGCCAATAAAACCAGATGAAAATAACGGTCATCACTCACTCCGGCTTCTTTATCAAAGCGCGAACCCGGTGCAACATAGACCTCACAGCCAAGGATTGGATTTATTCCGGTTTCTTTTGCTGCACGATAAAAATTGATTACACCATACATGACACCATGGTCTGTAATCGCACAGCTATCCATCCCAAGTTCTTTGATCCGTTTGACGCATTCTTTGACTTTGTTGGAACCATCTAACAAAGAATACTCTGTATGTACATGCAGATGTGTAAATGCCATACCGGATTTCCTCCTTTTTTGTAACACGATATTGCTTCGTTGTTTTGCAGTTGTTGTATTGTGCACATGATACCTACGGATTGCTACGCACTTTGTTCTCACCCCAGTATCATTATTATAAAACATAAAAAAAAGAATGTCAGTTAGGAAATGAAATTTTACAAATCTGACATTCTTTTTACATTTGGTTTTTCTTGCTTCCTATCTTTGAAATATATCCTCAAAATGTTTTTTATCTCAAATAATTAGAAACTATTTTGCATCATCAATTCTTTCGGACTGTTAGCAACGGCCAGTGCATCCTCCCGCGAAATGCGGAAAGCGGACATCAGTCTCTTTAAGTCTGTCTCCAACGTATGCATACCGGAAGACATGTTACTCTGGATGGTACTCTGAATCTGATGTGTCTTATTATCACGAATCTGTGCAGCAATCGCATCGTTATTCAACAATACTTCCGTTGCAAGCACCATACCTTCACCATTCATCTGCGGTACTAAGATCTGAGTTGAAACACCCCGAAGCACATTTGCTAACTGCGCTCTTGCCTGTCCCTGTGCATGAGGCGGATATGCATCCAGAATACGCTCAATTGTCTGTGCTGCACTTGTTGTGTGAAGAGTGGAAACGACCAAATGTCCTGTTTCTGCTGCGGTAATAGCAGCACTAATGGTCTCATAGTCACGCATTTCACCAATCATGATAATGTCCGGATCTTCACGAAGAGCGGAACGAACTGCTTTTGCAAACGTATCAACATCTTTACCAACTTCACGTTGATGAATCATAGATTTTTGGTGATAGTATACATACTCAATCGGATCTTCGATTGTCATAACGTGTAAATTCTTGGTACGGTTAATGTAATCAATCATGGAAGCCATGGTCGTTGTCTTACCGGAACCGGTAGGTCCTGTAATCAAAACCAATCCTCTGGGCTCATTAATCAACTTCTGAACTGCAACCGGAATTTCCAATTCTTCAAAAGAAGGAATTGTCTGATTTAAAATACGATATGATGCAGCAATATTATTACGCTGATGATAAATATTTGCACGCAAACGAAAACCATTGCTTGCAAATAGCGCAAAGTCCAAATCCTGACCATTAAGTACTTTTTCTGTTTGTTCTGCATTCAACGAATCTAAAATCATTCGTTGAGATTCCTCTGCTGTCGGAATATCCGGCAAAATCTCCAGTTCCCCAAACCGACGTATCGCGCAGGCCGTTCCTACTGTAATATGAAGGTCGGATGCCTCACGAGAAATTGCATAATCAATAAGTTCATCAAACGTCATTTTTTTTAATACCCCTTTTAAAATAATACAAAAATGAAATTGTGCTAACCCTATTTTACTATAAATACTTTTTCATTGCATCAACTTTATCCGTTTTCTCCCAAGGTAAATCCAAATCATTGCGTCCAAAATGACCATATGCTGCCGTCTGTTTGTAAATTGGACGACGCAAATCCAACATCTTGATAATTCCTGCAGGTCTCAGATCGAAATTGTCACGAACGATTTCAACCAGCTTTTCATCGGAGACCTTTCCGGTTCCAAACGTATCCACCATGATAGATGTAGGCTGTGCCACACCGATTGCATAAGACAGCTGAATCTCACATTTATCAGCAAGTCCTGCTGCTACAATATTTTTAGCCACATATCTTGCTGCATAAGCTGCAGAACGGTCAACCTTTGTACAATCCTTTCCGGAAAAAGCCCCGCCACCGTGACGGGCATATCCACCATAAGTATCTACGATAATCTTACGTCCGGTAAGACCGGCATCTCCATGAGGTCCGCCGATAACAAAACGTCCGGTCGGATTAATGAAATATTTGGTGTTTTCATCCAACAATTCTTTGGGAAGAACCGGTTCAAAAACATTTTTTTTGATATCCTCATGAATCTGTTTTTGAGAAACATTTGCATCATGCTGAGTAGAAAGAACAACTGCCTCTAAACGGAAAGGCTTTCCGTTTTCATCATATTCAACGGAAACCTGAGTTTTTCCGTCCGGTCTTAAATAAGTCAGTGTTCCGTCTTTACGAACCTTTGTCAACTGCAGAGCCAACTTATGCGCAAGACTGATGGGATAAGGCATGAGCTCCGGTGTCTCATTGGACGCATAACCAAACATCATTCCCTGATCACCTGCTCCGATAGCTTCAATCTCATCATCCGACATTTTATTTTCTTTTGCTTCCAATGCCTTATCAACACCCATAGCAATATCAGCTGACTGCTGATCAAGAGCTACCATAACTGCCATGCTCTTATAATCAAATCCCATTTCAGAATCGGTATAACCAATCTCTTCAACCGTATTTCTGACAATAGTAGGCACATCAAGCTGCGCTTTTGTTGTAATCTCACCGGTAACCAATGCAAAACCGGTGCAGCATGCGGTTTCACAAGCAACTCGGCTCATGGGATCCTGCTCCATACACGCGTCTAAAATCGCGTCTGAAATTGCATCGCAGACTTTGTCCGGATGTCCTTCTGTTACTGATTCGGATGTAAATAATCTTTTATCCATTTTTCTTTCCTCCTAAAATAGATGGCGTAGCTGTCAAATTGCGACACATTTCTCTTTTAGCATAACGTTAGACAACTACTGGTTTGCATAAAAAAACCGCTTTCAACAAAAAGCGGACCGATTAGACATAAAGATCCTCTTATTGTTCGAATATCTCGCTCAGGTTGGCACCTTCCTTTGTCTTAAGGGGTTGCCGTGGCTTCACTGATCCTCTGTATCTCCACCACTCTGAATAAGAGCCTTACCAATATTGAATTTTCATATCTAAGACAAACTATATATAATTTTGTGCTTTCCGTCAAGTACATTCCTTCTCTAAAACCATATTTTTGACATTTTCCGAATATTTCCAAATCAGCATTTCCATTTGCCTTGGATAATTGTTTGTGTTTGCCACTCCCCGGCTTCATTGACTTTTTATGATATAAAAAGGTATAATAATATATTATCAGTTAACTGTTTGTTTGAAAGAGGAACATCGTGAAAAAACTGCTCAGATCAAACCTTACCCCCGGCATGATTGTCGGAGAAGACGTTTTTAGCTATGCCAATCAGCTCATCATTCCCAAGGGTATTGTTCTAACCGACAAAATTATTACAAGACTGGAATTCTATTCTATTCCATATGTAAAAGTAAAAGACGATCCGGACGAACCCTTTGATTCACCTGTTACATACTGTGACAACGAGGCCGGATCAAAGCCTGCTCCTTTTTTGGATATTCCCTCAAAATCATCTCCTTATTCGGAGCTTATCAAATCCAGTCCGGAATTCATCCAATATAAAGCAGATTTTAATCAGACCATCAATGAATTCAAAGGCAGTATGAATGACATCGTTCAAAAAGGCGCCAAAATCGATACAGATGTTTTATTAAGTCAGGCAACTCATCTCATTGACGGCGCATCCAATACATCGGCATTTTTTAATATGTTGCATAACATGCGCCAGTATGATGATCTGACCTTTGCACATTGTATGAATGTTGCTTTGATCAGCAATATTTTAGCCACCTGGCTCAATCTTTCCCAAAAAGAGATTGAGACTGCTACTTTATGCGGTCTTCTTCATGACATCGGAAAACTAGCCATTCCGGACCAAATCATCAAAAAACCGGGCAAACTTACAGATGAAGAATACAAAACCGTAAAAACACATACGATTGAAGGTTATAATATCCTTAAAAATCAGAACATCAGCGATCATGTCAAAAATGCAGCCTTGATGCATCATGAAAAATGTGACGGTTCCGGCTATCCATTTGGATTAAAAGGAGACAAAATCGATGCTTTTGCCAAAATTGTAGCCATCGCCGATGTTTACGATGCCATGACCGCAGCAAGGGTTTATCGCGGTCCGCTCTGTCCTTTTCAGGTGATTGAAATATTTGAAAAAGAAGGGCTTCAAAAATATGAAGCTGCTTTTATTTTGAAATTTTTAGAAAATGTAGTAAATACATATATAAACAACCGGGTTTTACTCTCTGACGGAACAGAGGGTGATATCGTATATATCAATCATGCAACCTTGTCTAAGCCCATGATTAAGACAGAAGACGGTTTTGTTGATTTATCACAGCATCCGGAATTATCTATTGAAAAAATAATATGATACCAGGGGCAAAAGGTCATACTTTTCATGCTCGCATGAAAAAGTATGACTTTGAGACCCGCAAAACATGAGAAAGTAGCCCGATTAGGGCGGATTTCGAATGTTTTAGGATTGCGAGAGCACAAAGTGCGTAGCAA
>JAGAJL010000022.1 GCA_017626095.1 Lachnospiraceae bacterium
ATCTTGCTCTTTTGTTTTTCAGTCATTCTCCATTCGGCTGGAAAAAAGGCACAAAATAAGATAATTAGCCACATAAGAATACCAGTAAAAGATAGCATCACTAAAACACCTGTGTCTGTGGTTCCTATAAAGCATTTTACTATAATTGCAATAACTAATACTGCCAAAGATAAGCTTGCTAGTATTTTTTCATTTTTCGTCATTTTTCCGACCATATATATTCCTCCGTAAACTTCAAATTGCGCGTGTATTTTTCTAACTTTCCAGCTTTTACGAGATTTCCCGTCCATCAAAATCTATGTAATCATCACTTTTCCCTTATAATTTCCCTTATTAGGAAGCTATAAGGGAAAGTGAAAAATATTAATTGAAAATACCGTATTTAGAATTGCACCAAGTTCGATTTGACCATTAAAATCCAAATATTTGGATTTTAATGGTTATCCAAACTTTTTTAAAATCCAAACTTATTATAACACTGTGGCTTAAAAAGCACACTCTGATTATAAAAAGTTTGGATTTTATTTTGTGCCCATTCTGGTTTAAAATCCGCAAAAAGCAGTTAACGTATTGGTTTTATTTTTCCACTTTGGAGTGATTTTCTTATCATTTTCATCTTCTAACACAGCTAAAGCTTTAAGTTCATCTTCAGTTGAAATATCCAAATATACCATTGTTGTCTGCAGCTGTGCATGTCCAAGAAGAAAAGAGATTTGAACAATGTTTATGCCTTCTTCTAGCCAGTGGGATGCCCTTGCATGTCGAAACTGATGTGCATGAAGGTCAAGTGGAACATCCTCACAAAGCACATGGGCTTTAGCAGCATATTCTTTTAACCTTTTTGCTACAGCAGGCTGTGAAAGTTTGCTGTGTTTGTCTGTACGTTTGGAATAAAATAAATACGCATCCTGTTCCGGTTTACATCCATGAAACTCAGATATATATTTTTTTAAATGCGAAACTGCTTTGGGTAAGAGATAAAGAGTTCTTGTCTTATCACCCTTTCCAATGACATTTACATACGGTTTTGTACTATCCAGTTTCAAGTGCGATATTTTCATGGATAGCAACTCGTCGAGTCTGGCAGCTGTAGCATACAAAACAATCATTAATACAAGATCCCTTCTGCCGGTTCTGGTTGTTGTATCAGGCATTTCCATCAATACTTTAATTGCTTCTTTAGTAAGTCCATGCACTTTTTTCTTTGAGCATTTTTTCTTTTTAATTGTTGTAGAATTCTGATAAACAGATAATACCTGTATGTTCTTATCTGCCGCATATTTTATAAACTCTCTAAGGGAAGCCAAACGTACATTACAAGTTTCAGGTTTATTGTTTCTTTCAGATACAAGCCATACAAGCCAGTCTTCAATGTACTGTTTATCGAAGCAGTTCCAATCCAACTGTTCTGGTGTGATCTTTTTCTCCCGCTCTAAATATTTTATGTAAATTTCAAGAGTGGTTTTATAAGATTTAATGGTATGCTGACTGCCGGTTTTATGTTTTGGAGCATAATCATTTAAAAATCCGGAGATACATTGCGAAACAAGTACCGCTTCATTCATCGCCTTCTTCATAAGCCACCTCCGGAATAATCTCATCAAAACTTTCTTCTGTTTTTTCTTCCAGGATAGATGTCATGGAAGGAACAATGGAATAATAGTATTTCGTGCTCTCAAGATTGCTATGCCCCATACTTTTACTTAAATAAATCAGCTTATCATAAAAATCAAAACCGGAATCAATCCATTTATTTATATTTTCCGTGGCATAATGATGGCGTAACTGATAAGCTGTGGCATGACTTGTATTTACCTTATCCCATATTTTACGAAAAGTACTCCATACCCAAAGACATGAACGACCAGTATCTGCAGTCGCAGGAAAAAAGTAAATGCGTTCAGGATAAAGAATGCTGATGGCTTCATGATACTGCTTTAGTAATGAATTCATTGTATCGTGCAGTACGATATAATGCTGACTATGCCCCTTTGACTGATGAACATTCAGAATGCCATTTGACAAATCGACATCTGCCACCTTTAAATGTCTTGCTTCTGTTGTTCGTATTCCGCTACTATAAAGCAACCGGAAAAATACAGGGATGGTAATCTTAAGATTTCTATCCATAAGACGGTTATTATGGATTGGATAATTATCGCATTCATGAAAGAAGTTCGAAAGTTCCTGTTCCGTAAAGGCATGTGGAATATATGTGCTTTGTTCGTGTCGGGGAATATCAGGGAGTTTTATGTCTGTCAGCCCCCTGTTTTGTAAGTACTGCAGGAAATTTATAACAGGATATATTCTGCTACGTGTAGAATTGTTCTTTTCTGTAATACGTTGAGCGCACCAGCTGTCTACCATCTCCTGTGTTATATCGGATGCTTCCGGCCAGTTCCGATAACAGTAATTATCAAAAATGGACAGATATACAACAGACATTTCTGATTCACGGTCTATAGCATGACAGTAAGTTATATAATCCTGTAAATACTGATTAGGAATTATTTTAAACTTTTGCATAGCGAAATACCTCCTCCGGTACAGGATAGTTTTCGATGCTGAGTGCACATTCTTTTAAATGTGCAAAATCGGCATAAAGATATGTTTCTACAGAAACTGGATCCGTATGCCCCATTGATTTACTAATAACGGGCTGTGGAATACCATTTCCCATCAATGCTGTTGCAAAATGATGGCGAAATATATGTGCTCCTCTGCGTTCGCCATTATTCTGACGAAGTTCTGCCAGTTTTAATATTTTATTTACTACATCATTGATTGTTGTGCAACCACATCCCCTGTTTACCGGCGTAGATTCTGAAAGAAATACATAAGGTACGTCTGATTCCGGGCGCTCATGCATTATATAGTCATAAAGGGCATTTCCTACAACGGGAATTAATGGCATCTCGAATGGATATCCCGTTTTTTGTTGTGTGATTCGGATTATGGATTTATCCCAATCGATAGCATCCAGCCTTAAGGCGGCAATATCGCTGCGCCTTAAACCATAGTGAACTAAAAGAAGTCCAATAGCTCTATCCCGAAACGAAAGATTTAAGTCATGATTGTTAAGTACTTCTTTTATCTTTAAAATTTCATCTTCAGTAAGATATTGGATTATTTTTCGCCCATGGTGTATCTTGGGAAGCAGATTCAATATACGTTGGCATTCTGAATGGTTCCATGACATTCCGGCTTTAAACACTGCACGCAGATTTTTTACATAAGTTCTGCTTTTAGAAAGCTTCCCCTCATCATTTAGAAAAAAGCACAAAACATCCTTTTCGGAAATATCTTTCAAACTAAAACATCCTTTGGATTGCACAAAAGAAAGGAATGTCACGCCACAGTTTGATTCAATATATATTGTCTTATCTTTTTTGCCACGTTCTTTTTCATAAATCCGATAATGGGTAATAAGATTTTGAAACTCAGTAACAAGGTTACTAAAAGCATCATAAGAGATAAGCGGCTGCCGCACACCATTTCCAGGAAACTGCTTATCTAAATGAAATTTTTTGATACCATTAAAGATGGTGTATGCCTGTTTCTGTACATATACAGACGTAGTGGTTTTCTTGTATGATTCATATATATCCACATATGAATTCCACTTTTCATGTTCATTGTTATCAAGGATATACTGGACAAGCACCTGAAAACAGTAAATGTAATCGGTAGCATATCCTGCATCCTTCATCTGTTGAAATAACTGTTGTTGGTTTTCTTGTAAATATTTTATATCCATAATGATTACCTCCTTCAAGGTAATCATACAGAAAAAAGACAAAAATAAAATCCAAACTTTTTATAATCAGAGTGTGTTTTTTAAGCCACAGTGTTATAATAAGTTTGGATTTTAAAAAAGTTTGGATAACCATTATCGTAGTATACAATAATTTTGTCGAATTCATCAAAAAACGCCTTATATTTTCCTATCACGTTTGATATTTCGTGTCCCAACTTACCGGAAAGAGAAATCTTATCCGATGCTTCTTTTCGATTTACCACAGCCATCTCATATGCAATTGAACTGCTAACAATAAAATTTAACATCTTAAAAAGCAGCTTGCTACGTTCGTCTATAGACAATCCGAAAAACACCTCTTCACGTCTAATAACAGGTCCCGTATGTATATACTCAAAATCAAATCCGGAATTCTTGATACTATCCTCAAGTTTTTTAACATTTGAAGCAATATCATTCTTTTGGTCATGAAACAAAAGCGTTACCAAATAATACGCTGGTCGCTCCGTGATTTCTCCAAAGTCTCCTGATTCATCTATAAATATGCTAAGTTCTTTCATAAACTCATCCAAAACTTACGACCATAGTAAAAATGGCGGGAAATTCTTCCCGCCTACGGTGGTCCAAAGAGCTTTCGCCCAGACCAAAACTGTAATGCATTACAGTTATATCCTATACACATAATACCACAAGTATTCCCTTTTTCCAATAGAATTTCAAAATATTTTCATGCCTCGCAGAGCGAAATACACCCTTCGCACAAATCTTCGATTTGTACTCCGTGGTATTTCTACTCATATATAAATTAGTCGCTTAAGTAAAAACATTCAGCCATACTGTAATCAGTGCATCGTATACACCATGCGCGATAATAACCGACAACAACGTGCAATTCTTAATTTTAACTCTACAGATACAAAAGATTGCGCCAATAAAACCTGTTAATATTATTTGTCCGATATTTCCGCCCAAGAAATGAAACAAACCAAACAAAATGGACGAACCTATAATCGCACCTACGGCGGAACCGAAAAGTGTTTCTAACTTCTTGTAGAAGAATCCGCGAAAAACAAACTCCTCCACCAGCGCAACTGCACCAATATATTGGATAAAATCATATATATACTGCCATGCATAAATATATATATGTTGATTATTCACCCAGTCACTCTTTCCGATCAGATGCGGTATTACTGTAAATACGAATGACATACACAATGCAATGGCAAGACCAATCAACAACTGATATCCTATCTTCTCTTTGGAAAAACCGTAATCCGACCACTTTTCCTTATTAAATATCACAATACAAAAGGGAACCAATGCAATCGGTAAATATGTTACAATCATCAAAACCATACGAACAACAAGCGGAAGACTCATAAGCACATATTGATTAAATGCATTCACTCCCAACAAACCACCAACCACACCGATGATTGCAATTACCATCTGTATTATTATTTTATTACGTTCCTTCACTTTCATCTTCATCTCTCTCTTTCTTTGTCAGTACTTTCAGACACCATCTCCATTTGCCGCAATGCGGGCATCGCATCATTCTTAACGCAACGATATTCATTCCTACTGTATAGTTAATGAAGCCGGGAACAAAGGTTTCTTCACAATGTAAACACTTATAATATCCAAATGTGCGTCCTCCCTCCATCAGCGCAAGCAAACCAACCGTAAAAACGGCACATGCAATAAACACCAATATACCTTTCGCCTGATTGCTTATTACTTCCGCATATGTATTTACAACAACAATCAGCGTCACAAAAGAAATGATGGATATAAGTCCCATTAACAGAATCAGAATTAATTTCGTTCTGTTCTCTTTCTTTTCTTCTACCAGATGAACCATTTTTTGTTCTGCCTTTTTCATATAATTCTCTTTATCCAAGCGTTCACCCGTCAGCAACTCATTCACCGAAATTCCCAGCGCCTTACAAAGGGGCTGCAACAATGAAACTTCCGGAAATCCTTTGCCGCATTCCCATTTGGAAATTGTTCTGTCACTAATATTAAGAATATCTGCAAGTTGCTTCTGCGTATAATTTTTCTTCTTTCTTTCCTCTGAAATAAACTTACCTATTTTATTCAGATCCATGCTTGTCCTCCTTTCGGGTCTTATTATCATAAAAACAAGCTTTTTTGTCTACCAACGGAGCGTAGAGTTCCGTATTTTAAAGGAATTCTACGCTCCGTTGTGCTAATTCTTTCCCTTGTTTTTTCCCTTATTAGAGGGCGTAACCAAGAGTAAAACGATATAACAAAATACAAGATGTGACGAAAAGGGCACCCACAAAAACTTTAGTATTTTCAGGGTTCCCCGCAATTTTTATAACAAGATATAACAGTTATTAAATCCCTTAAAATACCTCAAGTGAGAATTCAAATCTTCTGTTGCTTTCAATCTCTCCGCAAGACTGGAAGTTTCGTTTTTACTCAATGCTTAAATTTATTCTTCTTTCAAAGCCTTCTTAATCCTACTAAGCGACTCCGGTGCAATCCCCAAATATGTAGACACATAATGTTGTTTTACAGATTCACATATCATAGGATACAATTTTTTAAAATGAATATATCGCTCTGTGGCATTCTCTACAAGAAATCCATTTTCCCTATATATTTTATAACGTAATGCATTTTCCAAAAGCATTATATAAACATCTTTAAGCTGATTATTTTCATAAATAATCTTTTTCATTTCCTGAATATCAAAGAACATCAAAGTTGTTTCTTCTAAGGTTTCCCAAGTAACAATGCTCTCTCTGTAACCAAACAATCCTTCATCCATACAAAGAGTTCCCGGAATCGAAAAACCACGAATGATATCATTACCATCACCATCTACATAATAAGCTCTACAAATTCCATTTAGTATCAAAGCTGCAGTTTTAGTTTCTTCACCCACATTTTGCAAAATGCCACCTTTGGCAACTACACGAAAAACGGACTTATTTACAATCATTCCAAGAACTTCTGCATCTATTTCCACACCATTTTGTTTCGCTATTTCCATTAATTGATTAACTAAATATTCTCTATCCATGATTCTCCTATAAAGTAATTATATAAAACACAACCGAAGTCAAATTCATTCCACCATGTGCAATCATGGGAACAATAAGATGTTTGCTCTTTTTATATCCCCATATCCATAACAAACCTACAACAAAGGAATGTCCCATATTGAACCAGTCAAGTAACCCAAACATCATATTAAACAGTAAGAGCGCCGTAGTTTCTCCCAAAACACCTGCGCAAAAGTTCTTTGCAAATCCTCGAAAGAAAATTTCCTTACAAATGCCACTTACAACCCCCAGCGAGACAGCCATCAAAATGATTTCAGCAACAGTCAATCTATCCCATCCGCCAAATGCCAAATCAGTTCTTCCTTTCATCACAACAAGAGAAAACAAACTGATTACAGAAGATGCACCTGCCAAAACGATTCCAAGAACGATATCTTTTCTTAGAGTTGATTTATCAAATATTTCTTCTTTCAAACTAATACCACTTTGTTTATACAAAAGGATAGCACTCGGAAGAAGAATAAGATTTGCCAATATAAGAACTAAACAATACACATTCAGATTTGCATTAGCATAACTTGCAATATCAAGTAAGTTCATTCCTATTTGATAACTTTGACAAGAGCATAAGACCTCATATCCTGCTACTATTATTGTTAATAAGGTTGTGATCATTAGTGCTTTTTCAGCATTCTGTAAATTTGTATGATTCATATTTTGTCACCTCCAAGGTGACTATATTACATAACCATATTCTTTTCATTGACATATGTTAAGAAAATTCCGATTTGGTGAAATCAACACTCCACCAAGCATAATCCTATTATAATATACGACCTGCACTTTTTCCACTTAAAAAGCCCCCAAGCATTTTTGCTTCTCCAAAGTCCGAATGAACCCTTTGAATATTTCTAGCTTTGCCTTCTCACTTTCAATCTGCTCTGCTATGTCATTGTATCCAGTTTTTGCCTTTTCATACCTTGCCGTAAGTTCGGCATAGCGTTTTTCAATTACCGCAATACCTGCAGGATGTCCTTCAACAAGAACAAATGAAATACATCTTGCATATATCTTCCTCATTTACGCTCCTTTTCTATCGTGTTAAAATGATAGCATCGAAAAGGTATGCTTCGTAGCATATCAAATTTTCTCTCATTCATTCTCACAAATTCTCATGAGACCATCATTTCATTTACCCATACCCGGGTGTAAAATAGTATTGTGAGTTTTCCATGTGGAATGCAACAGGAATAGAACAACTTTGGAATTGCTGCCATGCCGGTGACATGATAAAGTTGTAGTGTGGCCACACAGCAATCAACTTCATAATAACAAATAAACCTAAGCATATGTTCTTTGCGGACATATGCTTTTTTTATGTCTTTATATCCCAAAGAAAGGCGGTGATACGTATGAGTTCTGGCAGATGGAAATCAGAGGAAGAAAAGATGGCACAGATGGAAGCACAAAAAAAGTTACTGGAACATCGCATCAAAAACTACGAGCGTAATTCCAAATCTCTCACAAGAAAAGCACGTACACATCAGTTGTGTACTTACGGTGGCATGTTGGAGAAATACTTCCCAGACATTGTCTATCTTCCCTATGTGGAAGTAAACAGTTTCTTATCCATCCTTTCAAAAATTCCGGAAGTACAAAAGGTATTGCAGGAAATATCCGATGCTAATTCTTCCCTTTGAAAAAGGGCGCAATTATACACCGTTCCGGTGTCATTGCGCTCTGCGAGGCTTGTGCAGTAAAAAGCACTCCATTCATCTCTTTGTGTAATGACACAAAGGATGAAACAAAAGGGGCAACTTCGTTTCCCCTTCGCCGGCTTTGCCGGCTACCCCAATCGAAAAATACGACCACAGAAAGGAGGTGCCTTTATGGCAAGTACCCATTTTAAAGTCAGTATCGTAAAATCATCCGCCAATCAGTCTGCCGTTGCCGCAGCCGCATATCAGAGCGGTTCAAGACTTTACCGGGATGCAGATATGCGTTACCAAAACTATTCATCCAAAACCGAAGTCATCTACGACGCCATTCTTCTGCCCGCCCATGCTCCGGCATGTTATAAAGACAGGCAGACACTCTGGAACGCGGTCGAGAAAGTCGAATGCAACTGCAACGCACAGCAGGCAAGGAAAATACAGATTGCTATTCCGGTTGAAATCCCTGCCGAACAGTTCCGGTCTGTTATAACGGAATACTGTCAGAAGGAGTTTGTCGATAAAGGGATGTGTTGCGACATCGCAATCCATGACAAAGGAGACGGCAATCCCCATGCCCATATTCTCTTAACCATGCGGGCATTGGATAAGGATGGGAACTGGTTAGCCAAATCCAGAAAAGAATATATTCTCAATGAAGATGGCAGCCGGATCCGACTTCCAAGCGGTGCATATAAATCCAGAAAAGTAAACACGGTGGACTGGAACAAGCGTGGGAATGTTGAACTATGGAGAAGTCACTGGCAGGAACATGTGAATGCTTATCTGGAAAGATGCCAGAGTGATGTCCGTATTGATATGCGTTCTTATGAAAGACAGGGCATCGCCAAAATCCCAACCATCCATCTGGGTCCCGCTGTTTCTGCTCTGGAAAAGAAAGGCATCAAAACAGACTTAGGCAACCTCAACCGTGAGATTGAAATGCTAAATCGGTTGTGGGATGACCTCCTATCCATCGTAAAACGTTTCTTTGATAAATGGCAGGAACTTAGAAGTCCGAAGCCACAGGAAGAGTCTTTGGCCGACTATCTTTCCCATTACATCGACATTCGAAGTCGTGACAGAAAGGACAAGCACTACTCACCCATTGCCGATGTGAAATGTCTTGCCAGAGACTGGTCTGCACTCAACAGCCTCTTCCATTATCTGTACGACCAGGAGATTTATTCCAAAGGTGACCTGATGGAGCACATCCAATCCCTGGATGAACAGGTTACCCGGGCAAAGCAGAAAATCAAAACAGACAAAGCAAGGATGAAAAACATTGAGATTGTTCTCAATGCCAGAAAGAAGTGCAAAGAACTGCAACCGCTCATCAATGAGTATGAAAAAATCTTTTTCAAAAGCAGAAAGCAGAAGTTCAAGGAAGAACACAAAGAAGAAATCTCTTCCTATTACAAAAGTAAAAAATGTCTGGAGACCTATCATCCTGCCGACGCCAAAAAATCTGTAACTGCCCTTACCAAAGAAAAAGCTGCCTTGCAGGAGCAGATCAGTCAGTATGAAAAAGTAACAGCTCTTACCTTAACCGATCCGGAAAAACTGATCCGCCGTATGGTTCGTTTGATAAATTCCGAGACTTCCACCAGACAGGTTGAAGTCCGTTCCATTCACGACAGGATTGCAGATGGTAAGAAGCGTACCGTATGTATTTCCAATGACACACCGGCAGCAAAGAAAAACAACAAACCAAAAAACACAAAGACCCGCTAAGAGGATGAACCGCCATTGCATGGTTACATCTTCTTTTTTATTTCTCTCATAATAGGATATCCAACATAAAAAACCTGTCAAGGTGGACAAAGCCACATGCTCTTTATTTCCTTGACAGATTTTCCATGTCGGATGGTCTGTCCCTACGAGAAATAAAGGCATCCTATCCATTGACACAAGCAATGGAAAGCAACAGGCAACACGGTTTCAAATGCGTCCAAAGACATTACCATAAAGCCGTCTGATTTGGTTTCAGATTGAGATGGCTGATATGTTTCTTAATAAGAAACAGATGGAGCATTCATACCAAGCACCCAAAAATGAGGTGTTCAATATGAATAATGACAAACTTAATACAATTATTATGTCAGATGCAACAATTTCAGATTTGCAACAACAAGTATACGATGGTAAACTTAGAACAGAGGACTTCACAAGGCTTGTGGAGGAGAATATGAACAACAAGCTTATACTGAAGAATTTTCAAATCAAACAAGCTCCTGATGGAAGATATTGGGTGCGCGTTCCGTGGAAGAAAGGAGCCATTCGTAAAACGACTCTCAAAGCAGTTGAGCAAGAAATTTTAAAACATTTCAAGGAAGGAATTCCGACTTTAAATTCCATTTATGTGGAATACAAACAATTTCGCTTATTGCAAATTAAACCTGCTACCTTCCGAAAGGATGTAAAAAACTTTGAGAACTACATTCAACATTCACCAATAGGAAATAAACCTATTAGTGAGTTAACAATTAAAGACGGATATCAATGGTATCTCTATTGCAAAAAAGAAAAACCTGATATGAAAGAAAAGTATTTCAACAATGTAAAAGGTACTCTTAATTCACTTATGAATTATGCAATAGATAACCAAATCATCAAATCTAATCCATTTGAAAAATTAAAAATCGATCCTGATCAATTCGTTCCACCTACACAACGTAGAGACTGCGACAAAGTTTTCAGCGAACAGGAACAAAAGAAAATCATCGATAAATGTTTTGCTGAAAGTAGTGATTGTGCAATTCCGCTTGGACTTGTATTACTCTTTTATACAGGGATGCGTTCAGGTGAATTGTGTGCACTTAAATGGTGTGATGTAATAGATGATAAAAAACTTCATGTGCAAAGACAAGTGGTTGAAAATGATGACCAAGATGGAAACTTCAACGGATATAAAGTTGTGAATCATACAAAATCTAAATCCGGTGATCGCATTCTTGTATTAAACACAAATGCTCAAAATCTATTAAAGACCATTAAAAGAATTAATTTCAAAAATGGTATTGGTATTTCACAAGATGATTTTATTTTTCAGAGAAAAGTAAATGATGAGTATGTGATGTGCAATACCCGTTCCTTTGAACCACGTTTAAAACGTTTTTGTCGTGAAGTCGGAATGGGAGAATTAAAATCTCAGCATGATATTCGTAGAACTGTTATTACGAATCTTTATTACAAAGGTGTTCCTTTAAAAGAAATACAAAGAATCGCAGGACATGGTTCTTTGAGCCAAACGATTGACTACATCAAATTCAAAGAGTCCAACAAAGACGAAGAATACATGGAATTATTGTGTAGTAATCTTTAACTTTATAAATGGTACAAAATGGTACAAAAAACAGGGGTTCAATTCCTAGCATAAAAAAACTCGGGAACGCTTGAAAATCAAGCATTCCCGACCTTAAAAACTAGCGTGCGCTAGAGGATTCGAACCCCCGACCTTTTGGTCCGTAGCCAAACGCTCTATCCAGCTGAGCTAAGCGCACATAATATTTCGTTTGCCGTGTTTCTCTCACAGCAAAGACTATTATATTATTTTTATTTTCGTGTGTCAAGGTTGATTCTAAAATTTTATGGGTATATTGGGAAATTTGATACAAAATCTATGTAAAACGAATCCGAAATTCAAACGCATTAAACATATTTCTTCAACCGCGCATAGATTTTCCCTTTCCGCGTCAGATTTCCGCATCCTGCATAAATATACTTTCCATATCCCCGAATAGAAAATACGCTCTCTTCCTTAAGCTGCATACTGTTGTTTTCGCAAACGCGACCATTTAACAGCACCTTCTTCTCCGTAAACAGCGCAAGAGCTTCTTTTCTTGATATTTTTGCAACCGCTGCCACGACGGCATCAAAACGAGGTGCGCTGACTAACACTTCCATGTCCTGAAGTTCTTTTTTCAGAGCATCTATTTCTCCTTCCATGCGGCTGACTTTCACATTGGTATGCCGCACCTTATCCAGATTTGTTATGATATAATCTGCAATCTCAGCTTCGCAAAAAAGATATGCGCTCTTTCCTTTTATAATGATATCACCCAGAATTTCTCTCTTGATGCCTAAGTTCATAACAGCCCCCAGATAATCCCGATGCCCGAGTTCTTCCGCAAACTTTTCCATCAAAGGCTCAATCAGTAATACTGCAATCGGATAGGATTCCTCATACCCCAGACTTCTTTTAGAACCGAACCGGACCATCTGTCTTTCACAAATCTCACATCCGCCAAAGGTCTCAAAATCAATATAAGATAATTCTTTTGCCAGTTCATCTACAACGGCAAGCTCTGCCGGAGTCAAAAACGAGGTAAAAGTATATCTGTTTTGCTGATAGGAAGCTTTGGCAAGCTCCTGTATTCTGGCTTTTAAGAGTTGATTATCATCCATAAAATATAATTTCTCCCTTAGATTCAGTATTTACCAATGGCTGTATAAATGTCTAATTCCCATATCTGACAAATCTTCGGATAGCTCATTCTGCTTTTTCGTCAGAATTATAAATTCAAAATTCGCTCTGACCGAGCTTTCTGTACCATATTATCACAGAAAAAATGTGATTTCTACTTTTCCTTATCTCCATTCTATGATATATTGGTTTTATTACTTTATTACACAAAAGCATTAAAGTTTAAAAGTTTTAAGTATTAGTGTGTTAAAGTACAAAATTTACATTTTTATGAAGGAGGAAGCGTTAACAAACAAAAGTGAAACGCAAACAAACATGAAACTGATTTTATTGTTAGTTTATTTTGCCGTATTGATCGGCATAGGCCTGTACTGTCGCAAAAATGCAACCGACGTAAATGGTTTTGTATTGGGCGGACGTGCAGTAGGTCCCTGGTTAACAGCCTTTGCCTATGGTACATCTTATTTTTCAGCCGTTGTATTTGTTGGCTATGCCGGACAGTTCGGATGGAAATACGGTATCTCCGCAACCTGGGCCGGCATCGGAAATGCCATCATCGGCTCATTGCTTGCCTGGGTTGTACTGGGCAGAAGAACTCGTATCATGACACAACATTTGGATTCGGCTACCATGCCACAATTTTTTGGCAAACGTTTCGGTAGTCCGGCTTTAAAAATCGGTGCTTCGGTCATCATCTTTATTTTCTTAATTCCTTATACGGCTTCTTTGTATAATGGTCTTTCCAGATTATTTGGTATGGCTTTTAACATCGACTATAGTGTCTGCATCATTATCATGGCAATTTTAACAGCAATCTATGTCATTGCCGGCGGTTACATGGCAACTGCTATCAACGACTTCATTCAGGGTATTATCATGCTGTTTGGTATTGCTACCATCATTGTCGCTGTTTTAAACAGTAAAGGCGGTCTGATGGCTGCTTTGGACGGACTTGCAAGAGTAACCGATGAAAGTGTTGCTACAACTCCCGGTGTTTTTGCTTCTTTCTTAGGACCCGATCCGTTAAATCTGATGTTTGTCGTTATCCTTACCAGTCTCGGAACCTGGGGACTTCCTCAGATGGTACAAAAATTTTATGCCATCAAAGATGAGGCTTCCATTCAGAAAGGAACCATTATTTCAACCATCTTTGCTTTAGTAGTTGCCGGCGGATGTTATTTCCTTGGTGGTTTCGGACGTCTATTTTCTGATAAGCTTGAATATACTCCGGAAGGTGCTATTGTCGGCGGTTATGATTCCATCATTCCCACGATGTTATCCGAATTAAGTCCTGCATTAATTGCTCTCGTAGTCATTCTGGTTCTTTCAGCCTCTATGTCTACCTTATCGTCCTTAGTCATTGCATCAAGCTCCACATTGACCATTGACTTCTTAAAAGATACCTTTATCAAAAAGATGAGTGAGAAACTTCAGGTTTTATATATCCGTATCTTAATTGTGGTATTTATTGCAATTTCAGCTGTATTGGCTTTGATTCAGTATAAGAGTTCCGTAACCTTTATCGCCCAGCTTATGGGGGTTTCATGGGGTGCGTTAGCCGGTGCTTTCTTAGCTCCGTTTATGTACTCGTTATACTCTAAAAAAGTTACCAAAGCTTCCTGCTGGGTCAGCTTCATCTTTGCTTCCGTGTTAATGGTGGCTAACATCTTCTTTAGAAGTTCATTCCCTGCTATCATGCAGTCTCCGATTAACTGCGGTGCCATCGCTATGATTGCCGGACTGATTATCGTTCCGATTGTCAGCCTGATTACACCCAAACCCGAGCAGGAAATGGTGAACAGTGCTTTTGCATGTTATGAAAAAGAAACTACGGTTGCACAAAAAACTGCGCTTGGTAAATAATAACTATTTAAAAACACACAAAGAGCCTGCATTTCATTTTTAGAATAAATACAGGCTCTTTTTCTGTCGATGCATCTATATTACAACTCGTGAGTATATAGCTCGTCGTCCTTGCAGAAATGATATATCTTTGCTCGCCGGCTTTTACGAGGTTTTGTGCCTTTCTTAGCGGCATAGCGAACAAAATGGAATGCCCGGTTTCAACTGTCCGAAGACGAAGTCTGAGTTTTGAAACCGGGCATTTAATAACTATTTTGTGAGCATGTCGCTTAGAAGGGCTAAAAACCGAAGTACGAGGCGACAAAGATATATCATTTCTGCAAGGACAACGAGCATCCCACAACGATTGCAAACAATGTAAATTGCTAATTTGCTAAGAAACTGCGTACCGAATCCAGATATTTTTCTCCGGTTTTTCTGCCAATCTCATATACACGCTCCAGTTCTTTGGGATCTTTTACAATTCCGCTGATTTCCAAAAGCATCGGTGGACGCACAACCAAAACTTCACCGTTTTTTTCTTTCTTTCGAAGATATTCCGTTGTTGCATTGTAAATATGATGTCTGTTTTCCATACGTTTAATCAGATTGGGATATTTTCTCAATGTAATTCTGGCCGCCGGAAGATAACCGGCCGGTTTTTTCTTAAAATGCAACGGTTGCGTTAAAATAACAACATTCCGGTCATATCCTAATTCTTCCATCTTTCGAATCGGTATGGAATCGGCAATTCCACCATCTAATAATTTGTATCCGTCAATCTCCACAATCTGAGAAATCATCGGCATGGATGCGGAAGCGCGAATCCATAAAACATCCTTTGCATCACCGGTCAGGCAATTGTGATACACACCATATCCGGTCTCGACATCCGTACAGACCACGTAAAATTCCATCGGATTATTCTGAAAAGTTTCCGTGTCAAATTTATTCAGTTTATTGGGAATCTCCCCATAGCAAAAATCTGCATCATAAGCATTACCGGTCTTTAAAAATGAGCGAAGGCTGCCATAACGGGGATCCGGACAATAGTCGTGATTATACTGAAAAGCCCTTCCAATCTGCTTTGATTTGTAATTGCATCCAAACGCAGCACCGGCCGAAACACCGATTGCCCCATCAAACTCTATTCCATTTTCCATGAAAACATCCGTAACACCTGCGGTAAACATGCCTCTCATGGCACCGCCCTCCATAACCAGTCCTTTTTTCATTGAATTCTCCTTTTTTTACTGTTTATTCTCTTCTACTATTTATTCTCTTCTAACATTTCTGCTTTCTACACTCTGTTTCCATTGCAACTTGTCATACTCATTTTCCAACACAGAAAAACTTTTTACAATCCCCGTTTTACTCTCAGAATAAAATAAGCACTGATAACCATACACGCTGTAAAAATCCAGGATATCGGATATACAATCATTAACGTTTCAAACGTATGGAACCTTTGAAAAACGGTGCACAGCCAAAGCAATCGAAATCCGACCGTTCCGATCACAGTTAATATCGCCGGTACCATGGCATAACCCATACTGCGCAGAGAAGCTGCCGCAACCTCATATGTTTCGGTCAAGGCCTCTAAGGACATGACGCGATACATTCTGGCAAGTGCAAATAAAATAACCGCTTCATCAACCGTATATAAAGATACGAACGGTCTTGCCCAAATCGTGAAGATCAGACTGAGAGCTGCCGTAAATCCCATGCCTTCGAGCATGGCAATCCAGAATATCTTTTTGCACCGGTCATAGTATCCGGCTCCGTAATTCTGGCTTGAAAAAGTTACCGCTCCCTGTGCAAAGGCTGATGAGATGTTAAATGTAAAATACTCAAAATTGAGAGCCGCTGATGAGCCTGCAATCGCCAAAGCTCCAAAACTGTTAATTCCGCTCTGCACAAAAATATTGGACAAAGAGAATACCATACTCTGAAGTCCCGCGGGCATTCCCACCTGAAGCATTCGGATTAAATGTTGTTTATGTATCTTTATTTTAGACAACTCCAGACGAATCATTTCATCTTCATGCATCAAAATCCAAATCATGAATCCGGCACTCAGAAAATTTGACAGCACGGTGGCAAGTGCAACTCCTAAAACGCCCATGTGATAAACAATAACAAAAACAAGGTTTAAAACAACATTCACAACGCCCGAAACCAGCATACAATACAAGGGTCTTTTGGTATCGCCCACACTTCGCAAAATTGCAGAGCAGAAATTATACATCATGATGGCAGGTATACCCAGTAAATATACCCGAAAATACAATTTTGCCGTTGTCAGCACATCCGTCGGTGTTCCTGTCCATACTAACATCGGTCCGGAAAGGATAAGACCAAGAACCATCAGTCCCAATCCTCCAACAATGGAAAAAGCCACGATAGTATGAACCACATCACAGACTTCTTCCTTTTTGCCCTGTCCGATTAAGTTAGCAATGACGACATTGGGTCCGGTAGAACATCCAACCAGAAGGTTTACAAAAATTCCGACATTTGCCACATTGGATCCAACTGCTGCCAAAGCCTGACTTCCGGCAAAACGTCCGACAACCGCAACATCCGCCGAGTTAAATAATTGTTGCAAAATACTACTCAGTGCCAGTGGCAAAGAGAACAAAATCATCTTTCCGACTAAAGAACCGTGTAGCATATCCATCTGCACGTTTCTTTTTTTCATCTGTCCCATAACAATTTCACATTTACTCCTCATAACGCTTATTGACACACCGGACGCAGATTGCGAAAATTGCGTATCAATGTAGCAATCTATATATATTAGTGAATGAAATAATTAACTTCTAACACTCAAATCATAATAAACCTATCAAAAAAATTTATCAATCCTTAACAAAAGAAAAACAGATGGTCTGTTCCGATTTGGATAGACCATCTGTCGTCCTTTAAGCTTTCATATAATAATCCCAATTACAGCAATCTAATTCTTCGATGAATATACTCTCGATGATTATACTCTCGATGATTATAGTGTTAAGGCAAAAGAATTTTGTCCACGATACCAACAATTTGCTTATAAGTTCTTTACCACTTCATCCAAAATCTCTTCATAATGCGGATCTACAATACCAAAATCCTTCTGCTTATAATTCCACACAGCTCTTCCGATACCATATTTTTCAAATGTAGCATGGATATCCTCAAACCAGCGAACCGTATCTTCGATTGGAGCCTGATCAATAACACCGTACTCTCCGCAATATAACGGAACGTTTTTCTTTTCTGCAAAGGCAACGGCATCCGCAAATAACTTTTCAAAAACTACGATTCCTTTATCATCCGGTTTTACACCGATATCAAATAATGCACCACAGGAAGCCTGCGGAATATTTTTTCCTACTTCGCAATAATCTCCAACTGACTTCGGATAATCCGTATGGAAATCCGCGGGCATATCAACAACCCAGTAAGCTGCCTGATGCGTGAATACAAGCGGCTCATAACAATGAAAATTGTATACAATCTTATCATCATAGGGATCATCTAATCTGGATACGCAGGAAACACTGTTATAACAAACGCCTCCAACCAGAATATATACATCCGGGACAATTGCACGAATTGCTTCGATTGTTCTTTTTGCAATTCCGTTCCAAATCTTATCTACGGCAGGATTAACCACTTCATTGAGCAATTCAAAAGCAACATAGTCTTTATACTGACCGTAACGTCTTGCCATTTCTTCCCATAGTGCAACAAAGAAATCCTGCAGTTCTGTCTTTTGGAAAAATAAATCTCCGTTAGCAACCTCTAACGGATCAAACATATATCCTTTTGTTTTGTGAATATCCAAAATCACATTAAGACCGGTTTCCTTTGCCCATAAAAGACAATTGTCAATATAATGAAATCCTTCTTCCTTCCATGCTCCGTTATCCTCCACAATAATATCATAATCGATGGGAAGGCGAACATGATCAAGTCCCCAGGATGCAATTCTTTCTATATCAGACTTTGTAATAAATGTTTCAAAATGCTCTTTTTCATAACTGACACACTGGGAAACCCAACCACCTAAGTTTACACCTTTTTGAAAACCTTCAAATACTCTCATTGCAATACCTCCTAATTCGTTGTTTCTTTTCTTGTTTGCATTAATTTCTTGTTATCATTCTCGTTGTTGATCGTTGTTGACTGTAATCCGATATTTTGTTTTCGGGAATTTCAAATGCCCGATTCTTGTTTATAGGCTGATTATAGTCTTTATATTTTTGTAAAAATATCAGATTTATGGTATTTATATCAAATTTATGGTATAATCCAAAAATATCATGAAAATGAGAGCACATTCGCAAATGATACTTTTGACGAAAAACTCCGGAAAGGACAAACAACATGAAACAGATATCCAATACCTTTATTCAATCCCAGTTTCAGGCAAGAGAAGATGCCATAGAACATCCAACCTATGATGACGAGCTTTCTTTTTATGATCTGATTAAAAGTGGAAATACAGATGCCTTGGAAAAACACAATTTACGCAATGCCGATGAAGCATCCAGAGGCATCCTTTCCAAAGATAAAGTACGTAATCTTCGCTACCATCTGATTGTCAGTCTCGCCATGATTACCCGTTTTTGTATCGAAGGCGGTTTGCCGGAACAGGAAGCATACACACTAAGTGATACCTATATCAATCGTATGGATCTCATCGAAAATACAGAAATGCTCTTTGTGGTTCAAAAGGAGTTTGTCTTTGATTTTGCCAAGCGCATGAAAAGAATCCAAAAGAAAAATGCCATTTCCATGCACACTTCACAGGCAATGGATTACGTATACAACCATCTGCATGAATCCATTTCCGTTGAAGATGTAGCAGAGCATATCGGCATTCATCCCACTTACTTAAGCAAGCTCTTTAATAAAGAAACCGGGCAATCCCTGTCCGCTTACATACGTAAAAAACGGATTCAGACTGCCCGTAATATGTTAGTCTATTCCAACTATAGTTGTGCTGAAATTGCACAATATCTCGCCTTTTCATCCAGTAGCCATTTTGCCTCTGTTTTCAAAGAAGAAACCGGCATGACACCATTAAAATACCGACGTGAAAACTATCGCAAGCACTGGGATGTCAAAAGTGAGTAGCAATTTTCTTTTCTCTTGTCGGATTTGAGTTCTCAATATATATCTTTGCCGCCTCGTACTTCGGTTTCTAGCCTATCTAAGCGGCATGCTCACAAAATTATTATTGAATGCCCGGTTTCAGAACTCAGACTTCGTCTTCAGACAGTTGAAACCGGGCATTACTATTTGTTCGCTTATGCCGCTAAGATAGGCACAAAACCTCGTAAAAGTCGGCGGCAAAGATATATATTGAGAACTCAAATCCGACAAGGGAATTCATTATTTCTTCGCATTTACAAAAGACAAGATAAATACCAACGGCGAATTCCAATAAATCGTAATTTCATTTGTGGAATAAGATCTCCAGTCATCTACGTGGCATTTCATCGGTGCTGTATTACGTGGAATTTGTGCAAGCGCATCCGGATCACAGGGCGCTTTATTGGGACCACCGGATACAAATCCGGGGATTGCTTCCTCGATCTCATCTACTATTGTAGGTCTGTTATGCGGCTCTTTTACCGCGTTCTCCCCATGTCCTGTTACATAGCTGATTGCCAGGGCATTCCGACCGAAAATATAATCCAGCTGATACATTGCTGTCTGTAAGTATTTATCATCTCCGGTTAACCTTTGGGCAAAGCAAAGTACCATCGCATTGGTAAGCACTGTCATATTGCTGCCCCATCCATAATCATATGGATGCATGGCAACCTCAAAAGAGTTAGCCTCTGCTACCTTGATCAGACGGTCTGCTTCATCCAGCCATGCATTGCGGAATCGTTCTGTAATAAAGCGGTCAAAGGTTCCTTCTTTTGCCGTCAAGGCTGCCATTGCCGCCAATCCGCCGACATCCTTCCAGCCAAGTGCTGTATAGGAAAGACGCATTTCAAAAATCTGGTTAATCACTTCCAGACATACATCATTTTTCGTAATTCGATAAACCTCAACTGCAGCCCAGAGACGTTCATCTGCATCACAGCAATCATCATAAGCTCCGGTCCTGCTTTCAGCAGGATTTTCAAATTCCAGAGACGGATGCTTTAACAACCAGTCCCATGCACTTAGCGCAGCTACATGCAGGCGCTTGGTAAATGCCGGATCATACTTTTCATAGACACGTCCGGCCATGGCACAGATTGCAGCAAAGTCGGCTGTTGCTAACGAAGATATCGGCATCTGGTAAAACGCAGGCTCATCATCTTCCGGCATCACAAAGCCGGTATGCAAAAGAGCTGTACATTTATGTGATACGCCGCCATTTTCTTTCTGCATTTTTAATAAAAATTCCAATTCATACCGACATTCATTTAAAAGATCCGGTACGCCATTTCCGCTCTCGGGAATATTAATTTCTGTATCAAAAGCTGATTCATTTAATTCAAAGGCATACAGAAGATGTGCAAGCGCAACAGCACCGGGAGTCGTATATTTTCCATAATCTCCCGCATCATGCCACCCACCGCAGCAATCCACGATTTCTTTCTCTTTTCGAAGAACCGATACCGGCTCCATATGACAGGCCTTATGTTGAAAAGGCCCCGCATATTTTTCCTCCAACGCCATACCGCATCGTTGGAAGTAAAACATTTTAAGTGCATCCAGAGAAACCTGACGGTAAATATCATCTCCAATCCGGAAATGATAACTTTGATTTCCGTCAGAATCTTTGAAATAGTAGGTTCCTTTTTCGGTAATATCAGAAAAATCGATGAATGCAACTTCTTCTTTACTACTCTCATCCAAAGTTAAATGGTCGACCTCACTTTTCAGTACTACTTGTCCATCCTGATTGATTAATTCATATCCATTGCATCCTGAAATGGTCGCATGTTTTTTGTCATTTGTATAAAAACCTAATTGATTTACGTAGATAGCCATTAGCTTTCCTCCTTACAGAACTACTATATTATACAATATCCTGGTATGTTTACCAACTGTTTCTTTGGAATTCCTCAGTCCTCATTACTTCATTCCAGGGAATTTCACATTACTTCATTCTAAGGAATTCCGCATCACTTCAAAATACTGCAATGAGCTACGAATGTTTTTCATATTTTCACATAAATTAGTACAAAGCATCATCAGAAAGTATGTGATCCATATGAAAAATCATCATTTCAAATTTCTAATCCTCAGCATTGCAATCGCACTTGCGGTAGGCGGCATTTCTTATCAGTTAACCGGTGATAACTATCAACTATATGAAACTCTCAAACAACCACCTCTGTCTCCGGCTCCGATTGTCTTTCCCATTGTATGGACAGTTTTATATATCTTAATGGGCATTGCAACCTACCTTTTTATCGCAACAATAGAACAAAAGCCCGTTACAAAAATGTATGATCCGCTGCCGGAAGCAAAAAAAGGATTGCTATACTATGCCATCCAATTGGCTTTCAATCTAATGTGGAGCCCGGTTTTCTTTCGGTTCCAATTCTTCTTTCCGGCTCTGATTATCGTGGCAATTTTATGGTATTTTGTCTTTCAAACCTATAACACCTATAAACATTTGAGTATAACTGCCGGCCTCCTCTTTTTACCTTACATCATCTGGTGCACATTTGCATTATATTTGAATTTTGGAATTGTCATATTGAATTAAGCTATTTGTATTATAAAATTATAATTATAAAAATTGAATCACTAAAATTGAATTTAGAATATTGAATTAAGAAAAGAAAAAAGGGAATGATAATGCATATAAAACATTTGACATATAGCACCAGTTCTGATAATATCATTTTATCAACATGTAGTTTTCATTACTACATTAGATAGTTTTATCAAGTCATGTCAGTCATTTATATTTATTCCGTAGGAAATTTAGGAGGGATATTATGCATATTTCATTACGTGATCCGGGAAGTGCCATTACTCATATGGTTGCATTTTTTCTGACGATGGGCGGTACCGTTCCTTTATTAATCAAAGCCGCATCTATTGGTTATACCGATTTTTTTGCCATGCTGATTTTTGCTCTGAGTATGATGACACTATATGCTGCCAGCAGTATCTATCATTCCGTGATTTTGCCGGGAAATAAAATCAAGTTTTTCCGTAAAATTGACCATTCGGCTATTTTTATCCTCATTGCAGGCTCTTATACACCGGTTTGTCTTTTGGTTCTTCAGCCTCAATTTGGTTATCCGATGCTAATTGCGATCTGGTCTCTTGCCCTGATTGGTATTATTGTTAAATTTTTATGGATCACCTGTCCCAAATGGTTTTCATCCGTCATCTATATTGCAATGGGCTGGCTATGCATCTTTTGCATGAAGCCGTTAATCAAGGCAATTACCCCTGCTGCCTTTGGCTGGCTATTGGCAGGCGGAATTATCTATACCATCGGGGGAATTATATACGCACTGAAGCTTCCCATTTTTAACGCCAAACACAAAGCTTTTGGCTCCCATGAAATATTTCATTTATTTGTTATGGGCGGAAGCCTCTGCCATTTCATCTTTATGTATGCCTATGTGATTTAAATAGATGCAAGTCATCCTTACAGAAATATATATCTTTGCCGCCTCGTACTTCGGTTTCTAGACTTTCTAAGCGGCATAGCGAGCAAAAATAATGCCCGGTTTCAACTGTCTGAAGACGAAGTCTGAGTTTTGAAACCGGGCATTTAATTTCCACAATTTTCTTTTACACCCGAATCATTTTATATAACACGGTCTTTTCAAAAACCAACGGCCGGTTATAGCGGAAAAATACAATTCCATCATAAGGTGCTTCTATTCTTTTAATGACATTTCCTTCTAAAGGATCTAACAGTTCACAAAGCAGATCTCCTTTATTAAATGCATCTCCTGTTTTTACATAATTTTTGAGTATTCCGGCAACGGGAGAATGAATCTGTTTCAAACGGTCCTCACTGATTATTTCCGTCATACAACCATCATTTACCTCTGCTTTGATAATCCCTTTATTCACCATAAAGCGCAAAATCGATTCAACTGCCAAATTTGCAGATGCCTCATCTACAAACTCAGTTTCATTTGTATAAAAGGAAAATGCTTTTGTCTCCCATATCTGCCAATTATAATTTAACGTCGTGGTATCATAAGGACGCGGTGTTCTTACAAAAGCATATGGCAGTCCAAAATCCGTCATTTCGTTATGATCTGTAAATCCGGTTTCCATCATCTTTACATGTGGCAGAAAATCTCCCTGTTGGTAAAAGCTCGCCAACTGAATCTTTTACAATCTTTCCATCAGAATAAATATCCTGTAAAAAAAGATTCAAAGCATCCACACGCTGGATCAAACCTTTTTCCATCTGTGCATAATCACTAGCGGAAATAATCCGTGGAATCGCATCAAACGGGAATAGCTGCTCCTTAAATGAGCCATGTTTGTAAATACCGAACTTCACGCCATATCTGGCAAGCAGTTCATTGATTTTATCAGCATCGGCAACCGGTGTGTTGTTCATACTGCATCATCCCTTTCCTCGATTACTTAAATAACAAAGGCGTCTCGGGTAATCCCAAAACGCCTTTGTTTCTTAACAAACAAAATACCATTATTATCTAAAAATGTCAAATATGATGTAAATAAGACTTCGCGATTGAAAATTTCACGATAGCATTTCAAATATATAATGTGACTATAATTTCAAAAAAAGCTTCTGCAAATATAAATTAAATACGATTTTCGATATTGAAATTAAAATATGAAACTTTCTGCAACAAGTTGGAAAAATTATTTCAACATTTTAATTAACATCAATATTAATCCCGTCTTCTACTACCATTTACAATCAAAATCAATCTCAAAAGCTGCAATATCGTACTAAAGAGTGCCGCTACATAGGTCATGGCAGCAGCAGACAAAACTTTTCTCGCACCTTTTAATTCCTCCGAATCTAACATCCGGTCTTCACTTAAAACTTTAAGTGCCCTACGGGAAGCGTTAAATTCAACCGGCAATGTGATGAGCTGAAAAAAGACTACAGCGATAAACAAAATAACTCCAATCTGTGCAATCGGTGTAGAACCGATAATCAATCCAAATATAATAACAGGCCAGGATAATACCGATCCGATATTCGCAATCGGAACCGATAATGAACGCAATCCCAAAGGTGCATATCCGACCTGATGCTGAATGGCATGTCCACATTCATGTGCGGCAACCCCGATTGCAGCTACCGAAGATGAGCCGTATACCATATCCGATAGTCGCAGCACCTTCTCAGACGGTGCATAATGATCCGTCAGATTTCCGCGTATCCTTTCAATCCGGACATCATAAATTCCGGCACTGTTTAGGATTCTTTGTGCAGCTTCCTCTGCTCTGATACCGCGTGAACTCATAACGGTACTAAAACGTCGATACGTACCGTTTACATTCATAGAAGCAATCATACTGATAATTGCTCCGATAATAACTAAAATATATGTGATGTCAAAATACATGTCAGACTTTCACCTCATATTTCTTTTTATTATTCTCAACCGAGAAATATTGTTTTGTATTTTGTTGTATTGCGTTGTTCTCTGTTATCTTATTATCACATCTACTATCCATAGATACATCCACAATCCGCAATATCCGGCTCTCTCTGAATTTTTTCTGATTCCATGGATTTCAATTTTACTTTTTTTAAATACTCATTTTTCAGTGCATTCTCATCCTGCAGCCGCTTATTTTCTTGTTTCAAAAATTCCACATACTCTCTGGCAAGTTTGACTCCACCTCTGACTGCAACATCATTATATTGTTCCATTTCTGACAACCACTGCAGTAAAGAACGCTCTCTGATATCATTATATGTAGTATCGTCTGGTTTAAACATAAAATCCTCTTCCTTATTGCTTTGCTTTTTATTTGCTTATCTCCATTATACTGCATGATATTTTGCTTTCACCATATTTGCACCATCATCTTCCATCATTTCCGGCGCATCAAAGAAAACCTTACAATTTTCTGCCATATCACAAGTTCCGTTTTCAATAGCGCTGCATGCCATCTTTACTTTTATATATTCCACACTTTTTTCACCTTTACCCTGATATAAAATCGGATTCAGGCCGTTTAAACTTAAAGCCTCACAAAATCCCTGACAATAATAATATCTCTCCTGCATATTTTCTCCCAATTATCTATAACAAAATTACATTCTTGTGTCTATTACATCAAGTTCCCAAATCTCTTTTTTTATCTTTTCTGAGTTCTGCCGAACTCCCCAAGCGCGTCAGAGCGTGCGATGCCTGCAGCGTGCTACAGGTCTTCGCATAACATGGAGTTCTATTCTAAAAATTATTCATCATATTCACAGATATAGCCTACAGATCCGGAAAAAGAAGGTACCTGAGCTAAAATATCGTCAGCAACATCATTGAAATAGCATCTCTTATCCGCCTCTCGATAAATCATATCAACATATTGTTCATCAAGTTTGCTTCCATCCGCTTTTCTTCCATAAAAACTAGGCTCATCTGCTAACCAGAATTCCTTTGTTTCTTCATCATATAAGTCAATATCCGATTCGTCGTGTACCCAATGATATGTAATTACTCCAGAAGAATGATTAACATAGTTTTCATCCCGGGTTGCACCAATAAAGAAAGAAATTTTTGTCTTTTTCTCATCCACAATCTGTTTGGTAAGTAATTCAAATTCCTCTTTCGAAGTAATTGTGGCCAAATATCCGCCTTTATCCTTGCAGCTCTGTTCTGCCTCCGTCCATGTAATATCTTCTACAATCAATTCATAGCGGTGGGACTTTTCATCTGTTTTGTTCTTGGAATCTTTCTTTCCACTACTTCTATCTGAGGATATTTTTGAATCAAGATTGTCTTGTTCTTTATTGCTTTGTGAAATATCTGTTTTATCTGTCTCTGTATTATCCGTATCATTTTTATCTACATCTATTTCATCTGAAGCTGTTTTATTTATATCAGTTGTATTTGTATTCGTTTTATTTGTATCCGTTTTTACGGACACAGTTTCTTTGCTTTCTTTCATGACTTCATTTAAGATATCTTCCTTGATTTCTTCTTCCATCTTCTCCATATCTGCATAGGTCACGAAAGAATTCGCTCCTTCACCTGCTTGATTCTCATTTTGAATATTGTTTTTATCATTTTTTTGATTTGCTTTCTCTGTAATCAGCAGACTTGTTAGCACCCCTGCTAAAAAAGCAAGAAAAACAATAAAAATGACCATAACAATCATCAGTGTCTGTTTATTATTTTCAACTTTTGTTGACTTTTTTCCTCCAAACGATTCCATCTTATTCTCCTTTGTAAAGTTATCGGCTGCCGCGTGTTCACAAGAGAATACCATCTAATTTGCACTTGGACACCGGCAATACAGTCTGAACCATACATCTCTCGGAACCGATAACTTATTAAAATTATACTATCCTTCAATTCTATCGGCAATAAAAAGAAACATGTGATTTGTAACTTATAACATAGAACCAGTTTCTTCATCGTTCATCGATAATCTTTATTTCGAGAGATAGACTGGATTGATAAAAAAGTAACGTACCAAATCGTCCCTACTTTTTGGGGTACAAAAAAAGCCGGAAACGTTGATTTTTCAAACATTTCCGACCCTTTAAAGGATGCTGGTGACCGGAATCGAACCGGTACGATGTCGCCACCACAGGATTTTAAGTCCTGCGCGTCTGCCAGTTCCGCCACACCAGCATGGCAACTAAATAGTTGTCAATGGGACCTATAGGGCTCGAACCTATGACCCTCTGCTTGTAAGGCAGATGCTCTCCCAGCTGAGCTAAGATCCCACGTATGAAATTGTTCATACAAACGACCCAGATCGGACTCGAACCGACGACCTCCGCCGTGACAGGGCGGCGCTCTAACCAACTGAGCCACTAGGCCAAATCATTTGTAATTTATAAAAGAAATAGAAACACTATTTCAAATGGACCTTCGGGGACTCGAACCCAGGACCGACCGGTTATGAGCCGGTTGCTCTCACCAACTGAGCTAAAGGTCCGAAATACCTCATAAAGGTAAAAGCCGATGATCGGACTCGAACCGATAACCTGCTGATTACAAATCAGCTGCTCTGCCAATTGAGCCACATCGGCATGATGCTTTTATAGCAGCTGATTTGTAACCAGCAGCTCTGCCTACAATTAACTCGTTTCACTCCTTAATTGTC
>JAGAJL010000023.1 GCA_017626095.1 Lachnospiraceae bacterium
GAAAGAATGGGAATGGTCAATAGTGCAGATAAAAACGTGCCGTAAAAAACAGCATGTTCGAATAGATGATAGGAAGGAGAGGTCAGATTTAATCTGCGGTAAAGCTGCCGTAGGTAGGAACTATAATTCGACGCATGACACCGTTCCCCTGCTCACAAAGTT
This sequence comes from Lachnospiraceae bacterium, assembly GCA_017626095.1. GTDB lineage: Bacteria > Bacillota > Clostridia > Lachnospirales > Lachnospiraceae > UBA2882. The sequence continues at coordinate 163 of JAGAJL010000023.1, forward strand.
GATTTGCTTGATTCAAATGCAAGCAGAGTAGGTATCGGTATTGCCACAAACGGCTATGGCTACTACGTTATCATTCGATTATCAAACGGCTGATGATAACAATTATAAAAATAAAAGTCCTAATCAAACGGTTAGGACTTTTTCATTAGCTAGACAGGGCAGTGAGATAGTAGTCGTATAACAAAATAATATATCCAAAACAGTTTCACGGTGAAACAAATAATTATATGTGGGTAAATTTAGCGAACAAAGAACTGGGATACAGTTTATTTGTCCTTACTAATTTTAATGATTTTAGTTGCTTGAATTTGTTTTCTGTAATTATTCACGAATACGGATATTTTATTCACGATATATATTTCCATAATCAATCATTCCCGATTACTGACTCTACAAGAGAAAATAGTGTAGAAGAAATCCAAGAAAAAATTGCGATAGCATTTGAGGAATATATTATGGGAAAGATTTCTACTGACTCTAAAAGATATAAAAGAATAAAATCAATTCGAGAAATTTGATGATGATTTTATGTTTCAATTAACGAAAGAAGAAGTTGAGTTATGTTAAAGGTCACAAAATGTAACCTTGAACAATAATGGTAATATGCGTAGAAAAAATATCAAGTACATACCACATGCTTTTACTGAGCAAGGTATTTATATGCTTATGACAGTCTTAAAGGGAGAATTAGCAACAAAACAAAGTAAGGCTCTTATTAGACTTTTCAAAGAAATGAAAGATTATATTTCATCAAATGCTTTAATCAGTGCAGATGATTTTTTTGAAATTATCTATTCAAACAAATAAAAACACTTCTGATATTGCCAAGATTGAAAAAGAAATCCAACTGAATACAATCAGTTTATAGCAGAATATCCTATCATAGCAATTGATTCCAAACAGAATAATAATATATTTCACGATAGATATATTGTTCTTGATTATGGGACTAAAAATGAAAAAATCTATCATTGTGGTGCATCCTCAAAAAATGCAGGCAAGAAAATAACCACAATAACAGAGTCAAGCGATACGAAAATATATAAACCTTTGATTGATTCAATTTTGGTTCATCCGTCATTTGCTTTAAGATAAAAAACACCCCACCCTTTTTCAAAATCGAAATTGGATGGGGCATTATTTTGCTTTGTCAAGTCATTATGTTATTGTCCATAAAACCGTTAGTTTTTTTGATGACTAGATAGAGAAGCGGAAGAATAGCAGTGTAATGAAATACTATGCGCAAAAACAGTTTCACGGTGAAACAATTTTATTTTATGCAATATATTATGTCTTGTGGTATAATACACCAAAAAGGTGAAAGGTTATAATGCAGGCATGAAAAGAGTGTTCTTTTGATCTGGGTGTTATGTTATAAAATAAAAACTGATTTTTGAGTTATTATAAATAAAAAAATGCATTAATAATTCAAAAAAGAATTATTAAAAGGTGATGCTATGAAAATTGAAAGATATGACAATGATATTCGAATATTGCAGGAATTAGGAAATCGAATAAAGAGTATTAGAATAGCTAGATCTATTACAAGAGATGAATTAGCAAAGAGAGCTTCTGTATCAGTCAGTACTTTACAAAGAATAGAAGAAGGAAAGGCATTTAACATCGTTCCGTTTTTAGCTATTATGAGAGAACTTAATTTCATCGGAAATTTTGATTGTTTAGTACCAGAACAAGATTATGAAATTGATGATTTATATAAAGAACCAAAGAAAAGATATAGAGCTTCAAATAAAAGAATTGATGAAAATTTTAAATGGGGAGACGAAGAGTGAGAGTAACGGTTGATGTATATCTATGGAATACAAAAATTGGAACATTAGTGCAAGAAAATGTAAATGAATTTCCTGTTTTCAGGTATGATTCCGACTTTATAAAAAGTGGAATAGAAGTATCTCCATTAGTCATGCCATTATCAAGAGAAAAATATGTGTTCAAAAATTTGCCTGAGCAAACATTTAAAGGATTACCAGGATTATTAGCGGATTCTCTACCAGATAAATATGGTACAAAACTGATCGATGACTATTTAACCCGACAGGGCAGGACACTTGATAGTTTTTCAATAGCGGAAAGATTATGTTATGTAGGAAATAGAGGAATTGGTGCTTTAGAATACAGACCGTCTTATGATATGGATGATATTGCAGATAATCTTAATATTGATGAATTAGCTGATTTAGCTTCTTCAATATTATCTGAAAAAGAAACTTTAGAAATTTCTGCAGATGATCAAGCAATTAGTCAATTATTGGCTATAGGAACTTCGGCAGGTGGAGCAAGAGCAAAAGCTTTAATTGCTTGGAATGAACAAGAAGGAATTATAAAATCCGGTCAAATAGATGCCGGAGATAATTATACTTATTGGTTGTTAAAATTTGGAACAATTACGAATAACAGAGATCATGATGCGCAACCTGATGATATGGAGTATTCCAAGATTGAGTTTGCTTATTCCTTGATGGCTAAAGATGCAGGCATAACTATGCCGGATTGTAGATTGTTAAAAAGTGAAGAAGGATTTCATTTTTTAACGAAACGATTTGATAGAACTGATAATTATGAAAAAATTCATATGCAAAGCATGTCTGGGCTGGCTCATTATGATTTTAATAATCCCGGTGAAACAAGTGTTGAAGAACTCGCTCAAAGAATGAAACAATTGCATCTGTCTCAAAAAGAGATAGAACAGTTTTTTAGAAGAAATATATTTAATGATTTGGCAAAAAATTATGATGACCATGTAAAAAATATTTCTTGCTTAATGGATAAAAGAGGAAAGTGGTCATTATCTCCTGCATATGATATCACATTCTCATATAAACCAGATAGTCCATGGGTATCAAAACATAATATCTATATAAATGGGAAAAGGGATAATCTTACAATTGATGATTTTATTCAATGTGGGAAAACATTAAATATTTCAAAAAACAAAACAGAACAAATGATCTCGGATATAATATCTGTACTAAGTAGATGGCCTGAATATGCAGAATATGTTCATCTTTCAGAAACGAAAATGGAGTATATAAAAAAATATCATAATCTCAATAAAACTTATTTAAATAGCAATATAAGTTTATATTATTTAAAAGAAGAAAAGGGAAAATACCCGAAAGGTTACTCGGAGATAAAAGATTAGTTTCTCTATTTAGATTACTAAAATCTGTGCAATGCACCAAAATAAAGAGTGATGTTAAAAAAGCTTATTGGAATTTCCAATGGTTTTCCTGTATAATAGCACATATATGTTAAATGAATACAGAAATAGCATAGAAACTGCTTTGAAACGATTTGTTTGATTTGGAGGAAAATCATATGAAAAAAGCAAGAAATGAATTATTACAGTTTTTAGCCGGTCTTGCCATGTTAGTTGGAGGTTTATTTTTATTCTCCCAGAAGGTAATGGTTTCTTCCGGTTTCGGAATGGGCTTTATGCTCGGAGGAATGCATGTTACATCCGGTTTGCTGATTGTGCCGTTAATCATCGGCATTGTATGGCTTTTTGCATCAGGAGGTTCCTGGGGGTCCAAAATTATGATAGCCGTTGGTGTATTGATTATTGTAGCAGGCGTGATCGCATCCACAACCATCCGTTTGCAGACAATCACATTATATGAGTGGGTACTGATGCTTGTATTGATTTTTGGTGGTGTTGGTCTGCTCGCAAAAATTCTGATTGCCAATCCGGAAGAAGATTATGGATATCATTCCAGAAAAAGAAATCGGAAAGGCTCTTATTCGGATGATATTGACAGACAGCTTGAGGATATGAGACGCGGAAGAAAATAATTTTTGTACATATATGAAGTGAGTGTTAAAAAATGTTTTTGGCACTCACTTTTTTAGGATTGCGAGAGCGAAAAGTGCAAAATTGTCATTTGGTATTATGGAATTTCATACATTTCGCACCTGACATTATTAATAATACATATGAAAAATTAATTGATTTTTTCTTTACGAAATAGAGTTCTTGTTGTATACTGACTTTATCAAGTCAGAAAAATTTTTTCTTAATAGAAATCCCAAAAATACAATGTAATACCTGATAACCCCGTATATGGGTAATTCTGCGATGAATAATGGAGGCATTTTATAATATGAGAGAAAAGTATGAAACAATTGCCCTTGCCGATTTAAGGGAAATTGCAAAATCACGCGGTATTAAAGGGGTATCTGCCATGAAAAAGGCCGATATCATTGAGGCTATGCTTGCGGAAGATGAGAAAGCAAAAATCAGTCCGGAGAAACTCAGCGATGAATTGGATAGCGGAGAAACAGCCAGCGGTATTTTAGAGGTTATGCCGGATGGATTTGGTTTTATCCGATGTGAAAATTATCTGCCGGGCGAAAATGATGTCTATGTGGCACCCAGCCAGATCCGCAAATTCAACTTAAAGACCGGCGATATTATTGAGGGAAATACAAGAGTAAAAACACAAAATGAAAAATTTTCCGCTCTTTTATATCTGAAAAAAATCAATGGTTATCATCCGTCAGAAGCAGTTAAGCGCCTGAATTTTGAAAATATGACCCCTATTTTTCCCGATGAAAGACTGCGGTTAGAGACTCCGGGGGCATCGGTTGCCATGCGTATCATGGATTTGATGAGCCCTGTTGGAAAAGGACAACGTGGTATGATTGTTTCACCTCCGAAGGCCGGTAAAACCACATTATTAAAAGAAGTGGCTAAATCAATCAAACAGAACAATCCGGATATGCATCTGATTATTTTGTTAATTGATGAAAGACCGGAAGAGGTTACCGATATTCGAGAGGCCATTGAAGGACCCAATGTTGAGGTTATATATTCGACCTTTGATGAGCTGCCGGAGCATCACAAGCGAGTATCCGAAATGGTAATTGAAAGAGCAAAACGCCTGGTTGAGCACAAAAAAGACGTTATGATCTTATTGGATAGTATCACGAGACTTACCAGAGCGTATAACCTGACGGTTCCACCGAGTGGACGTACTCTTTCCGGTGGTCTTGATCCTGCGGCACTTCATATGCCCAAGCGTTTCTTTGGTGCAGCACGTAATATGCGTGAAGGTGGCAGCCTGACGATTTTAGCAACGGCACTGGTTGATACCGGAAGCAAGATGGATGATGTCGTTTACGAAGAATTTAAAGGAACCGGTAATATGGAAATGGTTTTGGACAGAAAGCTGTCTGAAAAGAGAGTGTTCCCTGCCATTGATATTCCCAAATCCGGTACCCGTCGGGAAGATTTACTGCTTACTCCGGAAGAAATGCAGAGTATCAATGTGATGCGCAAAGCCTTGAACGGATTAAAGCCCGAAGAGGCCGTGGAGAAGATCCTGGATATGTTTGTTCATACCAAAAATAATAAAGAATTTATTGATACGGTTCAGAAAATTAAGTTTTTCTAGAAAACAAGATTTCAGAAACGCAGAAAAATGAAGATTTTCCAGAAAAGGCTTGCTTTCGGTTGAAAACTGTGGTATGCTTATAAAGCTGTTTGTGAAAAAAACCAGAGATATTAATATAGAGAGGTGAAAATTATGAAAGAAGGAATCCATCCTAACTATTATCAGGCAACTGTAACCTGCAACTGTGGTAACACATTTGTAACCGGTTCAACAAAAGAAGATATCCACGTTGAAATCTGTTCCAAATGCCATTCATTCTATACAGGTCAGCAGAAATCAGCTCAGGCTCGTGGACGTGTTGATAAATTCAACAAGAAATATGGCATGTAATTATAAAAAAGAAGTAAAAGGTTGGGATTTCATTATCTCAGCCTTTATTTTTTTCTGTATATTTCTTATAATGATAATACTGGCTCAAAAGGTAATACGTTTTATACTTGCATGAAAAAGTATGACTTTGGTATGACTTTGTGGCCGCAAAGCATGAGAAAGTAGATTGCGAATGTTTTTAGGATTGCGAGAGCATAAAATGCGTAGCAATCCGTTGGTATCATGGGGCAAAATATTTTTTGACTCCAATTTCATAATTGATATAAACGCTTTAAGTAAAAAGAGGGAAAAATATGGCTAAAAATACATCTAAGCATTACTGTGGTATCGGCGGACAGGCTGTTTTAGAAGGTGTCATGATGAAAAATAAGGACGCCTATGCAGTCGCTGTGCGAAAACCGGACGGCAAGATTGAAGTCAAAACCAACGAATATAAGTCCAGTACCGGAGATAAACGATTTTTTAAACTGCCTTTTATCAGAGGCGTGTTTAACTTTGTTGATTCGCTGATTTTAGGAACCCGTTCTCTGAATTACTCAGCGTCTTTTTATGAAGATGAAACGGCAGAGGAAACGACTGTTGACAAGGCTGTTAATAAACTTTCGGATTCACATGCGGAGGCTGTTTTCAGCACCATTACAGTAATTATTTCTTTTGCGATTGCCATTGGATTGTTTATGGTACTGCCGTATTTTCTGGCATCCTTATTGCAGAAGGTGGTTCGCAACGAATCACTGCTTGCTTTGTTTGAAGCTTTGATTCGTGTGGCTATTTTTTTGGTTTACGTGGTAGCCATTTCTCTGATGAAAGATATTCGAAGAGTGTATATGTATCATGGTGCGGAACATAAATGTATCAACTGTATTGAAAGAGGAAGAATCCTCAATGTGGAGAATGTCCGCAAATGTTCCCGCCTGCACAAGCGATGTGGAACCAGCTTTTTATTGTTTGTAGTGTTCGTAAGTGCGGTTGTCTTTTTCTTTATCCGTGTGGACAATACATTTTTGAAAGTTGCATTGCGGATTTTATTAATTCCGGTGATTGCGGGAATTGCATATGAAATTATCCGGCTGGCAGGAAAATCCAACAATCTTTTTGTCCGCATTTTATCGGCTCCGGGCATGATGCTTCAAAAGCTGACCACAAGGGAGCCGGATGACGATATGATTGAAGTTGCCATTGCTTCCATTGAGGCGGTTTTTGACTGGAAGGCATATTTTAAAGAAACTTTCCATTATGATGTGGATGAAATGCATGGCGGCGAAATGCAGGATGAGGCGCAGGAAGAAATGCATGGCGATAAGATGCAGGATGCAAAAGTGCATAAAGAAAATGTAGAGCAGTAAAATGCATGTTGGTGAAACGCTGGACGATGAAATGAAAGCAGTGAAAATGCAGAACCCAAAATGTACGTCGGTGAAATCCGGACTGATATCATGCAGATAAAATAATGCATGGCAATGCACAGGAAAATGAAAGCAATGAAGTATAAAGAATTATATTTATATGGTGCAGAAAAGTTAAAAAATGCCGGTGTGCCGGAGGCAGAACTCGATGCCAGACTTCTTTTGGAAGCAGTGTGTCATACAACACGTAATGATATGCTCCTGTATCCCGACAAAGAAGTGGATGAAAATCGAAAAGAAGATTATGTAAACTTTATAGAAAAACGTGAAAAACGTATTCCTTTACAATATATTCTTGAAAAACAAGAGTTTATGGGTATGGAGTTTTATGTAAACAAAGATGTGCTCATTCCCCGTCAGGACACAGAGATTTTGGTGGAAGAAGCCATGAAACATTTACATGACGGCATGCATATTCTGGATGTATGTACCGGTTCGGGATGTATTTTAATCAGCTTATTGCATTATTCCAATGATTGTCAGGGTGTCGGGATTGATATTTCCGAAGCAGCTTTAGCGGTTGCTAAAGAAAATGCTACCCGTTTGTTGGAAGATAACAAGGAAGAACAATTTGAAAATCAGCAAAAGATTTCCTTTTGGAAAGGCGATTTATTTGATGCGCTTCCCGAGATGGATAAATTTGATATGATTGTCAGCAATCCTCCTTATATCGAAACCAAAGTGCTTGAGACATTAGAGCCGGAGGTTTCGCATCATGAGCCGTTGATTGCGTTAGATGGAAAAGAGGACGGTTTGTATTTTTATCGTCGGATTGTAGAAAATGCCGGTAAGTATCTTCATCGCGATGGGATGCTGTTTTTTGAGATTGGATATAATCAGGCTGAGCCTGTTGCACAACTTATGAAAGATAAGGGGTTTATAGAAGTGAATGTAAAAAAGGATTATGCGGGACTTGACCGTGTCGTATATGGAACTTATCTCCCCATGGATAGTTTGTAGCTGCTAACTTGTAGCTGCTAACTATTGAAAGTTAGCACATGCAAACTTTCCGGACACATAGAATAAATAAAAACACTTTTTTGTGTCCGGAAAAATGTGCGTAATATAAGAATTGCGCATCAATGCAATGTTTCGTGCGTAACAGTGAGTGACAAAAACTACTTTTGTGACTCATGTCAGAGAGAACAAAATGGGAGAGAATAAAAATGTTTGATAAATTAGAAGATTTAATTGGAAGATATGAAGAGTTAATGGGACTGTTAAATGAGCCCAATGTAGCCAATGACCAGAAACGTTTTCGTGCATTGATGAAGGAACAAAGTGATTTAGCTCCAATCGTTGAAGCGTACAAAGAGTATAAAAAGAGTAAGCAGGATATCGAAGATTCCCTTGCCATGCTTGAAGAAGAAACCGATGATGACATGCGTGAAATGATCAAAGAGGAATTGAATGATGCAAAGAAATCGGTTGAAGAACTGGAAGAAAAGTTGAAAATCTTATTACTGCCCAAAGATCCGAATGATGATAGAAACGTCATTGTTGAAATTCGTGCCGGTGCCGGTGGAGATGAGGCTGCTTTGTTTGCGGCTGAAATCTATCGTATGTTTGTTCATTATGCAGAAGGCCGTGGCTGGAAATGCGAATTGGTTGAATGCGAAGAAATCGGGATTGGTGGTATGAAAAATGTGACCTTTACCGTAACGGGACAGGGAGCTTATTCCGTTTTGAAATACGAAAGCGGTGTCCACCGAGTACAGCGAGTACCGGAAACCGAGTCCGGCGGACGTATTCATACGTCAACCATTTCGGTAGCTGTTATGCCGGAAGCCGATGAAGTTGAAGTGGAAATTGATGAAAAAGATATCCGTATCGACGTAATGCGTGCATCTGGAAATGGTGGTCAGTGTGTCAATACAACAGACTCAGCGGTTCGATTAACACATTTTCCTACCGGAATTGTTGTTTATTCACAGACTGAAAAATCGCAGTTGCAAAACAAAGCGAAGGCATTTGCTCTTTTACGTGCAAAATTGTATGACATTGAATGCCAGAAAGCACATGACGCAGAGGCAGAGCTTCGTAGAAGCCAGATTGGTACGGGCGATCGTTCTGAGAAGATCAGAACCTACAATTTCCCGCAGGGACGTGTGACAGACCACCGCATCAATCTGACCCTGTATAAAATGGATAAAATCATGGATGGAGATATACAGGAAATTCTGGATGCGCTGATTGCAGCGGATCAGGCGGCGAAGTTGGCAAAGATGAGCGAATAAAAACGAATAGCATGAATGCAGATTAAATTAGGGAGACATGGGCAGTTTGTTTGTGGCTCCTTATTTTAATCTATGCGAATCGCAAAGAAGCCACGAGGAAATGCGAAGGCACATCATGAAGAATCTATTCGTGTATATAAGAAGGTTGTGTCGAAAGTGGAGAAGGATGTTAAAATGAATAATTCTACCAATTAAGCTAGAACCTTACTGATTATATTCCATAAAAGCGTTCTTTTTCAACCAAATATATCAAAATCTCCAGGATATACCCGCTTATAGGGTGGATGCGCTCATAATAGGAATTCCTATGATTTAGATTCTGTGTAGAGAAGGCGCACTTGATTCGTTTTGGTCGTTTGCGGACAGAATGCTCTTGTGATTGATGAACCTATGAAGTATACACGCTTAGTGTTGGATGGAAAAATGCAAGCTTAGATTGATGCAGAAGATAGTTTAGAAGTGTGGTATTTTTTCAGGCGGATTGCTATGGATTAGCAGTCCGCCTTTTTCAAAATCTTTACAAAAATATAAGTGGAATGTAAGAAATGTGCGTGGTACAATAGGAAGTAAACTTGAATTTGTCTGCGAAAAGCCCATAAATAAGCGGATGTTAATATGTATTGCTTGTGGCAACGGCTCTTTTGAATATAGAATTGAGCTATCAAAAACAAGGAGGCAGAGATTATGCTAAATGAAAATATCAAAAGAATTAGAAAGTCAAAAGGGCTGTCGCAAGAAGAACTGGCAATTAAACTGAACGTAGTAAGACAGACAGTATCAAAATGGGAGAATGGTTTGTCAGTTCCAGATTCCAGTATGCTGATTATTTTGGCGAATGAACTGGATACTACTGTAAGTGAATTACTTGGAGAACCTATAGCAGAACCGACTACCGATGATTTAAAGATTCTTTCTGAAAAATTGGAAGTTATTAATTTGCAGCTTGCAAAAAGAAGTATAACAAAGGTAAAAACGATTCGATGGATTCTTATTTCATTGTGTGCGGTTATAGTGGTAATATTTATCGCACTTGCATCTACGAATAGTTTTTATTTGGATTGGAATTACAATGATCCTGAGTTGGCAGTGGCAGGAACAATACTGCATGGGTTTGAATTCTTGTTTGTAAGACTCGCACCGATTGTTTTTTTTGACTTCGGTGGTTGGAATTGTGGTGACATATAAGAAAAGATAAATTTCAGTTAATAGGGATAAGTTTCTGGAGGAAAATATGATACTTGAAACAGAAAGATTATATTTGCGCAAGATGAACCAATCGGATTATGATTCGTTATGCAAAATCTTGCAGGATGAAAATACGATGTATGCATATGAGGGCGCATTCAGTGATATTGAAGTTCAGGAATGGTTAGACAGACAAATTTCCCGTTATCAAAAATGGAACTTTGGTTTATGGGCAGTTATTCTGAAAGAAACTGATACGATGATAGGACAATGCGGACTTACAATGCAACCGTGGAAAGATGAGGAAGTGCTCGAGATAGGTTATCTTTTTGAGCGATCATATTGGCATAAAGGGTATGCCACTGAAGCAGCAATGGCATGTAAAAAATATGCTTTTGAAATATTAAAAGCAGATGAAGTCTGTTCTATTATCAGAGATACCAATATAGCTTCTCAAAATGTAGCAATAAGAAATGGTATGACAATCGCGGATACTTGGACAAAACATTACAGAGGTGTTGATATGCCCCATTACCGTTATGTGATATATCGCTCAGTGAAAAAGTAAGTACGAAATTTAGTAGTCGCAAAGTGACTGGATTATGGAGATAGATTACTTCAAATAGAGGGAATATGATGAAATATAATTTTGAATGTCTGAATAACACAATGATGGGAATGACATACGAGGAGGTAGAAGAAGCGGTAAAGGATCATGCCATAGTTCTTTTCCCTGTTGGGGTTGTGGAGGCACACGGGCCGCATCTTCCGCTTGGTACAGATATTTTTGCAGCTCTGAATCAGGCTCTGGAGATAAAAAGGTATTTTGAAGCAGAAGGGGGAAAGTGCGTTGTTGCTCCGCCATTTTATTTTGGTGGAACCCAGGCAATGACAAGGCAGTTTGCAGGAACATTTACTTCGTCCTTAGAAATTATTGTTGATTCCGTAAGTGACATTCTTGAATCGCTCGATCGTTTTGGCTTTCAAAAAACAGTCTTTCTAAATGCCCATGGAGATGGTTTGCAGATGATGTGATTAATTCTATGTATTTTACAAGTTGTGGCGACGCAAAATCATCTGCGCTTATATCTGCATTGAGAGGGATTGTACTACTATTAGGGTTTACTTTGGCGCTTTCGGCGATATTCGGAATGACCGGAGTATGGATGGCAGCACCATGTACAGAAACGTTGACGGCTGTTGTTTCTGTATATCTGCTCAGAAAACAAAAAAATAGATTACAAGAGGTAGGTTAGATGGAAGATAGAGAAGGCACGCCCATACGGAGTGCGGTCATCAATAAGGCAATCAGCTATATCTTTGACCATATCGAAGAGGATATCACTGTGGATGACGTGGCACGTCATTGTGCATATTCAAAATATCATCTGACTCGTATGTTTAAAGAGGATACCGATGAGGCCTTGTATCAATTTATTAAGCGGGTGCGTCTGGAGAGAAGCGCATGGCGACTGAAAGTTGAGAAAGAGAAAAGCATCACAGAGATTGGCGGAGAATACGGATATTCTTCGTCAAATTTTGCCACGGCATTTAAGAAACATTTGGATATTTCACCGGCTGATTTTCGGAAAAACAGTGAACAGATTGTGATAGAGAGTTCTTTTTCAAATGGGATATCTTTGGATGAATTAGAAGATACAGAGGAACTGATTACCGTTGAATGGCTTGAAGGTTTTACTGTTATTTTTGAAAGGAAAAAGGGGAATTATCATGATTTACCCAAAGAATGGTGTGCATTTATAGAAAAATATCAACATCTGGCAACCAAAGACACCACCTATATTGAGTGTACCATCGATGATCCGTCCATTACAGACGAAGATCACTGTATGTATGAGTTGTGTCAGACGATTTCGCCCAAACATCCGGTTTTGAAGGAGAATCCGGATATTCTTACTCAAAACTTTGATGGTGGAAAGTATGCCGTATATCATTTTAAGGGATATCCGCAGTTTTTGTTTATGGTCTATCAGGAGATATTTTGCAGATGGCTGTCAAAGACTAAAAATCAGTTGGATGAAAGACCGATTCTGGATATTTATCGTATGGTAAGAGAAGATGGCTATATGGAAATTGATATCTGTTTTCCGTTGAAATCAGAAAAATAACGATATATTAAAAATTGACTGTATATCTGTTTGAGGTATGCGGTCTTTTTCTTTTTTTAGACTATGCAAATAATATATCCGGGTCAGATTGGATGTTGCATTCCTTTTTTTTATAGATCATAACGATTATCATTTTCAGGTTTGAAAAAGAAAACAGACAGTCATTTAAAAATTCAATTAACGATGCTACAATAAACATGACATATAGTTGTCGTGTTTGAAATGTTATGATAAGGCAGGAAGTGAATAATAGCATGAAGATAGACAGACTCATCGGGATTCTTTCTGTATTATTACAGAAAGAAAAAGTTACGGCACCTGAGCTTGCAGAAAAGTTTGAGGTTTCAAGAAGGACGATTAACAGAGATATTGAGAATTTATGCAAAGCGGGAATTCCCATCACTACCACACAGGGGACCGGTGGAGGAATCAGTATTATGGATGGATATCGGATGGATAGAACTTTACTGACATCCAAAGATATGCAGATGATATTGGCAGGACTTCGAAGTCTTGACAGCGTAAGCGGCAGTCACTATTATGGGCAGCTTATGGAGAAAATCAAATCGGGTTCTTCTGAATACATAAGCGGCAGTGAATCTATATTGATTGATCTTTCTTCCTGGTACAAGGATTCTTTGTCTCCGAAGATTGAGATGATTCAAAATGCGATAGAAGAAAGAAGAATACTGGGCTTTCATTATTATGCACCAAGCGGGGACAGCACAAGAAAGATCGAACCATATTTTTTAATCTTTAAGTGGAGTAGCTGGTATGTGTATGGTTACTGTCTGTTACCACAGAAGTGGAAAACGGTAATCAGACACCCTGTTAAGAAGATAGAGAGTGAAAGCTGCAATAGCATTTAGAAATCCTGATTTTTTATCTGAAGATATTGGAAAATAGTGAAAAAATAGTGAAAATTTAATGGTAATTATAAGGTCTTTTGGATATAATAGTATTTGAAAGGATGTGCATATTATGATTAAAGTTACATTATCTAATCAAATATTAAAATATATAACCGAGATTGACAAAAATAGATACAAAGTTTCATCTGTGAAATTATCTTCAAATATTACAAATATACTTCGTAAGAATTCTAAGAAAAAAAGTTCCTATGCTTCAAATAAAATTGAAGGTAATCCTTTATCAGAAAAACAGGTTGACGAAGTAATAGAAAGTGATGAAAGAAAACATTTTCTTAAGCCGGAACAGGAAGTAAGAAACTATTTCCTTGCGCTAAACTATTTGGAAGAAAAGGCAAAACAAAATGAATTGTTTTCCAAGAAGTTGATTCTTGATGTACAGAAGCTGGTAGAAAAAGGGGCTTCAAAGGAAAAAATCGGATTTAGAGGTCCAATGCCACCCGGAGTTCTTTTTGCTGTGTATGATTCTAAAACCGGTAAACCAGAATATATTCCACCTGAGTATTGTGATATTCCGGAATTAATAGACGAATTGGTTGAATATGTAAACACAACCGATGATCATCCTTTAATTGTAGCCGCCATAGTTCATTATCAATTAGTCACGATACATCCGTTTGAAGATGGTAATGGGAGAACTGCAAGATTATTATCTGGCTATATCATGGATATAAATGGATATGGATTTAATGGAATCGGGTCGTTAGAAGAATATTTTGCATATGATATTGATGAATATTATGATTCTATTCAGATGGGATTGCCCGCCTTGTATTATTCAGGACGTGAGAATCCACCACATCCAGAAATCTGGATAAACTATTTCCTAAGAATGGTTCAGTTGTATTCAAGTAAGGTATGCGACTTGCAACAAAGTACAAATGCAGAAAATGTCGAAGGAAGCCTCTCATATCTTAAGGGAAAAGAAAAAGAACTGCTATTGCTTTTGATTAAAAAATACAAGAGAGAATTTACACCAATAGAAGTAAGTAAAGAATTAAAAGTAACGAATAAAACAATCATTAACCGATTATCCGTTTTATCAAAAACCGGGTTTGTTATTCCGATATTAATAAATCAGAGGATAAGATCTTACAAATTAAGTGAATTCACAAATAGTCATGAGAAAGAAATAGTTAAGGCAATTCGGTAGCATCGATTATACGTTTGATATAATTTTTGCAGACTGGAGCTTTTGTTATGTATAAGGGAAGTGCAACTTGACATATGGCAGGATAATTTATACTATGATAGAACGAGTATCGTTCTATCAAAAGGGAGGTATGGTTAAGTGGAAAAAAACAAAAGGTTGGAAGTATATTTAAAAAGACTAATGCATGATTTGGCAGAAATAAATCAGGAGATATTTTCATCAGGGGAATACAAGGATTTTCTCTCTTTATGCAACAATGATATATCGATTTTAGCATCGCTTGAGGAGCATGCGCGTGAAACAGCCAAACAGATTAGTGTCAGATTGAGTTTGCCAAAGACAACTGTTGTTACGGCTGTAAGCAGGTTGGTAAAGAGGGGATATTTAATTAGAGAACAGAACGAAGAGGATGGTCGGGAGCAGTTATTGTTGTTGACGGATTTAGGTAAAAAGGTAAATCAGGAACATGAGTTGTATGAAAAACTATTTTTAGAGAAATTTATGAATTTGTTTCCCGAAGAAGAATATGAAACACTTGCCGATATCTTTGAAAGAAGCAGAGTGTGCAAAAAATAATGGAATGATATCAGGAAAGATTGGTATGGGTTATGGAAAAAAGTTTATTATTGGATAAAAAAGAGATAGATGGACAGGACATATCCTATCGCATATTTGGCGAAGGAAATATTGATTTGGTTATTGAGATGGGGCTTGGAGCAGTTGCAGGTGAATGGTGGCATATCGCGGAGTGCCTGTCAAAACAATTTACAGTTCTGTTATATGAACGTGGCAGAAATATATCCAAGCCGCGTACACCCAAAAATATTGCGGTAGAGCTACATACTTTGCTACAGGATTTGAAATGTCAAAGTAGCATTATCATTTTGGCGCATTCACAGGGTGGTCTATATGCACAGCAATTTGCCAGAATGTATCCGGATAGGGTTAGAGGAATCGTATTTGTAGATCCGTTATCTGCAAAGGACAATACTTACAAAGCAGTATTTCAAACAGAAAAAGAACAAAAACAGAGGACAATATATGAATACAGATTATCTTGCGTACAATCTTGATGTTTTCGATGCAGAATTGTCGGTTGCAGTAAATACCACTTCCGAGCAGGGAATACAAAAGATTGATATCAGTGAAGCAGAAGGGGTGGTAGAAATATCGGTTCGCTGTGTGCCAAAGAGCTTTTTCTATAAGACGACGGCAAATCAGACATATGTTGCATCCGAAAAGATTCGTCAGGTATGGATCGGTGACCGGCTTATCTGGGCAAACGGGGAGGCGATTTCACCACTTACTTCTGCTCTGTATGCAGTCTATAATCCGTATATTGGGAACATGCCATCTAATGGGAAAATCGTAAATGCATTAAATATGACTGCTTATACGGGAGGTTTTACAAATGAACTTCAGACATCAGAGGAACCTTATGTCTGGAAAATGATTTTTGAAAATGATTTTTCTTCAGACAGACAGGAAGCATTTGAAGAAAGATTAAAGATGTATGCTTATATTTATCTTGCGCAGATTGGAAATCTGAATGAAGTTGTATTTGAATATAAAATAGATGGCAAAACAAAAACACTTTCTGTCACAAGCTCTGATGCATCAGAATTTGCAGGTGTAGAGATTAAGAGTGTCGGAACAGATATCAACTTACTGGAAGCATTAGTCAGAAAAACGGAGCTGTCGAATGTTGTTTTTGGAGGCGCATCAGTTGAATCCAATGCACAGGTCGATTTTTCAAATCGTGGTCAAACAAAAGAAGTGCTCGAATTTACCGTTGTCAACTACGCAGACGATGCAGTCTATGGTATACTCATAGATGTAGAGTGTGAAAATATATCCGCACATCAGTCTATGTGTGAAGCGGACAATCGTGCATTGCAAAGCGGTCAAAATGTGAGTTTTCAGTTAATTCCGGAAGACTTTGCAAAAGAAATCCAAGATGGTTCGAAGGCAACCATACGACTTCATGTCATGGATTCTGATGGAAATATGGATGAAGTTCAGGGAGAGGTGTACGCTGATTTATTTTGGGGAAATAAGTACAAACTGAATCTTTCCGGGAATTCGGATGAAGGATATTTTTGGGGACAATAAGCACAGATATTGAGGGAAACGGGGAACAAGGAAATATGTTAGGACGAGGAAATATGATGAAAAGAGTAATAAATATAGCAATGGTTCTTATTTTGCTGTGTGTTATCACGGGATGCAAGGGTAATGCTTCTTATTCTATTTTAATTCATAATAGTGATGAAGATCCGGGCGATTGTACCACAGTCACAATAGACGGTTGTCGGGAATATGGATATCCGGATGATTGGAATATCTTTGTAGAAAAGGTAGATTCATATTTCTTAGAGCAATAGAAGAAGTTTATGGAGGCAGATAATAATGATCGTTACTATAAGGAAATATAAACAAGATGATATGAAAGATATGGTTCAAATCTGGAACGAAATTGTTGAAGAAGGTATTGCTTTTCCACAGGAAGAAATTCTTGATGAGAATTCAGGGAAGGAGTTTTTCGATTCACAGACATACTGTGGGGTGGCTGAGGATACGGAAGGAAAAATATATGGATTGTATATTCTGCATCCCAATAATGTTGGCAGATGTAGTCATATTTGTAATGCAAGTTACGCTGTTAGTTCCGATTCGAGAGGAATGCATATAGGAGAAAAGCTTGTTAAAGATTGTCTCATACAAGGTAAAGAAAAAGGATTTAGAATCCTTCAATTTAATGCGGTTGTGGCTACGAATGTTCATGCTCGTCATTTATATGAGCGTCTTGGCTTTAAGCAACTGGGCACAATTCCGGGTGGATTTAGGATGAAGGATGGTCATTATGAAGATATATGTCCATATTACCATGAATTGTAGAATGACAATAAAATAGATAAATTACTCCAAATTTAATGATGAGGTTCCATTTGCATTTCGCTACGCAGCTAGTAGAAATGCGTAGTTTTAGAAGGGGAAATATTTATGGGAGAATTATCAAAACTACCTAATATAGGAAAAACAGTGGAAGAACAACTTGTTTTGGTTGGTATACAGACTGTTGATGAATTAAAGGACATTGGTGCCAAAGAAGCTTGGTTAAAGATACAGGAAATTGACGAATCGGCGTGCATTCATCGTCTGATGGCACTTGAAGGTGCAATTGAAGGAATAAAGAAAACAATGTTGTCGGATGAAGTGAAGGCTGATTTAAAAGAATTTTATCAGAGAAATAAGAAGTAAATACATAGGAATTCAAGTTGAATACATGAGAAACGTCCTTTGCAATGTTAATTCTAAAACGGCAGAAAGCCCAGTAAATGCTACTTTTAAATTATATAGTTTCAGAGATTATATATAGAATTATTTTTGAAGGATAAAGATGAAATCTAATGAACTTCTGGACTGATATATGGATATATCACATAGATTGAGATATGTAGGTCCAAAGCGAGAAATGAAGTCGATTTGGACTGACATACTGGAAGAAGCTGTAGGCCCAAAAGATGAAATGAGGTCAGTTTGGTATGACGAGCAAGGAGAAGCTGTAGGCCCAAAAGATGAAATGAGGCCAGTTTGGTATGACGAGCAAGGAGAAGTTGTAGGTCCAAAAGATGAAATGTGGTCGATTTGGTATGACAGGTAGAAAGAAGTGGTAGGCTTTATGCCGGAAATGGTATTTGAGTCGGGAAAAATACATATGAATGAAACAGAAAAGTTCAAACAGTACAATTTAACAGATACGGCCTATGATTTTTGAGGAATATATTTTACCAAGCCGTGTTAAGAATAGTATTTCAGGAGGAAAGTATGCATATTGAGCATGTTGCAATGTTTGTTAATGACTTAGAAAAAACAAGAGAATTTTTTGTGAAGTATTTCAATGCCATATCCAATGAGAAATATCACAATAAAGAGACAGGTTTTTCTTCCTATTTTTTATCTTTTGATGATGGGGCAAGATTGGAAATTATGAATAAACCGGATTTGTCGGATAGAGAAAAACAATTAGTAGAGACGGGATATATACACATTGCATTTCGTCTGGGAAGTAAAGAAGCAGTAGATGTTCTTACAGATAGGCTAAAAAGGGATGGATATCCTGTTGTTAGCGGACCCAGGACAACCGGTGACGGATATTATGAGAGTTGTATAATGGGCGACGAAGGAAATCAAATCGAAATTACTGTTTAGAGTATGCTTGCTGGGCAAAGTATAAAGGATGAGCCGGAAATGCTCTGTGAAAAGCAAGTAAACAGAGTAATAATAAGGGAGAAAGCGATGAATGTTTTAGTAGTATATTGTCATCCAAGTGAAAACAGTTTTACAAGCGAGGTGAAAAACTCATTTGTAAAAGGATTGGAAGAAGCCGGGCATACCTATACCATATCTGATTTGTATGCGGAAGGATTTAATCCGGTCATGAGCAAAGAGGAATATCATAGAGAAGGATTTTATCAGTTGGATATGCCTGTTTTACCGGATGTCATCAGGGAACAGGAACGGATTAATTCTCGTAAAAAGAAACAGTTAAAAAAATAGTGGTTGACCAAGTTGAAAAAATGTGCGTTTTTCCATAGAATATGTGTATAAAATCGGCAATGCAACCTGTAGTTTACATTTAGAACCCGGTTGTTGGTGGTCTTTGGGACATCAAATTGGTATTGTATGCAGGAACAAATTGTTCAGATTGGAGGACGCACTATGACATTAGGCGATAAGTTAGCAATACTTAGAAAAGAAAATAATTACACACAAGAGCAACTTGCCGGTATTTTGGGAGTATCCAGACAGGCAATCAGCAAATGGGAGAGTAATATTACATATCCTGAGACTGATAAGTTAATACGGATGAGCGAACTGTTTAACTGTTCATTGGATTATCTGCTGAAAGATACAGTAGAAACAGATAACGGTAATCAGGATAACAGAGAGCATAATTATGAGGAAACTTCATTTCTAAAAAGGTATCTGCGGGAAAGAAAGAGTGAAAAAACAGTATGGGGTATGCCTTTATGGCATATTGGCAGAAGGGCACAAGGATTCGTTGCTGTTGGCTTGAATGCCCGAGGAGTTATTGCAATCGGACTAAAAGCGCAGGGAATTGTATCTTTGGGAATGTTGTCCATAGGAGTATTATCGCTCGGCATGCTTTCACTTGGATTGCTTTCAATTGGATTGTTTGCTCTCGGAGTCTTATCGGCAGGTTGCTTTTCTATCGGCATATTTGCGGCTGGAGCAATCAGTTTGGGAATTATATCAGTTGGTGCAATTGCAGTCGGTGAATTTTCCATAGGTGCCTTAGCTTGCGGGAAATATTTTGCTTTTGGCGATAATGCCCGGGCGATGGTTGCCTTAGGTGACAGTCAGGCAATTGGAAGCGTATTTCAAAAAATTGGCGAGCTTTCTGCTCAGGACATTGCGGTTACAAAGCAATCTCTTGATGAGGTTGTGCCCAACTATTTTTCGTGGGCAAAGGAAATTGTCAAACTGTTTTTATAACTTTCTTTTTCAGGGAATATAAATCCGGAAAAGGGAGTTTTAAAATAAGATCGTTAGTTGCATAGAAAGTCACTTCGGATTACAATAATTTTATCAAGACAAAAAAGGATGAAAGAATATGAAAAAGTATAATCCGGATAAATTAAAGAAAATACACGTATATCCATTGATTATTATTTTAATTATCGTGGTTTTTATTGTTGGTGTGGCCATATCGCTTCTTGCAGGTGCACTTTTTGACAATTTGACAAGAGGTAAGATTAGTCAGGGATACAAGTGGGCGCAAGGATTCTATAGTCAGATAAAAGAGATAGATTTGGATGACAAATCTGCTCTGGACGATGCCTTTTCCAATTATTCGGCTGTGGTAAATGATGTAACAGGTGTGACGGTTTCAGACGGTGAAACGGTTCTATATCAATGTGGTGAAGAAATATCTGATTTAAAGACAGATGCTATGGATTACTCTGGTTTTATTGAGCTATATGATGAGGAGCTGGAAAATTATACGATTTATCTGGATACTGCAGAAAATGCATATTTTGATAAATTCGCATCCGGGAATTTGGCGTTTATACAGAAAACGTTATTTAAATCCATTGAATTATCAGATGAAATGGGTGAAAATGCGGACTTTAATGAAGTTATGAATATGTCTGTATTCGAGCAGACTTGCTATTATGGTTTTAAAAATGATGATGGCACGGTTACATATGTTGCATTAAATCTTCATATCATAGTGCAGGATGTAATTCTTGTGGAACTGGTATGTGTAAGTATCAGTTTAATCTGTTTCATTTATTTGATATTTGTGATTTTCATGTTTATCAGATTTGTGAGAAGTCAGAGAAGATTGTTGAAGTTATATTATGCAGATAAAGAGACAGGTGGTAAAAACTGGTATTATTTCCTCGGGGAAGCATCGAAAAAAATGAAAAAGTACAGGCGCAAAAACGTGAAGGCTGCCATGGTTCATATACGGATGGAAAAATACAGAAATTATTGTTCGTGCTATGGAGACAAGGAAGGCAGGGCACTCGTTGGTGATTTTTATGATGTCATTCGAAGGAATATTACGAAAAAAGAAACATTTGCAAGGCACGAAATGTGTGATTTCGGATTGTTAATCTGCTATGAGAATGAGGGGCAACTGGTCGAACGAATTGAAAAAATAATGGGCTTGTTGGATGCGAAAAGACCGAATATCAAACTTTATTTTAAGGCGGGAATTAATATTCTTGATGGAGAAATTATGGAACCGTCCGAAGCCTATAACAGAGCGACGATAGCAAGGGCTAAGATTGAAGATACGCATAATGAAAATGTGAGTTTCTTTACGCAGCAGATGAAGGAAGAACTTCTCTGGGAGAGAAAAGTGGAAAATGATATGGAGAGAGCTTTGATAAACCATGAATACAAAGTGTATCTCCAGCCCAAGTATTCAGTCGATGATGAAAAGCTGGCGGCAGCAGAGGCTTTGGTAAGGTGGGTTCATCCTACGGAAGGATTGATTGCACCATATAAGTTCATTCCGATATTTGAGAGAAATGGTTTTATAACAAAACTGGATGATTATATGATTGCAGAAGTTGCAAAATTACAAGCAAAATGGATTGCAGAGGGTAAAAAGATTGTCCCCATTTCTGTCAATGTATCCAGAGCACATTTTACAAGAGAAAACCTGGCGGAACACATTTGTGAGATTGTAGACAGCTACAAAGTTCCACACGAAGCCATTGAACTGGAATTGACGGAGAGTGCATTCTTTGATGACAAAGAGACGTTAATCGGTATCGTAAATAAGATGAAAGATTATGGTTTTGCGGTATCCATGGATGACTTTGGTGCAGGTTATTCTTCTTTAAATTCCCTGAAAGAATTACCAATTGATGTGGTAAAACTGGATGCAGAATTCTTTAGAGGAAATGACGAAGAAGGAAAAGGAAAAGTGATTGTCAGTGACGCCATCAGTCTTGCTAAGAAACTGAACATGCGTATCGTGGCAGAGGGGATCGAGACAAGAGAGCAGGTGGATTTTCTTGCAGAAAATGAGTGTGACCTGATTCAGGGATATTATTTTGCAAAACCGATGCCGGTAGAGGAATTTGAAGTGAAAGTGGCTGAGGATGCATAATCAAAATTTATGGCTAAGCTAAAATGTCGTGGTAAGAGGTGAGCAAGCCAATTATATCCTGTCGGTTTCTATTTGTAAGGTTGTAATGTAATGGAAAACAGTGGTCAAGCTTAAAAGAAACAAAGAGAATAAAAAGGATACACACATATGGAACAACAACGAGTGAGAATCAGTGACATTGCAGAAGAGCTGGGGCTTAGTACTGCAACCGTATCAAATGTAATACATGGAAAAACTGCAAAGATATCGGATGAGACGGTTAAGCGTGTGCAGGCATTGCTGGAAGAGCGACAGTATATTCCGAGTATGGCGGGAATTCTTCTGGCGCAGAATTCTTCCAAAATCATCGGCATTTTTGTAAATGATCATGAAAAATATGAGCACCATGTGTTGGATGATGCATTCATTGCCTCATCTTTGAATTGCTTATCGGAAGAAATCGAAGCGCGTGGACTGTTTATGATGGTAAAAAAGGCAAAAAATCCGGAGGAAATCATTCAGTTTGCATCTATGTGGAATATGGATGGTCTGGTAGTGATCGGCTTTTGTTATCAGGATTACATGTATTTGAGAAATCATATGCGGATTCCTTTCGTCGTGTATGATGGTTTCTGTGATAAAACAGAACGTATCGTGGATATTACCATCGACAACTTTGACGGAGGATTGCAGGTGGGAGAGATGTTCAAAAGAAATGGACATAAAAATGCCTTATGCATTTCCGATAATATCATCGGTGTTGATTTAGAGCGAATGGAAGGATTCAAAAAGGGGTTTGGGGCAGAACATACAGAAGTTATGGTGGTTCCGATGACCAAAAGTGAAAGATGGGAGCATTATCGGAAACATCTGGACGATTTTCGTCTTGTTTCTGCGGTATTTGCGGTTTCCGATTATTATGCTATTGACTTTATACACTTTATTAATGAACAGGGTATCTCTGTTCCGGATGATATTTCCGTCGTCGGTTTTGATGATATTCCCATGTGCGAGATGATTACGCCGACACTTACCACCGTCAGACAGGATGGAGCATTACGGGCTAAAACTGCGATTGAAAAGCTTTATGAATTGAAAGAAAACGGGGATGTTGGAACGACCATACGGCTGCCGGTGCAGTTAATTGAACGCGCTAGTTGTAGACAGTATAAATAATTGTAAATATGACTTAGTAAATTCCTTTTTCGGATTTGTGTTCCCACTATATATCTTTGTCGTCGACTTTTACGAGGTTTCGTGTCTTTCTTAGCTCCATGAGCGAACAAAATAATGACCGGTTTCAACTGTTTGAAGACGAAGTCTGAGTTTTGAAACAGGTCATTTAATGATATTTTGTGAGCATGGAGCTTAGAAAGACTAGAAACCGAAGTACGAGACGGCGAAGATATATAGTGGGAACACAAATCCGAAAAGAAAGTTGTTAAATTGCACAAAATACAGACGATTTTTTTGTTTTAGGTTATGCGTTTAACCTTTGAAATTATCAGCTTTCATGCCTACAATGAAAGCATAGAAAGATATTTTTGGAGGTGCAAGTTTATGAAACATAAATCGTCTTTTTTTATTTCTGTATTTAATCTGGCATTTCCGGTAGCTTTGCAGTCCATGCTTCAGGCATCTTTTGGTATCGTGGATCAGATTATGATTGGTCAGCTTGGCAGTGTCAGTGTTGCCGGTGTTGGTCTGGCCGGAAAATTTTCCAGTATTGTTTCGGTTGTGGTTGCCGCTATAGGAGCAGTTGCGGGTATTATGATTTCGCAGTATCTGGGACAGAAAAACAGTCCGGAAGTCAGAAGAAGTTTTTATATTAATATGTTGTTTTCTCTTGTGATTGCGGGGCTTTTTACGGTATTGTCCATTCTGTTACCGACAACTGTTATGGGGCTTTATACTAAAGATCATGCAACAAGGCAGGTAGCTGCTGCTTACCTTGCGATTATAGCAGGAACCTTTCTTCCTATGGCAGGAGCTACCCTGCTTTCCACGTTATTTCGTTGTATGGAAAAAGCGCGAATTCCTTTATATGCCAGCATCGTTTCGGCAATCATCAATACCGGATTGAATTATGTGCTGATATTCGGAAAATGCGGTATGCCTGCAATGGGAGTAAATGGTGCAGCGATTGCAACCGTGATTGCACAGTTTATGAACTTTTTTATTATGCTTTTTATGATTCGAAAACTGACAGGGACATTGTCTCTGGCAATCAAAGAAAAACGCATGTATTCTCAGTTTAACTGGAAACAGTATGGATCTATGTTATTACCCATTCTGGTATGTGAAGTTTTATGGAGTCTTGGAGAAAATGTATATGCAATGATATATGGGCATATGGGAACGGCTGCCAGTGCTGCGATGACACTGCTCAATCCCATACAGGGATTAATGATCGGAGCACTCTGCGGGCTTTCTCAGGCAGCAGGAATCATCGTTGGAAAGAAGCTTGGAAATAAGGAATATGAAGAGGCTTATCAGGCATCAAAAAAGTTAATTTTATATGGAATTGCCGGCGCTGCCATGTTATCTGTCGTAATCATTTTGACCAGATCTGTCTATGTTGAAATTTATCAGGTAGATTCCAATGTGAAGCAATTGACAAGTCAGATTATGGTTGCTTATGCCCTGATTGCACCATTCAAAGTGGTAAATATGATTTTAGGTGGTGGAATTATGCGAAGCGGCGGAAAGACCAAATATGTCATGTTCATAGATCTGATTGGAACATGGGGATTTGGTGTCTGGTTAGGATTATTTGCGGCATTTGTTTTGAATCTTTCTATTCCATATGTTTATTTTATTCTTTCTGTGGAAGAATGCATCCGTTTTGTCATATCGGTTGTTGTGTTTTCCAAAAGAAAATGGATGCAAAGCTTGGAACCTGTGGCATCGTGCTAAGGAGAAGAACATTATTATTGCATTTTCGTCGTTTTTCAGTAGCTTGTTTGCATTAATAGTACGGTAATTTTGCATCATTGGCACGGCAATTTTTGCATCAGTGACACCGTGAATTTGGAATCAATGCACCCATGATTTGTCATACAATGAATAACGTGCTATTATCAGAATATGATTGCAAACAAGGGGTGTTTTTATGGATAAGAAAATGAAACAGAATTTTTTATTGGTTGCATTCGGGATTATTCTGTTTGCCGCCGTTATGAATTTGAAAGAGGTCCTTTCCTTTTTGGAAAATATAGTAGGGATTTTCTTTCCGCTTTTGATAGGCGTGATTCTTGCTTTTATATTGTCTGTTCCGATGAATGGAATTAAAAGAATTCTGATAAAAGCTTTTTCGCGCACAAGGCTTAAGCCTGGTGATAAGGTTTTGGATTTTCTGAGCCTGATTTTAACCATTTGCCTGATTATTCTCGTGGGTGTTCTGGTCGGAACAGTTGCGATTCCGCAAATTGTTGATTCGGTCAAAAGTATAGGCTATATGTTAAAAGAGAAATGGCCGGAATGGGCTGCGGTATTGAGAAGTTATAATATTGATACGACTCCGGTAACGGATTGGCTGGAAAATCTGAATTTAGCAAATATTGTTACGAAGTTTTTAAGCGGAGCGGGAGTTGTGATAGATAAACTCGCAGGAACTGCAGCTTCTACCATTTCCGTGATTACCACGGGAGCCATTTCAATTGTTGTCATGTTTTATGTTCTGGTAAGCAGAAAGGATTTGGAACGACATACCAAAAAAGTGTTATATGCTTATCTAAAAAAAGAAATAGCCGATAAAATTGTTTATGTTGCCGGTATGATTCGAACGGTATATACAAAATTCTTGTCCGGACAGTTTGTGGAAGCATTGATTTTGGGAACTTTAATGTTTATTGCATTTCTGATTTCCCGGTTGCCTTATGCAGGTCTGGTTGGCATGCTTACGGCAGTATGCTCGTTTATTCCCTACATTGGAGCCTTTTTCTCATGTGGTATTGTCGTTTTATTGACTTTGATTGTCAATCCGATACAGGCAATTGTGTGTTTCATCGTTTATCAGGTTGTGCAATTTATTGAAAACCAGTTTATTTATCCGCAGGTTGTCGGTAGTTCGGTAGGCCTTTCACCATTGTGGACGCTGATGGCAGTTATCATTGGAGGAAAATTGTTTGGATTGTTGGGAATGATTTTCTTTATTCCGTTGGTGGCTGTTTTTTATACATTGCTTCGGGAGAGTGTATACAAGCGAATCAACAGAAAAAATATAAAAATAGATTAATTGATATGTCGAATACTTTTGCTGTTTCTTACTTGTTGTTCTCGTAATTTTTGGGATATAGCGCGTCGTCCTTACAGGTAATTATATATATTTACCCGCCGGATTTTACTGGGTTTTGAGTCTTTCTTAGCGGCATAGCGAACAAAAAGGAATGCCCGGTTTCAACTGTTTGAAGACGTAGTCTGAGTTATTGAAACCGGGCATTTAATGAATACTTTGTGAGCATGTCGCTTAGAAAGACCAAAAGCTTAAGTATGAGGCGGTAAATATATATAATTACCTGTAAGGACGACATACGAATCTCAAAAGTGAGATTGTTCATCTTGACAAATCTCAAAAATGAGATTAATCTAAAAATAACCAGTCTCAAAAATGAGATTAAAGATGGAGGAAACAGTATGAATAAGTATATGGTGAAATGGAAATCAATTTTAGTATCTGCTCTTTGCATTCTTCCGATTGCGATAATCGGTGGAATCACAACTGGTCTTTATATGTTGCAGCATACGGATCCGGAGTTGATAGAAACAGCTAAAGTGCAGCTGGGTAGCTTGGAAGCTTTTGTTGCTGTTGCGACGATGCAGTCAGTTGTCTATGCCATGGTAGCGTGGATTGTGGGCTATTTTCTGGTAGATCGTCTCGGGCTTTTAAAATCATTTAAATTCGAGGTAAAAGTCTTAAAAAAAGTTGTGCCGGCAATTTTGATACTCGGTGTTCTTTTTGCATCGGACTATTTTATCTTTGGAAGCATGATTCCCGAGGTTGCTCAGGATTATGAAAAAGGGATTAGTTTATCGTATTTTATCGCTTCATTGACATATGGCGGTGTGATTGAAGAAGTATTGATGCGTTGGTTTTTTATGAGCCTGATCGCATTTGTTCTGGTCATGATTTTTGCCCGCAAAAAAGAAAAAGCAGACATTCCGGCTTGGATTTTTATCACTGCAAATGTAGCGGCGGCCTTTATGTTTGCAATCGGACATCTGCCGGCTACGCAAATGTTTTTTGGGGAAATAAACGGACTGATTCTCTTTCGTTGTTTCTTATTGAACGGTGGATTTGGTCTGTTTTTTGGCCGTTGGTATCGTAAATATGGAATTCAGTATGCAATGCTGGGACATTTTGGATTGCATTTGGTTTCTAAATTAATATTATTATGTGTGCTTTAAAGGGGATGTCTGAAAAAGAAATTCCGGCTGACTTTAAAGCTAAAGGAAGAGAATGATATGAAAAAGGATTACATGGATGCCTGTATGAATTCGGTTCGTCAGAGAATTCTTCAGGTTATTATCGGAAAGGGGGAGGCGACTTCTTCTGAGATTGGGAAAATCCTTTCCGATGTACCGAGGGCAAGTCTGTATCGACATATCAAGGTACTTTTGGATGCCGGTGTCATACAGGTGGTACGAGAAGAAAATAAGAGGGGATCTGTAGAGAGAACTTTTTGTATGAAAGAGGCAGATCAGTCATGTGATTCGAAAGAAGAAGTCAATCAGCTGATCCAACAGGCATTGATGGGGCTGCAGGGAGAGTTTTATCGTTATTTTGCAAAAGAAGATCCGGATCCGCAAAGAGATATGCTGACGATCGGTTCTGCTTCTTTGATGTTGACGGATGCGGAAATGACGGAATTCGCATTGGAGTATGGAAAACTGTTGCAGAAATATATGATGAATACCTCAGAAGAGGGAAGAAAAGTACGGAGGGTTACACTTGTAGTATCTCCCGGAGATTTTTGATAAAAGTTGAAAATCCAACATCATTAAATGTATTTAAGGATTCTTTAATAATTTATTTCGTATTGTATAATCAGCATGAGGGCATGAGGCCGATGTCCAATGCTGATTATTTTTTGGTGAAAACCAGAAGTCAGGAGAAATGCAATGATAAAAAATATTTTAAAAAAGGATTTAAAACGCAAAAAGACGATGAACATCATCATTTTAATGTTTGTTATCCTGGCATCCATGTTTGTGGCCAGCAGTGTGAACAACATTATAACGGTCATAAATGGTACCGGATATTTCTTTGAAAAGGCAAATATCGGTAATTATGATTTGATTACCATGGGACAAAATGTAGTTGGCAATCTGGATGAGGTTCTTTCAAAGGAAGACTGTGTGCAGGAGTACAGAATCGAAACCGTGATATTCGGTTCGCAGGACAATTTCAAGGCAAATGGAAAAAAGGTGCAGGTTCGGAATTCTGCACTCATCCAAAGTTTAGATGATGCGCAGGAAAACTTTTTTGATGAAAATAATCAAGAGGTATCGACGGTGGAAAACGGAAAGGTTTACATAACCGGCGGATTTATGAAAGAAAATGATTTGAAAGTCGGAGATACTATAAGTGTTGAACATGGGAATGTAAAAGTAACATGGGAAATTGCGGGACGTCTGAAAGATGCAATGTTAGGATCTGCTTTTATGGGGAATCCGAGATTTTTAATCAGCCGTGAAGATTACGAACTGCTTGAGGCAGATGAATTGTTGAGAGAATATTACAGAGGAGAGGTTTGTTATATTACCACAAGCGATGAAAAAGCTTTATCATCCGTGCTAAGTGAAATAGACGGAATTGCATTTGAGGGCTCTATTTCCCTAATCCGTATGTGCTATGTCATGGATATGGTTATCGCAGGCTTACTGATTGTAGTCAGCATCTGTCTGATAATTGTAGCGTTTGTGGTATTGAAATTTACCATTACTTTTACGTTAAATGAAGAATTCCGTGAAATTGGCGTTATGAAAGCCATCGGTATTACCGATACAAAAATCCGCAGTATTTATGTGGTCAAATATCTGGCCATTGCAATATTTGGAGCAATTCTCGGACTGTTTGGAAGTATTCCTTTCGGAAATATCATGATGAAGTCCGTCAGCGAAAATATGGTATTGGGAAATGACAAAGGCATTATAATCAATATCTGCAGTGTTTTGGTAGTTGTGCTGTTGATTGTCTGGTATGCGTATTTTTGTACCGGAAAAATAAGAAAATACTCGCCGATTGATGCCATTCGGAGTGGACAAAGCGGTGAACGCTTTAAAAAGAAAAACGGATATCGGATGACAAAGAGTAAGCTGCATGCAACCACCTATCTGGCAATAAATGATATTTTGAGTAATCCCAAAAGATATTTGACCATTGTTCTTGCATTTACCATCTGCTCGATTCTGGTATTCATGTGTGTGAACACGACAGAAACCTTAAAGAGTGACCGGCTGGTTTATACGTTCGGAAAGCCGAGTGATGCTTACTATACCAATGTATATAAAGCCATGGGCGGTATGAGTGGAAATGGGAAAGATACGGTGTACGATACTTTGGATGAGATAGAGGCTGAGCTTGCTGAGCATGATATTCCCGCAAAAGCCAGTGTAGAGATGCAGTTTAAATATAAAGTGGAATTTGATGGTGAAATATATAAATTGGGATTTCAGCAGGGGTATCGTACCCAAACAACCGATTATGTGTATTATGAAGGGGAAGCACCGCAGAATGAACATGAAATTGCAATTACGGAGCAGATTTCCCAAAAGATTGGTGCAAAAATCGGTGATACCTTAAAAATTACGATTGGGGATCAGACAGATGACTATCTGATCACGGCATATTTTGAAAGTATGAATCAGATGGGGGAAATCATCAGACTTCATGAAGATGTTATGACAAATGCCGGAGACAGTTCTTCCATGCTGTCCTTCCAAATTGATTTTACAGATCATCCGACACAGCAGGTTATTGATGAGAGAGTGGAAGAAATGAAGGATATCTTTGACTGCGATGAAGTTTTTAATGCGGCTGAATATACAGAGGATTGTGTTGGCGTTGTGGATACCATGCAGGGGGTGGAGTATTTGCTACTTATTATTACAATCATTGTGGTAATTCTTGTTGCCATCTTAATGGAGAGGTCTTTTATCTCGGATGAAAAAGGTGAAATTGCAATCCTAAAAGCAATTGGCTTTTCTGATAACGATATTGTCAAATGGCATGTGATGCGTTTTGTAATTGTCAGTATTTCGGCAGTATTTCTGGGTGTCATCCTGTCTGTGCCGGTAACAAATCTGGCAATCACTCCGATCTTTGGAATGATGGGGATGAATTCGGTGAGTTTTGAGTACAATCTGTTTCAGATTTGTTTACTCTTCCCCGGAATTATTTTAGCGGTAACCATCCTTGCAGCCGGTTTGACTGCATTGTATACAAGAACCATTCGCTGCAGAGATACAGCAGGTATCGAATAAAAAAAATGTTGACTATTAAAAGTTGAAAAAAGGAGACGAACTCAATGGAAACGATGATAAAAGTAAGTGATCTTTGCAAAACATATATTGTTGAAAAAAGACAGAATAATGTATTGAGAAATGTGAATTTTGAAGTAAAGAAAGGCGATATGATAGCGATTATGGGACCGTCCGGTTCCGGAAAATCCACTTTGCTATATTCGGTGTCCGGAATGGATGATGCCACCAGTGGTGAAATTCTTTTCGATGGAAAGGATATTACAAAGCTTAGCAGTAAGGAACTGGCAAAGCTGAGATTAGATGACATGGGCTTTATTTTTCAGCAGATGTATATGTTAAAAAATCTTACGATTTTGGATAACATCGTGTTGCCGGCCATGCAGAGTAACAAACGGAAAGAAACGAAGGAAGAAATCACAAAGCGCGGTCAGGATATTATGCGGAAACTTGGAATTATTGAAATTGCAGATAATGACATTCACGAAGTTTCCGG
This sequence comes from Lachnospiraceae bacterium, assembly GCA_017626095.1. Lineage (GTDB taxonomy): Bacteria > Bacillota > Clostridia > Lachnospirales > Lachnospiraceae > UBA2882. The sequence continues at coordinate 31,556 of JAGAJL010000023.1, forward strand.
CGGACAGTTGCAAAGAGCCTGTATTTGTCGAAGTTTGATCAATCATCCCAAAGTGATTTTTGCAGATGAGCCGACAGGGGCATTAAATCGTTCCTCTTCCGAAGAGGTTTTGGATGAACTCTTGAAAATTAATAATGAGGGCACTACAATTATGATGGTAACACACGATTCGAAGGTTGCGGCCAAGTGTCAAAAAGTTTTGTATATCGTGGACGGTAATATCAAGGGAGAATTTGAACTTGGAAAAATGACATCGCCTGACCAAATTCGTGACAGGGAGAGAGCGGTCAATAACTGGCTCTTGGAGCTTGGCTGGTAAATATAAGATGGAAATTTAAACAAGTTGTTAGATGATATCAAGGGCAAAAGGTTATACTTTTCAGAGATTCGTAAAACATGAGAAAGCCGACCGATTGAGAAAACTTCCAAACTGATAATTAACATAAAGGAAAAGAAACGCATGACGGAAACAGATATTTTAATTGTAGAAGATGATAAGGATATCGCGACTCTTTTAGCAGATTTTTTAAAGGATAAGGGATATATTGTCACGGTTGTCAATGATGGGATAAAAGCAGTCAGTCTTTTTGAAAAATATGGGGCAAGACTGGTCATATTGGATATTATGCTGCCGGGAAAAGACGGATTTGTAATCCTGAATAAAATCCGCAAGGAAAGCAATACGCCGGTCATCATTGTTTCTGCAAAAGATACAAAAGAAGATAAATTGAACGGTATTCTGAATGGTGCGGATGATTACATTGAAAAGCCCTATGATATTGATATTTTGCTTGCTAAAATCGATGGTATTTTTAAAAGAAGATATGGCATGGATGAACTTTGCTATGGAGATATTAAGATTGATAAACAGGGTAAAGCCGTATACTATAAAGGGACGAAGGTTGATGTTACAATTAAAGAATATGAGTTGTTGCTTTTGTTGATGGAGAATCCGGGAAAAGTCATGGATAAAGACTATCTGTTCCGTGAAATTTGGGGAATGGACAGCGAATCTGAGCAACAGACGTTGACGGTTCATATTAAGTGGTTGCGCTCTAAATTTGAAGAAGATTCTAAGAACCCTCAGCATTTTCAGACGGTCTGGGGTGTCGGATACAAATTTGTGCCTTAGAAAACAATAAAAATCAATAAAAACTCCTTTTTTCAATTTCGTGGGAACACAATTGAAGAAAACAAGGAGTTAACCATTGTATAAATGGCTAATGTAAAGGCGTTTTGAGCAAGATAAATATGAAAGTATAAAGAAAAAAATACGATAGGAGAATCAGTTGCAGAGTTATAGAAAAAAATCGGTCTTCATAATTTTCATTATGCTGGTAATCATTTCCGTTATGAATATATTTCTTTTTTCAAAGCAAAATCGTGAAGACAGCAGACCTTATATGGTCGAAATCTTCCGTTTGGAAAAAGAAATGGAAAAGAATCATGATATGGAATTGGATGTACAAAGTCTGTTAGCTACCTGTAACTATGTCAAAAGAATCGTACATTGCGAGAGTGAAGAGGAGATTACTTCAACAGGTAAATATGACTATTGTATTCGTGAAATTAACGGTTCGTTGTATCGGTTTGAATATGATATGGGAAAGAATGACATGAAAAAAACAGTAGTAATCTGTAACATGGTGATGATTATAGCCATGGTGTTGGTTTTGATAGTGTTGTTTTATATGGATAACAAAATCATCAGACCATTTCACGAATTGGAACAAATTCCGTATGAGTTAGCAAAGGGAAATTTAGCAATAGAGATTCCGGAAGAACAGACAAAATATTTCGGTCGTTTTATCTGGGGAATCAATATGCTCCGAGAAAATCTGGAGAATCGCAGGCAAAAGGAACTTTCCATGCACCGGGATAAGAAATTGCTTTTGTTGTCATTGACACATGATATCAAAACGCCTCTTTCGGTTATTAAGCTGAATGCCCAGGCATTGTCCAAAAACCTGTATAAAGATGAAGAACGGCGGATGCAGGCGGCTGTTACCATCAATGACAAAGTAGATGAGATTGAAAAGTATGTGACGGATATTGTTTCTGCATCCAGAGAAGAATTTCTGGACTTGAGTGTGAAAGAAGAAGATTTCTATTTGGCTGATGTTATCGAAAGACTTCGTGATACATATGAAAATAAAACTAGTTTACATAAAACAAAATTAGAGATACAGGAGTACAAAAACTGTCTGCTAAAAGGTGATGAAGACAGAATTTTGGAAGTTTTGCAAAATATCATGGAAAATGCCTTGAAATATGGAGATGGTGAGCGTATTACCATTTCATTTGAAAGAGATCAAGGGTGTTGTCTGATCATGGTTTCCAACACCGGAGAAGGTATGATGGCAGAGGAAATCATGAAAGTCTTTGACAGCTTTTACCGAGGCTCCAATGTCCAAAATAAGCCGGGAAGCGGATTGGGACTATACATATGCAGGCAGTTAATGACAAATATGAACGGTGATATATTTGTCAATCAAAAAGAAAATGAATTTAAGGTGACAGTTGTTGTAAGGATGTGTTAGATGGCATAAAGAAATATAATATGCAAATTAAAATACACAAGACAGTGTAATGAAATGTTAAAGATGCAAATCAAAATGCAGTAGATGTAATAAAGAAAAAATGATGGCAGGAAAAGCACACTGGCAGAAAACAATTAGTTTTCTGCCAGTTTTTCTAAGTTGTGCTTAACTTCATCGGTAGAGGTGCGAATCATTTCAGCCGATTCGGCAATGGATTCTGCAACGGATGCCAGATTTTTGGTTCGACTGTCTACGTCCGTAATTGTTTTTAGTAAATTGTCTGAATCTTCTAAAAGCTTTGTAACGGATGCCAGGATTTTTTCCTGTGTGATGCCGCTCTTTGTGGATGTCTCACGGGAATTGGCAGCAAGTTTATTGATTTGATCCGCAACAACAGCAAAACCGCGTCCGGCTTCACCGGCACGTGCCGCTTCAATGGATGCATTTAATGCCAGTAAATTGGTCTGAGAGGCAATGGAAACGACCTCTGCATTGTTTTCGGTTAGCTCTGTTACAAAATCATTGATTTCATTCATCGAAATACTTAGCTGACGGCAGAAATCACTGACATGATTCATATGCTCGGCAATATCGGCGCACTCTTTGGAATTGTTATTATTGCCATTTGCCAGTTCATCGACGGCATGATGAACGTTTTCAAACTGGCTGTTAATCCGGGAAATGGTATCAATGATATTTTGCTGTTGTGCTACAACAATATCTTTTTCCTGTTCGACCTGCATTGCCAGACCGGATGCGGTTTCCTTTTCAATCTCTACCTGACTTTTGACAAAGTGAATACAGTTTTCTTTGTGGTTGAAGCCATTAAAAATAGCAACAGCCATATCCTTGCATGTATCATAACCACAGCAAGAACAGTTGATTTTTCTGGATTCTTTGGTATTTTTATTCATTTCTGTAAAAATAGCATCCAGTTCCTTCTGATTTGGTTCACTCCAGGCGCATTCTGCCGAACGGTCTGAATAAGTACAGATAAAATCATCCAGATTTAGAGTAGCAAACTGTTTGTTTAATTGTTTGAAGCGCTGTTTGGAAGACAGCTTCTTAGACCATGTATGTAATAATTTGTTATTCTTACTGCGTTCTTTAATCCGCATCATTTCGATCAAAGTATCATCGGTTTCTGTTTTGGATTCTTCTACACCTGTTCCGTACAAACATCCGGAAGCGCAGTTTAAGGCGTCCACAAAAACATAGGGGAGTTGTTCTTTCGCAATTTTGTTTTTGTTTTCTTCCAGATAATGATACATGTGTTTTTCGCCTTCCACCTGACGAATAAATGCATCTTCTCCCAAAAACCAATAGACATTTTCTTTTAAACCACCGGGAGTGGGGTAGATGGAGCCCAGACCATATTCGATTTCATCCTTGCAGGACGGACCTGAAATATTGTGAGAGCTGACATATTTCATGAAATGATCAAATGTGACGTTATAAGAGATAAGACCTTGTCCGCGGGGAGATTCGATTTCGTTTTTCTTGGCAATACAAGGGCTGATAAAGGCTAATTTATCTGTGATACCCATATATTTTTTGGCATAGATAGCACCACACATCATCGGACTTTGCACAGGAAAGAGCTTCGGCAGTAATTCCGGAATATAGTGCTCAATATAACCGACAACAGCCGGACAGGGCTGCGAAATGCCACCCATAAAATTGTATTTTTGGATGTAATTTAAATAGGCCCACGTCGTAATATCTGCACCAAAAGAGATGCTGATGAAACGGTTGACTCCTAATTGCTTGAGACCGCCCAGGACACTTTCGTATTCCTTGGGATAATTTGCCAAAAAGGCAGGTGCAATCAATACGGAAATGCGCTCACCACGTTTTAATGCTTCAAAAAATGCTTCTGTATCGTCGACATATTCTCTGGCGTTGTGCTCGCAGGCATCAAAGCATGCGCCGCATGCAACACATTTGGATCCGTCTACGTGGATGACATTTTTTCCGTCCTCTGTCTTATCGGCAATCGTTGCGCCTTTGCAGCTGCAAACACTGATACATTTGTTGCATCCTACGCAGTTTTCATTCGTACGAATCAACCCTGTTGTGATTTCTTTTCTCATATGTATATCCCCCATATAGCATATAATAATTTACCCTTTTACGATGAAACATAAGCTGACGTTTATAATTTGTAAATTTCAATATCTTATCGTGCAAGTGTGAACCATATATTGAAATGGTAATTTTCTACAATTTTACCAGAAATTAACATTTTTATCAACGTCATGAGTATTTTTAAAACGTACAAAATTTAATACAATTTTATATAATGAAATACGGTATTTTATGATAGTACAAGATGCTCGTTAATTAAGAAATATCCCTGAAATTATCCAGATGCAGAGAAGACAGCACCAGATTGTAAGTCAGCATGGTAAATTGCTCTGCGGATAGGGAGTCGTCACGGATAAACTGCAAGTACATAGCGGTTACGCCGTGTACGATATATTTGGACAGGTATGGGATTATGGCGTCATCTACCTGATAGGTTTTCATGCATTTTCGGATATATGGTAGCAGTTGCTCACTGAAATTTTCTTCAAAAGCTGTGGAATGGTCGTTGGAAAAGATGTTTTTTAAAAGCTCTTTAAGCGGAGCCGTTGTCTTTATTATGGATGATAATAGATGATAAATCTCGACTGTATTGTTGATAGTGATTTCTTCCGGCAGAAGGCTGAAAATATAATGAAAAAAGTTTCCCTCAACACTATCTAAAACTTCCGTAACGGAAGAAAAATGATTATAAAACGTTTTGCGGTTTACATCTGCAGTCTCTGCCAGCTCGCTGATAGAGATTTCATTTATTTTTTTGGAACCCAGCAATTCTAAAAGAGCGAGTTCAATTGCCTGTCTGCTCTTTCTTTTTCTGCGGTCCATGTTGGATGGCTGTTGTAAAAAGGGAATCGTTGTTTCCATTGTAAAATGTCCTTTCATTATTTTTTCTTATACAATTGTGTATTTAGGCTATGCGTTATGAACAATCTATCTACTTTATTTAATTCCGTCTATTTATGCGGGGTTGTTTCTTTCTTCTATGTGGGATCCATATGGTGATTTGGAATATTTACCGGTTGCAGTTGTCAATAAGGATAAACCGGTTACCTATCAGGGAAAAGAGTTAGCGGTAGGAGATACGCTGGCAGAAAATTTGGAAGAGAATGATTCCATGGCATTTAATCTCGTGGATGAAGATGTTGCAATGAAAGGATTAAAGAACGGAACTTATTACATGGTAATTACCATACCGGAAGACTTTTCAAAAAACGCAACGACGGTCATGGATGAAGAACCGGTGCAAATGAAGCTGGAATATACAACGAATCCGGGAAAGAATTACATTTCCATGAAGCTTGGAGAAAGCGCGATGAAAACCATTCAGTCCAATATCACGGAGCAAGTAACAAGAACTTATACGGAAAATGTGTTTGATTCTCTGACAGATATTGAAAGCGGATTTTGTGATGCCACCGATGGTACACAGGATATGTTGGATGGGGAAGAAAAGTTAGCAGAGTGTACCGGCACTGACCAAAGGTGTTGGAGATTTAAAAACCGGAGCAGAAAAGTTAGCGAAAGCTTATGAAGGCGAAGAAGGAGCTCTAAACGGTGCATCTGCTTTGGTAGACGGTATGTCGCAGGTCAATCAGGCAGTTAGCAATATCTCTCTTCCAGGTGTCTCATTAAGTGATGAGCAAAAGAGTGCTATCAAAAACCAGGCAGCTGCAACAGTTGATGCGCAGGCTGCAACAATCAAAACCCAGGCAGAAGCAGCGGTAACCGAACAAAAAGATACCATCATTGCACAGGCAACGGCAGCAGCAAATGCACAGGTATTATCAACAGGTGCTGAAGCAAAGGCTGCTTTGATTGCAGCAGGGAAGGATGCATCTCAAAATGAAGCGGCAGGGTATATTAGTCAGTTGCAGACAGGAATGGATCAGTTGATTGCGAGTGCTGCAACGAGCACAGCAACACAGACTGCTAATACGGTGGCTTCCCAGGCATCCGAGGGTACGGTTGATGTAATATGCGGCATCGAAAATAGACGGATCAAAAACTGATATTGCTTCGCAGACGGCAGCAACCGTGACAAGCAGAGTTAATTCTCAGGCAATCGGAAATGAGGTTCTTACATCCGTTCAGTCAGAACAGGGATATGTTGCAGTACATGAAGGAATTTCAGATGCAGTGGGTGGTTCTTATGCGGCCGGCTATGGCTCCGGCACGGTTGCCAATGCGGGAACCATTGCATATAACGCTGTTTTAAATGCGTCCGGAGATATTGCGGTATCCGCCGCAAAAGCGGCAGCCGGAAGTGGGGCTCTTGCCGGAGCTGAAGGTGTTGTTTTGGAAGTTAATCAGAATATGAATTCGTTTGGCTCCCAGCTTGATAGCTTAAAGGATGCTACACAGAGATTGGCAAGCGGTTCAAAACAGTTGAGTGGCGGATTAAATCAGATTTATGCTGGCACGAAACAGGTTGATGACGGTTTAGCAACACTGAATAGTAAATCCGGAGTTTTGGCGGCAGGTGTCGGACAGCTGGATTCTGGAGCAGGCAGTCTGTTAGAGGGCGTGACAAAGCTTACATCAAATTCCAATGCTTTAAAAGCAGGAGCAGCAGGTTTGTCAGAAGGCACGATAAAGGTTGCTGATGCGGTTACACAAATTGCAGACGGCTTTGATGAATTAGATCTGGGAGCATCACAGATTGCAGATGGTGCCAAACAATTGCAGAATGGTTCACAAGAACTTGGAGATGGTTTGGGAGATTTGAAAGAAGGAACGATAACTTTGCATGATGCTCTGGCAGACGGCGCGAATCGTGTTGCAGAAAACAAGGCAGAGGATAAAAATCTGGATATGTTTTCTGCTCCGGTTGAGCTGGTTGAACATAATCTGACTACTGTTGAGAATAATGGACATGGTATGGCAGCTTATATGATGTCCGTTGGATTATGGGTTGGTTGTCTGGCATTTTGTCTGATGTATCCGTTGACAAAATATCATGGAAAGTTTAAAAATGGTTTTTCATGGTGGTTGAGTAAAGCGGTTGTTGCAGCACCGGTTGGTATCTTAATGGTGATTGTTTTGATGATGGTTATGAGCATTTTCCTTGATTTTACACCCGGAAGCATGATAAAAACCGTCATTGTGGCAACTGTAGCAGTGACTGCATTTATGTGTATCCAGTATTTCTTTGATATTTTATTTGGTAAAGCTGGAAGTTTCTTAATGCTAATTTTTATGGTACTGCAGTTGACCGGTTCAGCCGGAACTTATCCGATTGAAATTTCAGGACATCTGGCACAAGTACTTCATAAATGGATGCCGTTTACTTATTCTGTAAATGGTTTCAGGGCAGCCATTGCAGCAGGAGATACCGAAGGAATTCTTTTTGAAGTTGAAGTTTTGGCAGGAATAGCAATTGTTTTTACTATTTTGACCATTCTGGTATTTGAATTCAGAGGAAGATGTATAGAAAAGAATAAAAAGATGTTGTATGACTGGATAGAAGAAAAAGGATTGGCATAAAATAACGGCATGCTCACAAAATAATATGAAATGACCGGTTTCAAAAATCAGACTTCGTCTTCGGACAGTTGAAACCGGTCATTTTATATTATTATATTATAAATCCTTATTAACGATGGTCGCCTAAAAAGACAATTCCTAATGTTCCGGGACCGGAATGTGCACCGATACTGGGACCGATTGGTTCAATCATAAAATTGGTATAGCCGAATTTTTCTTCTACCAGCTTTTTCAATGTCAGTGCATCGTTTTCGCAATCTCCATGCATAATTCCGATTTCAAGCTGTTTGTCTTTGTAAGAGCCAAGCTGTTCTTCCATCATGGAAACCAGAGCCTGAATGGATTTGTTACGCCCTCTGACTTTGGAATGGGCAACCAGTTTGCCTTCTTCGTTGATTTTTAGAATTGGTTTTATGTTAACCAATGAACCGACGATGGCAGTCGTTTTTGAAAGACGTCCGCCACGATACAAATAATCTAAATCATCAACGGTAAACAGCGTATTAAGATGAGGACATAAATCCTGAATGATGGAAACGGTTTCGTCGATGGTTTTACCTTCTGCTTTCAGTTCCAAAGCTTTTTTTATCATGATACCTTCGCCAAGGGATGCAGCCAGTGAATCAATGACCACAATTTTCATCTCCGGATAAGCTTCCATAATCTGGTTGGAAACCATCTGGACATTGCCGCAGCCGCCGCTTAATGCGGAAGAAAAGCTGATATGGATAATATCTTTTCCTTCTTTGGCAATTGCTGTAAACATCTCCTCAATGACAGCAGGATTGCTGGCCATGGTGCCGACTTTATGCTTGTCGCGCATTTTGGCATAAAATTCTTTGCTTGTCAGTTCTTTGCCGTCACCGTAAACTTCCTCATCAACTGTATAGTAATGGGGGATGACACAGATATTGTTTGTTTTGATAAATTCTGCCGAAAGATCACAGTTTGTTTCTGTTGAAATAATAAATTCTTTCATTGTTCCGACATATTTGTCCTTTCTGTTTTTTCTTTGGTAAAGATACCGTTGCGAATTGCTTCGTTATCAGGTAACTTCCGCAATTCTATGGATAATTTTATCAAAAGTGTTATAATGGCACAAGGAAAAATGATTGTTTGTGTTTGAAAGAAATTAAAAATAGGATGAAAAGAGAATATAAAATGACAGATAAGACCAAAGGAATCCTTCATATTATTGCGGCGGCTTTTTTCTTTTCGCTGATGACTTTTTTGGTGCGCCTTGCAGGTGATGTTCCTTCGTTCCAAAAAGCTTTTTTCAGGAATATTGTTGCTTTGATAGCCGCAACCGTAATGTTGTTAAAAACAGAAGAAAAATTTCATATAAAAAAAGGCAGTCTGCCGTTTTTGTTTTTGCGTGCCGCCTGCGGATTTACGGGACTGATTTGTAATTTCTATGCAATTGACCGATTAAATATAGCAGATGCTAATATGTTAAACAAGCTTTCCCCCTTTTTTGCGATCATTTTCTCTATTTTCATTTTAAAAGAGCGGGCAGGTAAGAGAGACTGGGCGGCTGTAGTGATTGCGTTTATCGGTGCTTTATTTGTGATGAAACCGTCGCTTCATATGAGTTTTGTGCCGGCCTTGATCGGTGCCTTGGGCGGACTTGGTGCCGGAGTTGCCTATACATTTGTCCGTCTTTTGGGCAATCGGGGAGAGCGTGGAAGTGTCATTGTTTTTTTCTTTTCTCTGTTTTCTACACTCATGCTTACGCCGGTTATGCTTTTGCATTATACGCCCATGTCCCCGAAGCAGTGGCTAATTTTGATTTTGGCAGGATTTGCGGCAATGGGCGGACAGTTAAATATAACCGCAGCTTATACCTATGCGCCGGCAAAAGATATTTCGGTATATGATTATTCGCAGATTTTATTTGCTGCCATCTTAGGATTTTTGTTTTTAGATCAGATTCCGGATATTTACAGTCTGCTTGGATATGTTATTATTATAGGAGCAGCAGTATTCCGATGGGTGTATCGTAACCAACCGTCTTAAAAACAAGTCGTTTGTTTTGGAATTGCTGGATTTTTTTTTGCAGAATTTGTTTTAACTGAATTTGTTTTATGGTATAAAGAATTAATGATAAAAGAAAAAATAAGAAAAGAAATTGAGAAAAGAAATTGTGGGAAAGGAGAACATGGCAGATAGGGCGTTACAGTCTGCTATAAAATAAGCTATGATGAATGGAGAAGAACCGGTATTTATTGTTGATTTAGAGGCATATGCCGAAGAGGAAAAAAGAAAACAGGAAGAAGTGAGCGAAGAAGATATTGAAAATATGCTTGCGATTTTGGAAAACTTCAGTAAGACGGAAACCAGCCGGATGAATGTGATTGTTTCGGATGAATTTAAAGCCGGAACCAGTGCAAAAGTGCAACACCATGGACGTTGTGATGTGGGAAGTCCATGGGCAAAGGGACAGGCTTTTGATGTGCTCGAAGATGCAAAGAATGCGGGATGTCATTAATCCCGCATTCTTTTTTTATACTGTGATGGCGTACAACCCATATATTTACGGAATAGTTTGTTAAAGTAACTGCAGGAGTTGAAACCGACAGCAGATGCTAACTCTGCGATGGACAATGGCTTTTTGCTGTTTGATAAAAGCTGTGCGGCTTTTTGAATCCGAAACTGTAATAAATATTCAAACGGTGTCATATTCATGCAACGCTTGATACAACGGCAACATTCACTTCTGCTTAAGTGAATGCTGTTAGCAATGTCATCCAGAGTGAGGGCTTCGGTGTAGTGGTTTTCAATATACTGCAGGGCTTCTTTTGTTCTGCGTTCATCCAATGATATTTTGGTGTGTTGTGCGTTTGAAGTTTGAAAACGGATATCCTTTGTCTGCTCCAGAATATAGAGCCATATTTTCATCAGTAATTCTCTGGTACGGAGTTCGTAGCCGGAAAGCTCCTTCATGTTCATATCAAATATTTCGGGAATATAATAGGATAGTTCAGCCTTTTCCATGTCACTTTTCGTTAGCGAAAATCCCCTTAGGTTCTGATTTTGTATGAACGGATATATATATTTGGTATACAAAGAAGGCTGCGAAGGTGAAATCAGATAGTCTGGACGAAATACAATATCAATACAAGTACATGTTTCGCTTCCGGGAGCGACACAAAAAGAATGCATGACCTGGGAGTTGATCAAAAGCGCTTCCCCTTCGTGAATTTGAAAGGAATCTTCACTGCTCCGGAATTCCCCGCAACCATCCAGAATATAAATCAGCTCTGTCTCTTTGTGCCAGTGCCAGGGAATAATGTCCAAAAGCCTTTCGGTGGCATTTAAGAGATAAAAATCAACCGGATAGTCTTTGCTTCCGTGTTTGAGAGTTTTATAGATATCCTCATCGATCTGATAACGTAAATCAAAGTCTAGAAAGCGGGTTTCGTTTTCGATTAATTGTTTAATGGATTTCTTTTTTTCTGTCATATATTAACACCATAATGTTTGCACTTTTGCCATTCACTGATGCATTTAGATTGCTAAATTACTACGCGATTTCGAGAATCACGAATGAATCATACTACCTTAAATGCTATATTTACATCATCATATCACATCTTGCTTTTTCATAGCTATATTATTCATGAAAAGTTTTGGCTTGAAAGTTTTGAATACTCTTTTCTTAGTTGTTATTGTTTGAAAATGTGAAATGAATTATAATGAATGGAGCAAAATACCTTTTGTACCAAGCATTTGGAAAAGAAATAAAGAGGATTTTTCATGAGTGACGATAAAATGCAATCGAATATAGATGGACAATTGATTTATTATGGATTTGAGATAGAGGAATGGCCGGCAATCGGAGAGATGCCCGCCAAAATAACCATTACTTATGATTTTGAGATGCCGGGGATAGCTGCTTTTGCACCAAGCTGGGAAATTCCCTGCGATCGGGAAAACGTTGCGGATGATGATGTGGTGCTTGCAAAGATTTTTTTTCTGGGAATGGCAGAACTGATTTATTGTTTGCCGGGAATTGGTTCATATGAAATCATCGTTGAGCCGTTTGCACTGACAAAAGAGCAGATTGCCGTCTGGGAGGAAAAGTATTGTGACACGTTATCTCTTCTTTTCAAACAAGAAGCAGAAAAACCGTTGCCTAAGATTACCATTGTGAGTGAAGGAGAAGAATTGGTTCCGGGATGTGGGAACAGGACAGATAAAAGAGAAAAAAATCTGATTCCGGTTCAAACAAATTATGAAACGGATTTCATATCGGAACAAGCCCGTAAAAAATGGCTGCAGGAGGTCTTTTATGCCATCAATGCGGATGAAACTTGTATGCAAAAGCTAACTGCATACGGATGCAAAAACGTCATATCTGTATGTCGCAGTTCAAATACCAACGATTTGGAAACGGTTCAAAAGGTGCAGGAAAAAGACGAACAGAATATTTCGCTTCTGATTGTATATTCCGCTGCGCTGATCGCTGAATTATACGGATTAAATGATAAATATTAGAAACAGTTGTAGGAGTAGATAGTTAGAATATGATAACTTATTTAACAAATCGTATAAAAAATAAAAACGTCCTGATTTTAGGATTTGGACGAGAAGGGCAATCGACGTTAAAAGCATTTTTAGAAGCAGGGAGTGCAAAAAAAATAACAATTGCCGATCAAAAAAACTTGTCAATTGAATCGGAAGTTTTTGCCGATAAAGTATATGCGGAATATGATCTGAATGCCATAGAATTTTGTTGCGGGCCACAATACCAAGATTCTTGTGACGATTATGACCTCGTGATGAAGAGTCCGGGAATTGTATTAAAGAAAGATATTTCTATGTATCAGACCGAAATCCTGTCTCAGATGCAACTCTTTTTTGAGTTTTATAGGGATCGTATTATCGGTATTACCGGAACAAAAGGGAAAAGCACAACCACAACGCTTTTGCATCATATTTTGAAAGAAAGCGGACGACCTGCGATACTTGCCGGCAATATTGGAATTCCTGTATTTGATATTCTGCATGAGATAACCGATGAATCTTTTTTTGTAATTGAACTATCCTGCCATCAGCTAGAATATATGACAATTTCCCCGAAATGGGGGATTTTGCTCAATATTTATGAAGAACATCTGGATCATTACGGAACTTTGGATAAATATATTGCTTCAAAAGAAAAAATATATGAAAATCAGAGAGAAGGTGACTATCTTTTTGTCAATCCGGATGTCAGACCGGAAACTGGACGGTGTAGTGCCAATATTAAAACGGTTGACATAAAACATATTGATGATATAGTTGACATAAAATGTGGTACAAAAATTCAAATTATAGAAAAAGAAGAAAAATACAGTGGAAATGATAAATATGAAGTTGACATAAATGAAACGAGTTTGAAATTTATTTGTAATACTGAATCAGATGAATATACGGACATTATATTGTATATGCCATTAGATTCGGAACAAATTCCACCAGTGATTTCATATCAGAACCGTCAATGCAAGATTCCGATAACAGAAATCAGTCTGTTAGGTGAGCATAACTATTTGGATATTGCCTATGTATATGGTGTATGTTGTGAATTTGGAATTACTGATGAAGAATTTGTAAAAGGTCTGCAATCTTATGTGCCGTTACCACACCGTCTGCAATATATCGGAACCGTTAACGGAGTGGCCTATTATGATGATTCGATTTCGACAATTGACGAGACCACCATACAGGCATTAAATACCATCAAAAATGCAGATACAGTTTTGATTGGAGGAATGGATCGCGGGATTAGTTATGTAAACCTCGAACGCTATCTGGCAGATTCCAAAGTTGCACATATTATTCTGATGGAAGATACCGGCAAACGGATTTATGAAGAAATACAGGCGGATTATCCGGATTTTTTGCATAAAGAGCGGCTGTATGTGGTCGACCATCTGAAAGATGCCGTGGAGCTGGCAAAACAAATAACAAAAAAAGGAAGTAGCTGTATTCTGTCACCGGCAGCAGCCAGCTACGGTATTTTTAAGAATTTTGAAGAACGTGGCGAAGTCTTTGCCAAATTGGTTAACCAAAATTAGAATTAATACGTGTTAGTGATAAGAAAACAAATCAGATATTAGTATTGTTTTTTATAGTGATAAGTGAATGAATTTAGGGGAAAATCTTGTAAATTGGAAAAGAGGTAATATTTATGGAAAAAAGAATTTTGGTTGTGGATGATGATGTGATTAATTTGAAGATGATTGAATTTATTTTATCTCAAAAAGGGTATCTCGTTGATAAGGCAGATTCCGGAATAGAATGTCTGACAAAATTAGAAGAAGCGGATTATGCATATGATTTGATTTTGCTGGATGTGGAAATGCCGACAATGAATGGTGTTCAAACATTGGAAAAGATTCGGGAAACAGAAAAAGGAAAGCAGTTGAAAGTCTGCTTTTTAAGTGCCGGAAATGTAGAAGAGATACAGGATGATGCCGAACGGTTAGCAGTTGCTCATTATATTAGCAAGCCGATTTTACCGCCTCAGTTGTGGGACATCGTGGAAGAAGTAATATAAAGTCTGTTAGTAGAATATAAAAAAATCCTCGGAAACAAGAAAACAGAGGATTGGACTTTATGAAATAAAAACAAACGGCCCTTCATACAATGGTAAAAATGTATGAGGGGATTTTTTTATGGAGATTAGTCAGAAGGCGGAGGATTTGTTGATCCTTTCCATGGATGCAACGACGCAGGAACTAAAAGAGTCGGATGTGCTTTCAGCAGGGATTGAAGCTGATGGAAAGTGGGAAATTATCATAAAATATCATGGAGATATTATGCAATATGAAGATTCTGAAATCGGGATAGAACCATTGCAGTTTGGATATGCCATTGTAACGTTGCCGGGGGAGCGCATCGAAGAGTTTCTTTTGCATGAACAGGTGGAATATGCAGAAAAACCAAAAGAATTATACGAGCAGGATCTTATGGGAAATCTTGCCGCGTGTATGGAAAATACTACAACCGGAAGAGAAGCTGAAAAGTCTTTGACGGGAGAAGGTGTTTGTATTGCTTTGATTGACAGCGGTCTTGATGTTATGCTTCCCTGTTTTCAAAATGAAGACAACAGCAGTCGCGTTCTGTTCTTTTTTGATCAGACGACCCGGACAGAATATACGCAGGAAGATATCAATACTTATATTGGGGAACAAAATAAAACAGAAGGGACATTTTCGGAAAACAGAATCGTCTGGGATGAGACAGGACATGGAACGAGAGTGGCTTCCATTGCGGCAGGAAACGGAAGGAGAAAAGACGAAAGCGTGGATTTGGAATTGATCGGAGCAGCTCCAAAGGCATGGTTGATTGTGGTTAAGCTCGATACAAAAAATCAAAGAAGTTTTCCTTTGACTACATCTGTTATGAGGGCCTTTGATTATGTACAACGTAAGTGTATCGAATTGAATCTGCCGATGGCTGTGAATCTGAGTTTTGGTAATTCATACGGTCCGCATGACGGAACCTCTATTTTAGAAAGCTTTATTAATGAAGTGGCGCAGACAGGTAGAATGGTCATATGTGTCGGAGCGGGTAATGAAGGTGCCGCGGGAGGGCATACCGGTGGGAGATTTTCACAGATTGAGAACAGTAAAAGTATTTTCTTCCGAATCGGTTATTATCAACGCACCTGCAATTTGCAACTATGGTTTCTGGCGGTGGATCAGTATATCATCCGGTTTTCTTCTCCCAATGGTGAATCCATCACGTTTGAAACGAATATTACAAGAGGAAGAACGGTCAGAACCCGTTTACAGGATACGGATATTCTGCTTTATATCGGCACGGCCCAGCCCTATACCATGAAGCGGGAAATCTTCTTTTCATTTACCGGAAATCCGGAAATCAATGCCGGGACGTGGGAATTGGAAATGCAGAAGGTTTACATAAAATCTGGAAATTATAATTTATATCTTCCGTCTTCTCTGGCAAGAAGCAGGGATACGGCATTTTTACGCCCTACACCGGAGCTTACCATTACAATACCTGCGACCGCGCAAAGAGTGATATCGGTGGGAGCCTATAACATTAACTACCGCTCTTATGCAGAATTCTCCGGCAGAGGATTTGTGGCAAAGGCGATGGATCACAATTTGTTTTTTGTAAAACCGGAACTGGTGGCTTCCGGTGTTTCGGTATTGACACAAACAGAAGCGGGTACAGAGAGGGTAAACGGAACCAGTTTTGCAACTCCTTTTGTAACCGGAGCGGCAGCCAGATTAATGCAGGATGGAATTGTTATGGGAAATAATCCTTATCTGTATGGAGAAAAGTGTAAGGCGTATCTGGCAGAACATGCGAAAAGACTGCCGGAGGATGAGACAGACATTAATGAAAAAACAGGTTTTGGGGCATTGTGTATCCGAAATCCGGAATTATAAATTTTTTCTTTTTTATTTTTTACTATGTGATACAATAATACTAGAAAGTCGCCCGAATAGGGCGTATTTCGAATGTTTTTGTATTGCGGGAGCACAAAGTGCGTAGCAATCCGGTGGTATCACGGAAACAAAAATGGGGATAAAACATGATTACAAAAGATAATAAATGGATTCGTTTTATTAAAAATACATTTGCACTTCTGGCATGTGCTCTGATGTTGTTTTTTATTCTGGGTGAAATCATTTTGCCAAATGAAGGAATAACACAGGCACTTCAGCAGACTGCTTCCGAGCAGAAAAGTACTGTTTTTGTAACAGACTGGGTACGTGTCCGTCAGGATGGTTCGACAGAACAGGCTGAATTTCCGGGTAGCGTAAAAGCAGAGCGTGGAGAAGAAGTTGTTTTTGAGACAACTCTTCCCAAAGCTATATACGGACAGACAAATCTTTGCTTTAGAAGCTACTGGCAGGATATGCGTTTCTATGTTGATGGTATTTACAGACAAAGTTATTCAACACAGGACAGCAGACCGTTTGGAACCATAAGTCCGATCGCCTATATTTTTGTTCCCATTCATGCATCCGATGCCGGCAAAACTCTGACGGTGATTACACGGACGGATTCGTCTTTTACAGGGAAGACCAGTGAGGTATTAATTGGCGACAAATACAGCATTTGGCTGAGCTTCTTTAAAGAATACGGGTTGATCACTCTGTTTCAGTTTATCATCATATGTGTTTCCATCCTGTGTGTTGGTGTCTGTGTGGTGTTGACCGCTGTTTTCAAAAAGCCATTCGAGTTGAAATATCTGGCTTTGTGTACGTTTTTCTTATCCTTATGGCTGTTTTCAGAAAATGAATTCAGACAACTGCTTTTTCCGAATGTATCCGTTTTAACGGCACTGACCTTTTATTCCCTAATTCTGGGACCTCTGTCCTTGGGATTGTATATCAATGAGTTGCAAAAGAAACGGTATGAGAAGTTGTATGCCGTTTTGTTTGCGTATGCACTTTTTGATGTTCTGGCAGTTACTGTTTTAGAGTTGACAAAAACCGTTCAGTTTCTGGATAGTCTGATTTTGACGCATATTTTTATTATTGCCACAATTGTGATAATTATTTTCACGATGCTTATGGATGTCAAAAAGAAACTGTTTCGGGAATATTATCTGGTCGGCGTAGGACTTGTGGTAGTGGTTTTGGCTGGAGTAGCTGAAGTTGTTCTGTATTACATGCAATCATTTTTAAGAAGCGGAACTGCTATGTGTATCGGCATTGTTTTTCTGCTCTTTTTTGCCTGTTTTAAAACCGGACGGGATATTTTGGAATCCGAAACCAACAAACAGAGAGTTATGCTTGCTAATGAGGCGAAAACCAAATTCCTTGCCAATATGTCACATGAGTTAAGAACTCCCATCAACACGATTCTGGGGATGAATGAAATGATTTTGCGTGAGAATCGTGATGAAAATGTGCAGTTATATGCAAGAGGAATACAAAACGCCGGAAAAAATCTGTTGTCTCTGATTCGTGATATTCTGGATTTTTCGGAAATCGATGCCGAAAAAATGCATTTATCGCGGATGCCGTATTCCTTATCAAATTTAATTCAAGATGCGAAAGGTAGTTTGAAGGCGAAAGCAGAAAGCCATGAATTAGAGGTTAAAATTCATGTGGATGAAAATCTCCCCAATATTTTACAAGGGGATGAAAAGAGGATTCGTCAGATTGTCAATCAGCTTACAAGCAATGCTGTAAAATATACGAAAGAGGGATCGGTTTCTTTGTCATTTGGTATGCGTGGAATCGATCATGATGTGATACAACTTTTGATAGAAGTTGAAGATACCGGATGCGGTATTAAAAAAGAAGATCAGGAAATCATTTATCAGAGTTTTTCGAGGTTGGATACGGATAAAAACCGTTCCATTGAGGGAACCGGGCTGGGACTTAGTATCACAAAGCGGCTTGTCGATGAAATGAATGGAGAAATACGGGTCGAAAGTGAATATCAAAAGGGCTCCCGTTTTCTTGTTGCCATACCCCAGAAAGTAGTCGGAAAAGAGACTGTGGGAGATTTGAGCAGCCGTGCAGAAAAGGAAGGAGAAATACATCATATTTCCTTTATTGCGCCGGAAGTAGAACTTTTGGTGGTAGATGATAATGAGATGAATATCAAGGTCGTTCAGGGACTGTTGAAGGGCACGGAAATTTCCATCATGTCGGCAACAGGAGGTGCGGAATGCCTTGCGCTTTGTTCAGTTCATAAATTTGATCTGATTCTAATGGATCATATGATGCCGGAAATGGACGGAGTAGAGACCTTGCAACGCCTTAGAAAGCTGGACGGATATGAGAATGTTCCGGTTGTGATTTTGACTGCCAATGCGGTAGCGGGAAGTAAAGAACGATATTTGGACATGGGATTTCGTGACTATCTTTCAAAACCGCTGGATCCGGTTGCTCTTGAAAATGTATTGAAAGATGTGCTTCCGACAAAGAAGTGGATTGATTTATCAAAAGCTAATCCAAATGACGAAGATGAAGATCTAAAAGAAGAAAATGAAGAGATTATACAGGTAACAGAAGAAAGTAAGTCTCTGATTGATACACAGACCGGTCTGACTTATTGCGCAGGCAGCGAGGAGATGTATCTGGAGATTTTAAAAACCTATTTGTCACAGCGTGATAAATACATGTTTGGCATGCGTGAGTATTATGAGAAAAAGGACTGGGACAATTATGCCATCCTTGTTCATGCATTAAAGAGTACATCGTTAAGTATCGGCGCCAAGGAACTGTCAGAGGAAGCAAAGCAGATGGAAATGGCAGCCAAAGCTATGGATGTGGCGGTTGTTGATTCGGGCTTTGAAGAATTGTGTTTACATTATGACAGTGTATTAAATGAAATTCAGACCATGATTGATCCGACACAGACGAAAGAAATTCCAGATGAAAATGTGATTAAGAGGGAACTGGAAACAGATTATGAAGATCGTCTTTCAGAAGCGATTACCACGCAAAATCATCTGACTTACCGTGCAAGGAAACTGATTTTGGTTGTGGATGATGATAATATCAATTTGACACTGGCAGAGAAGTTACTTTCAGCTGACTATGATATCAAAAAGATTTCTTCCGGAGAAGAGGCTTTGGCATTTTTGGAAACGACGGAGCCGGATTTGATTTTATTAGATATTCAAATGCCGGATATGGATGGCTTTGCCGTTATGTCCGTGATACGTTCACACAGTAGTTATTCTCATATTCCGGTTATTTTCCTGACAGCTGATCGAAGTGAAAAGACAGAGGAAACCTGTTTTGAAATGGGAGCTGTGGATTACATCGGAAAACCGTTTGTTCCTGCAATTTTACGACATCGTGTGCGCCGCACCCTGGAATTGGAAGATTATCGGAAAAATTTGGAACGTATGGTTCAAAAGCAACTGCAGCGTATTACACAACTGCAGCAGGATATTATTTTCAGTATGGCAAACCTGATTGAAAGTCGGGATGGTACAACCGGAGAACATGTTAAGCGTACCACCATTTATGCAGGCTATCTGATGGATAAGATGCTCGAACAGGGGGTGTATGCACAAGATTTAACATCCACTTTTATCGATTATATGAAAAAAGCTGCTCCACTTCATGATATCGGGAAAATTACAGTTCCGGACCGTATTTTGCAAAAGCCCGGCAAGCTAGATGCTGAAGAATATGAAATGATGAAAGGACATGCTGCCGCAGGAGGAAAGCTGATTCGGGAAAATATGACCAGAATTGTTGACCGGGAATTTGTGGATATGGCAGAAAAGCTGGCAGCACACCACCATGAAAAGTGGAACGGAGGCGGATATCCGGATGGGCTTTCTGGTGAAAATATTCCGTTGTGTGCCCGCATTTTGGCTGTGGTGGATGTTTTTGACGCATTAGTATCTAAACGCCAGTATAAAGAAGGCATGTCATTTGAAAAAGCGTATGATATTATGAAAAAAGACAGGGGCGAAGCCTTTGAACCGATTTTGTTTGATACTTTTTTTGCAAATAAAAATGAATTAGTCCGGTTAATGCAGGAGTTAAACAGACCGGAGCAATAGAATAAAATGATACTACAAAGTGTATAGCAATCCGTTGGTATCATGGGAAAGAAAATGAGCCAAATAAAGAAGAAAAGGCAAAAGAAAAGAACGAAAGAGTAAAAGATCGATAGAACAGGAGATACCATGTTTGAAAAAAAGCAATATATTTACAGTGATACAATGGGAGTATGTAAAGTTGCGGATATTGTAAAGCTTTCTGCTAAAAAAGAAGCCGGCGAGGGTGTATATTATTATCACCTAAAATCCGTATCGGGGAAAGTACAGGATGCATATATTCCCGTTGAGCATCATGAGGTTCTGCTGCGGGAACTGATTTCTGCAGATGAGGCGGGATCATTTTCAAAAGAAGAACTTGAGAAGATGCCAAAGCTTAAACAGGAAGAGATTGCGTTTGTTTTAAAATCTTTGGATAGAGATAAAAATGCAGAAAAAATAGATAAAACGCAGAAAAACAAATAAAAAGCACAGAAAAACGATTAAAACGCAGAAAAAACAAAACATAATTAAAAAACAGGAAAAATAATTTAAACACAGAAAAACACAGAAAGTAACATAGATATAAGCAATTAGGAAATGATATATCATGGAAATTAAACAGATTGCAGTCATTCATACCGGTTTTAAGGAAAAGTTTGGAATTCCCAGACAAAGCGGATTGGTAAAAGACGCACAGGGGATAATTGAGTTTTTGCCTCAATTTCGCAGTAAGGAAGCTTTGCGTGGGTTGGAAGGATATTCCCATATCTGGGTTTTATGGGGATTTTCCGCATCTCAAAAAGAGCACTGGGCCGCTACGGTAACACCGCCTCGTTTAGGCGGGCGAAAAAGGATGGGCGTATTTGCGACCAGATCTCCTTTTCGGCCCAATCCGATTGGGATGTCGGTAGTAAAACTGGAAGAAATCATTTCTGATGAAAAAAGAGGATATTTATTGCGGGTTTCCGGTGTGGATATGCTTGACAAAACCCCTATTTATGATATAAAACCATATTTACCATATGCAGACAGTTATCCGGATGCAACGGCAGGCTTTGCCGGTGAAGTGTTTGCACATCATCTGCATGTTGTGTGTCCGGATGAATTGTTAGAAAAGCTTCCCATGCAGATCAGGCAGACTGTGATTGAACTGCTGGAGCAGGACCCGAGAACGGCATTCATTGACGACGAAACACGGATATGGGGATTGACTTATGAATCATACAATATTCGATTTAAGGTCTGCGGCGAAACGTTAACTGTTTGTGAAATTACAAGAATATAGAATTCATTCAGAAAGATTTCAAAAGGTCATTGTCAAAATACATCGTAAAATTTTTGTAGTGTGTTTTAGCATTGTACTAGTACAATAGTAAAGAAAGCAAAATAGAAAAGACAGAATTAGATAACAAAAGGAATGACAGAGGAGTAAGGATTATGAAATTTACAGAACAACCTGGATTTACTTATGTGGAAGGTGGTGTGTGTGCGGCAACAGGCTTTGTTGCAAACGGGCTAAACTGCGGATTAAATCTGAATAAAGAAAAAAACGATTTGGCATTGGTATACAGTGAACGTGTCTGCGATACGGCTGCTGTTTATACACAGAATAAAGTAAAAGGTGCACCGATCCTGGTTACCAAAAAACATTTGCAGATGAGTGGTAATAAAGCAAGAGCCATTATTGCAAACAGTAAAAATGCAAATACCTGCAATGCAGACGGAGAAGAAAAGGCGGAGCGTATGGCACAACTGGCTGCCGAAGCGCTTCGCATTCCGGTCGATGAAGTGATTGTTGCATCTACAGGAGTCATCGGACAGGTTCTTCCCATTGAACCGATAGAATCCCATATCGATGAATTGGTTTCTGGGTTATCTGCTGCTAATCACGGAAAAGCGGAATATGCCATAATGACAACGGATACGGTTATGAAAGAAGTTGCCGTAACATTTGAAATCGGCGGAAAGAAAGTGACTCTTGGCGGTATGGCCAAGGGAAGCGGAATGATTCATCCCAATATGGCTACTACCCTGAATTTTGTTACAACAGACGTTTCTATAGATGTTTCTCTATTACAAAAAGCACTGAGCCGGATTGTCAAAATTACATATAATTGTCTGAGTATTGACGGTGATCAGTCTACCAACGATATGCTTTGTGTTCTGGCAAACGGTGCCGCACAGAATCCAAAGATTGATACGGAAAACGAAGATTATGATACATTTTGCACAGCATTGTATTTTGTTTTGATGAATTTAACGAAAATGCTTGCAAAAGATGGCGAGGGTGCAACAAAGCTTTTAGAATGTGAAGTGAAGGGGGCTCCCGATCAGGATACAGCCATCGTTGTTGCTAAAAGTGTCATACGCTCACCATTGTTTAAATGTGCCATGTTTGGAGAAGATGCCAACTGGGGACGAATCTTATGTGCCATCGGATATGCAGAAGCTGATTTTGATATTGACAAAGTGGATGTTAATTTGGAATCGGAGTTTGGAAATATTGCTGTCTGTAAAAATGGTTCCGGCGTTGATTTCTCAGAAGAGAAAGCTGCCAAAATTCTGTCTTCCGATGAGATATCTATTCAAATTGATTTACATCAGGGTATCGAGCATGCAAAGGCGTGGGGATGCGATTTGACTTACGATTATGTAAAGATAAATGGTGATTATCGTTCTTAAAATTTGTATTTTGCCATCTTATGATGTTGAGGTCAAAAGGTATTTTGCTCCCATGATACCAACGGATTTCTGCGCACTTTGTGCTCTCGCAATCCTAAAATAGTTGAAATCCGCCCTAATCGGACTACTTTCAAAATCAACACTTATACCATTTAAATTGAATTTCAATAGAAAAGTAAGATGCTTGTTACTATGTTAATCTTATAGAATTTAATAGTATTGAGAGAAAATCCTCAAAAACAAATGAAATAGATTTGTTTTGGGGATTTTTTATTTTGAAGGAGGGTTATTAAATGAAGAACAAAAAACAAATACTGGTATTGGACGGGAAGAGCAAGCAACTGAACCGGTTATGCAGGCTGATTGGAGAAATGTGTGAACATGCTGATGTGTTGCGGACAACGGATTTGGAAGAAGCATATCGGATTATTTTTTGCAGAAATATTGAACTGATTTTTGTCAGAGTGTTTATGGAGCGCCGTTATGACGATTCCAGAATTCGTTTTATTGAACAGGTAAGGCAAAAAGAAGAAAATGCATTTGTCCCGATTATCGTTATCACAACAGATGAAGTAAATATCCGGCATTTTCTGGGAGAACTTCACTGTTTTGGAATTATGGAACCCCAATTTGACCAAAACTATGCTCAGGAACTCATCAAAAATGCACTAAAATTTCATAAATACAAAATAGAAAAAAAGTTTGCTTATTTTAAATGCGGTGGAGTAATAAAAAGTGTTCGTATTTCAGAAATTCTTTATATAGAACACCATAAAAAATATGCTATAGTCTATACTTATACGGAACAATTTAGTATTACAAACTGTACCGGAACCGATACACTTCAAAAATTTGGAAATTATGATTTTATGCTGTGTGCAAAAGGAGTTGTGGTTAATATGAGATGTGTTTCAGGGATTGATATGAAACATCATAAAATCATTTTCTCAGACCGTTCGATTTCTTTTGGACAGATTTATTATAAAAACATCTGTGCTTATCTGGAGCAAGCCGGAATCCTCTGATGCGGCATCCTTTGATATTTTTGTGGCGCACAGCAGGAGAAGGGTGATAAAAGATGTGATATCAGATATGAAAAAGACATGATAACAGATTTGTGTATATTCATCAAAACCGCCCGAATGATGCTTGATCGGTTTTTGTAACCCCCTGCTGTGCAAGCATTATGTCAACCACATAGATAGTGTATTAAAAGTTGGTGGGATTAGGGAGTAAATTTGCACCATGCACATTAGATATATGGCTGTAATTCCGTTTTATGTTTTGTTTTGGAATCTCAGCCTGTTAAAATATATTTTTGGAAGACAAAAGCTTGATAAAAAATGAAAAAAAGTATCTAAAATGTCAAAAATAGCAAAATAAATGTCAAAAATAGCATGGTCTCATGTCTGTTTTCAAAACTCAGACTTCGTCTTCAAACAGTCGGAACCGTGCAAAGATATATATTGGGAACATGAATATGAAAAGGGAAAAGTATAAAGAAAAAGTTAGAATGAAAATATAAGATAAAATGTTAAGAAAAAAGTCGGAATGTGTTTTATTCTGTGAAAATATTTGATATACTATATTTATCTATGAAAAATCGGAGAAACCAATGATATTAAATAAAATGTATCAATCTAATAGCATACAAAAAAAGCTGCTTTCCTTTATTTTTTTGTTTTCCTTATTGTTTCTTACAGGATGCGGACAAAAAGAGGGCGAGAATATAAAAGCCGGGTTTGCAGCAATTGAACAATCGGATTATACCACTGCCATGCAGTGCTTTGAGACGGCTGTGGCTGAAGGAGAAGATGCGCAGTTAGCATACCGGGGAATTGGTATGACCTATCTGGGAATGGCAAAATATGAAGAATCCATTGAGGCTTTTGAGACCGCTTTGTCCAACGGTGGATTATTTGCCGGGGATCTGGAACGGGATATCAATTTTTATATGGCGACTGCCATGTACAAAAACGGTCAGTATACAAATTCCGGAGAATTGCTGGATATTATCATCGAGAGTGAAAAGGATAATGTAGATGCCCATTTTTTGAGAGGTTGTATTTCTTTGGAGACCGGAGATTATGAAAATGGTATCTATCATTTTGATAAAGCCATAGAGTATTCCAAAGACCAGCAATCTATTAAAATCCGTATTTTCGAGGAACTGGCTTCCAACGGATATGATGAAAAGGGGAGTGAGTATCTGACGGGGATTTTAGATGACAGCACTAAGTTAAGTGATTATGAGCAGGGTGTTGTATATTTTTATATAAAGGATTATGACAGCGCCAGAAATCATCTGGGTCTTGCCAAGCAGGCCGGCGGAAAAAATATGGGTAGTATTGTATATATGCTGGGAAAAACCTATGAGCAGTTAGGTGAATATAACTATGCCAGTGTTTTATATACGGAGTATCTGCAGGATAATATCGGGGATGCCAATATTTATAATCAACTGGGGATTTGTCAGTTAGAGCTTGGCGATACGGCATCTGCCATTCAGTCCTTTGAAAGTGGCTTATCGTTGGGAGATCCCACGATGACGCAGACCTTAAAATATAATCAGATCTGTGCATATGAACAAGCTACTAATTTTACGAAAGCAAAGGCATTACTGGATGAATATCTGGCCGCGTATCCGGATGATGAAAATGCACGCAGAGAAGCTGTGTTTTTAAGTACAAGATAATAGATTTCGTAATGAAAATACGCATTTGACTCTGGTATTATACTATGATGTGAATGTCAAAAGTAAATTTTGCGATTCGCTGATGTATATAGATTGCTACATTGCTATGCAATTCTCGCAACCGCGAAAATCTAATACTAAATTATAAAAGGAGCAGGACAATGATTAATCAGTTAGTTTCAAAAATTCAAAAAACAGGGGCGCCGATTGTTGTGGGATTAGATCCCATGATGAAATTTGTGCCGGAACATATTCAGAAAAAGGCATTTTCCGAATATGGAGAAACGCTGGAAGGGGCTGCTGAAGCAATCTGGCAGTACAATAAAGGAATTGTTGATGCCGTTTATGATTTGATCCCGGCAGTAAAACCGCAGATTGCCATGTATGAACAGTTTGGCATTCCCGGATTACAGGCATTTAAAAAGACCGTGGATTATTGTAAAGAAAAAGGATTGGTCGTCATCGGAGATATCAAACGAGGCGATATCGGTTCTACTTCAACGGCATATGCGGTAGGTCATCTCGGAAAAGTACAGGTAGGAAGTAATCAATTTTCCGGTTTTGATGAGGATTTTGTAACGGTCAATCCCTATCTTGGTTCTGATGGTGTAAAACCGTTTATTGATGTTTGTAAAGAAGAAAAAAAAGGTATTTTTGTTTTAGTAAAGACATCCAATCCGAGCAGCGGTGAATTTCAGGATCGTCTGATTGACGGAAAACCGTTATATGAGCTTGTTGGTGCCATGGTAGATCAGTGGGGATCAGAGGTCATGGGAGATTCTTACAGCTACGTTGGTGCTGTTGTTGGTGCGACTTATCCGGAAATGGGCAAAGTTTTGCGTGAGATTATGCCAAAAGCTTATATTCTGGTGCCCGGATACGGTGCACAGGGCGGTAAAGGCAAGGATTTGGTGCATTTCTTCAATAAAGATGGTCTTGGCGCAATTGTCAATTCTTCGCGAGGCATTATTGCAGCATATCAGCAGGATGCATACAAAGAGAAATATTCGCCTGAAAATTATGCGGATGCTTCCCGTGCGGCTGTGTTAGCAATGAAAGAAGATATTGCAAGTGCTTTGGTATAAAGATTTTGGTGATTGAACCAATTTTTTCTCTGGTATAAAGATTTTTGGTAAATGAACCGATATTGTAAATAAGAAATGCGGCAGTTCGTTTAGGTAGATTAATAGTCATTTTTTACAGTGATAAAGTGATGATGGCTGTCGCAAAATGATTTTAAATCAGGTAACTATTAATCAGCAAAAGGATTTGCTATTTTTTATCAATCAAGGAGGATAAGATTATGTCAAATGTAAGTTCAGTTGGAAGCAATTATACGGATGCATACAGCAATTACAGTGCTTCCAAAACAAAAAACACAACACAGGCAGAGGAAACAAAAAATACCGGTGGTACAGCTGCGGTATCATTTAAAGCCTCAGCAGAAGGAAGAGCGGCTGTCGGTAAAATGTCTGATGCTGACCGTGCGGCACTGGTTTCACAGTTGAAAGCAGATGTTCAGTCTCGTACTGACCAGCTTACAAGTATTGTCACAAAAATGCTGGAAAAACAGGGAGTTGCCATTGGAACGGCTGATGATATGTGGAAAATATTAGCCGGTGGTAATTTTACGGTTGATGCAGCTACAAAAGCTCAGGCACAGGCAGATATTGCAGAAGATGGATACTGGGGTGTAAAACAGACATCACAGCGTATATTTGATTTTGCAATGGCTTTGTCCGGTGGCGATCAGGAAACGATGAAAAAAATGCGCTCTGCATTTGAAAAGGGCTTTAAACAGGCAACGTCTGCATGGGGCAAAGAACTTCCGTCAATCAGTAAGGATACCTATGATGCAGTAGAGAAAATGTTTGATGATTATGCAGCGAGTTTTCAAAGTGATTCCAATGAGTAGTTCGGAGGTGTAAATGATGGGTATTTCATTTCAAAATGATTATTCTTTTTTGTTTGGCAATGCAACAAATACCACAACCGGAAATACGTTTTCTTTGTCCGATTATGCCATGATTAAAAGCGGTACATATAAAAAGCTGATGAAAGCTTATTATGCGAACACGGATAATAGCTTTGTGAATAGCGTTGCCGGTAGTAAAGTGGCAAGTAAAGATGATACCGTGCAAATCAAAAAGCTGCAGGAAACATCATCTGCCCTTTCTGATTCGGCAAAGGCATTGTATTCCGAAAAAGGGAAAAAACTGTTTGATGAGGAAAATCGTGATGATCTGGTCAAAGCGGTTTCTACACTTGTTAAGGATTACAATTCCATGGTTGATGCGGCCAATTCATCAGACAATGATAAGATACTTCGTGCCGGTTCCTCTATGTTGAATAATACTGTTGCAAACTATAAATTGTTGTCTTCGGTTGGAATTAGTATTGGATCGGACAATAAGCTTTCTTTAGATGAAGATACGCTGAAAAAGGCCGGTGCATCAGCAGTTAAATCTGTTTTTAGCGGCGTTGGTTCTTTTGCCTATAAGGTTGATACCTCGGCATCCTATATCAATAGCTATGCAAAGGATGATGCCCTTAAGGCAAGTGGATTATATGGTGCAAGTGGTTCCTACAGTGCTTATCTACAGGGAAGCACATACAATTCTTTTACATAATTATGTGGGCCATTAGCACGAATACGTAATTCTGATTATCTTATTATTCAATTAGCTGACTATATTTTTGATTATTTGGCAATAAAAAGTAATAAAAATGAAATAAGGCGCAATGAAAATGAAATAATAGACAATAAAAATGCAGTATTCACAAATCAATGTGATGCTGCATTTTTATTTACGTTGAGATTTTTTTTGTAAATAAATGCTGGTATAATGTTAATTTGCTTCAAGTAAAATTTAAAAAAATACTAATATGATTATATTAGCAGGAAAAGAAGCATGAAAACAGGAAAAAGGCATACCGGAAGAGGGAAGCAAGAAAAAAAGTATGCCCCGGCAACAGAAAAAGAAGCAAGAAAACAGGGAAAAGGCATACCGGAAGAGGGAAGCAAGCAAAAAAGAATGCCCCGGCGGCAAGAAAAGGAGCCTGAAAACAGGAAAAAGGCATACCGGAAGAGGGAAGCAAGCAAAAAAGAATGCCCCGGCGGCAAGAAAAGGAGCCTGAAAACAAGAAAAAGGCATACCAAAAGAGAAGAGATTAAGAAAAAGTATGCCTTGGCAGCTAGAAGAGAAGCTGAACAGGAGAGAAAAAAAGTCATGTGAAAACAAGAAAATTGTTATGTAAACTTGAATAAAAATCTATTACAGTTTACTATATTTTAAGAAGAATGTGAGATAAAATTAATTACATATAAAGGAGTTACCAATGAGCGAATACAAAATGAATACCAAATGTGTACAAGGAGGCTATCAGCCGGGAAACGGAGAACCGCGTCAGATTCCGATTATCCAGTCTACAACCTTCCGTTATGAGACCAGTGAGGATATGGGGAAATTGTTTGATCTGGAAGCAAGCGGCTATTTTTATACAAGATTACAAAATCCGACAAATGACTATGTCGCTGCAAAAATTGCGGAATTGGAAGGTGGAACGGCAGCAATGCTGACTTCTTCCGGACAGGCTGCTAACTTCTTTGCATTGTTCAATATCTGTGAATGTGGTAGTCATATTGTGGCTTCTTCATCCATCTATGGCGGAACTTTCAATTTAATATCCGTAACGATGGCAAAGATGGGAATCGAAGTTACATTTGTTTCCCCTGATTGTACCAAAGAGGAACTGGATGCTGCCTTTAAAGACAATACCAGAGCTGTATTTGGGGAAACCATTGCCAATCCTGCATTGACTGTTTTAGATATTGAAAAATTTGCGAAGGCAGCACATGAACATGGAGTGCCGCTGATTGTTGACAATACGTTCCCGACACCAATCAATTGCCGTCCGATAGAATGGGGCGCCGATATTGTGACACATTCCACTACCAAATACATGGACGGACATGGTGCAGCAGTCGGTGGAGCAATTGTAGATTCCGGTAATTTTGACTGGATGGCACATGCAGAAAAATTCCCCGGACTTTGTACGCCGGATGATTCTTATCATGGAGTAACCTATGCAGAAAAATTTGGTAAAGAGGGCGCATTCATTACAAAATGTACGTCACAGCTTATGAGAGATTTTGGCTGCATTCAATCTCCACAAAATGCTTTTATTTTAAATCTTGGCTTGGAATCTTTGCATGTCAGAATGCCCAGACACGTAGAAAACGGACAGGCAGTTGCAGAATTTTTGCAAGGCCATGACAAGGTGTTAAAAGTAAATTATCCCGGATTAAAATCAGATCCGTATTATGAAATTGCACAGAAATATCTTCCTAACGGTGGATGCGGAGTTGTATCTTTTGAGTTAAAGGGTGGAAAGTCTGCTGCAGAAGCATTTATGAAAGAACTGAAGTTAGCAGCAATTGAAACTCATGTGGCAGATGCTCGTACCTGCTGCCTGAATCCTGCAACGTCTACGCACAGACAGATGACGGAAGAGCAGTTAATTGAGGCCGGCATTCCTGCCGGACTGATTCGAATTTCATGCGGTCTGGAAGATAAAGAAGATTTAATTGCCGATTTGTCTCAGGCATTGGATGCTGTTAAATAATATTTAGACAGAAAACGAAATAACGATTATTGTTGAACCACGAAGAAACTTGTGCTATGTTATAAATTACAAAGCATAAGTTTCTTTTTTATCTGCACAGTTTTGCAGATAAATCTTTATCATTCTGATATCTCGGGCATACGCCCATCGAAACATTCGTGCTTTTATTCCATTTTATTTTGAATACGGCAGGAAGTTTCGGATGAAAGAATGATTCATATATAATGGCTTCCTGCGTTCTAAGGAGGTTATATGTATGGATGAAAGGAAAGTAAAAAAGGTCAGGAAAAAGTTTGGCAGAACAGGAATTGCCTATCAGAACAAGGATATTGTTTCCAAAATCTTTGGAGAATCCATGAAGGAAAAATCGCTAAGGGTTTATGGTCTGAATGTGCCCAAGGTTGTAGATGTCATTCCAACAAATCTTCCGGCATTGGAGTTGAATGAGCTGCGGATTGACAATATCTTTAAGTTGGAAGATGGCAGTTATGCCATCATTGATTATGAAAGCGAATACCGGCATCGCAATAAGCTGAAGTATCTTGGGTATGTTTTGCGTACATTGCGTAAATTTGAAAAGGAGAAGATTGATTTTAGGAAAATAAAAATCCGGATTATCATCATCTACACAGCGGATGTGGAAAGAGGGAGTACAGAACCGGCATTAGAAGTAGGGGCTCTGCAGTTAATAACGGAAGAAACATTTCTGGTTGAAATCGACGGCGAAGCGGAATATTGCAGGATACATAAAAAGATTGAAAAAAGGCAGGGATTGGACGAAGAAGATTTGATGAAAATGATTATCATGCCGCTTACATATCCTGGGAAAGAGCGACAGAAAGAAGCCGCAAAAGAAATGCTTGAATTAGTCAAGTGCATTGAGGAACAAAATATACAGAGATTTTTATTTGCAGGAATTTTGAGTTTTACGGATAAGATTATTGATGAAGAAGTAGCAGAAGAGATCAGGAGGAGATTGGATATGACGAAAGTTGGACGTATTATTTATGAAGAAAAAATTGCATATGGGAAAGAAATTGAGGAACGTGTCACAAAAGAAGTTACAAAAGAAGTTACAAAAGAAGTTACAAAAGAAGTTACAAAAGAGGTTACCCGAAATGTTACGGAACAGCAGATAAAAAAGGCAATTGAAGGTTTTGTGAAACTGTGCAAAAAAACAGGTGGATCGATTACGGATGTTGTGGAACAGGTGGTTGCAAACTACGGTTTTAGTGAAGAAATAGCCAGAGAAAAAGTTGAACAATATTGGTAAAGAAAGATTGAATGCAAAAGGGCTTTATGATAGAATACCTTTGTTAAACAGTTTATTTAGGAGGACTTTTACATATGGAACAGTACAAACAGGAATTTATCGAATTCATGGTTGCTTCGGATGTATTGAAATTCGGTGATTTTACATTGAAAAGCGGAAGAAAATCGCCTTTCTTTATGAATGCCGGGGCATATGTAACAGGAGCACAGTTAAAAAAGCTCGGAGAATATTATGCAAAAGCCATTCATGATAAATATGGTGATGATTTTGATGTCCTGTTTGGACCTGCATATAAAGGTATT
This sequence comes from Lachnospiraceae bacterium, assembly GCA_017626095.1. Classification (GTDB taxonomy): domain Bacteria; phylum Bacillota; class Clostridia; order Lachnospirales; family Lachnospiraceae; genus UBA2882. The sequence continues at coordinate 63,729 of JAGAJL010000023.1, forward strand.
CCGCTTGCAGTTGTAACCGCAATCGCGTTTAGTGAATTGTACGGAAAGGAAATCCGCTATTGTTCTGACCGAAAAGAGGATAAAGATCATGGAGCAGACAAGGGCGCATTTTTAGGCAGTAAATTAAAAGACGGTGACAGAGTTGTGATGATTGAGGATGTTACCACTTCCGGAAAATCCATGGAAGAAACGGTGCCGAAAGTAAGAGGTGCGGCTGATGTTACGATTGTGGGTCTGATGGTTTCTCTCGACCGTATGGAAGTCGGCAAAGGCGGAGAGAAAAAGGCACTCGATGAAGTGAAGGATTTGTATGGATTTGAAACCAATGCGATTGTGACGATGGCAGAGGTTACCGAATATTTATACAACCGCGAATGCCAGGGAAAAGTTGTGATTGATGATACATTAAAAGCAGCAATTGATGCATATTATGAACAGTATGGTGCAAAATAAGGAGGGACTGCAGATGGAAGAAAAGATTTATAACACAATGAAACGTTCCGGTGGAATGAATATCACACTTGGAATTCTGATGATTGTATTTGGTCTTACCGCTGGTGTGTTGATGATTGTGACAGGTGGAAGATTATTGGTGAAAAAGGCAGACATTTTATTCTAGAATTAGTTCTGATATTAACTGATATTTGGACTAAAATTCAAACTGAAATATGAACTGAAATTCGGATTGCAATATAAATTGAGATTCGAACTAAAAATTGAGTTGATTTTTGAAAATCATATTTAGATAAAAGGATGAGATTATGCATAGAAGAGGCTATATGTTTACCGGCAGAAGTCATTCGGATAATGGCAAGATGTCGGCAGCTTTGGGACTGATATCTTTTGTGTCCATGTGTCTGGTAATCTATCTGTCATACCGCTTAAAGGGAGCTATGAGTCCGAAGCTTGGGGCGGCGACTTTTTTTGCACTTTTGATTTCCATAGCGGGTGAGACTTTGGGAGTTATGTCACGCATGGAAAAAGATAAGTTTTATTTATTTCCGAATATCGGACTAATTTTGAATTCGTTGAGTTTATTTATCATAATATGTCTGTTATACATGGGCATTTATGATATTTGAAATTTGGAGGCATTGATGAAAGAAAGATGGAATTTGTGTATCGAACGAATCGGTGAAATTCAATCCGAGACATCTTTGCAGACAAAATGGGGAAGCTACTTTCGTGAAGTGGCTTCTTTTGTTTTGAATGCAGCAGCATTATGTGATGTGGTGGATGAAGATTTTGAAACAGAACCGGATAGGAGACGAAAAGAACCGTTATATTCCAAAAAAAATCAGGAAATCTGGAACGAAAAGACAATCGAATGTCTATATAATGGTTTACAAGAAAAAAATTATGTAAACTCATATTTAAATCCGGATTACGCAGTTGAGAAATTCGGAAAGAGAATGGGACAGCTTTTATCCTTTGTATATGCTGAGATGTATGCCCTGCCTGTTTATGCAGCTGAGGCAGATTTGTTTGAAATCCTGATTCGTATGGAGTGGTTTGTAGAGTTATACTGCATCTGTATGCAGGAAGACGCAACCATAGAGGAAACGGAACAATCTGCATGGGAATGTTGTTATTATTTTATCAGCGATTATTATGACGTGGAAACAGAAAAAAGGGTTGGAGAAAAGGTGGACCCTTCTTATGATTTTGCATACCGTCTGATTATGGAAGCGGATTTGTCGACACCGGATTATCTGTACCGATATGGAGAGTATATTTCAGAAAACGAAATCGAAACGGTACGTCTGCTCAATGAAATGCCACACGAAGAACTAAAGAAAATGGCAGATACCTATACGGAAGGTTATCGAATTGGTTTCGTTAAGGGTAATAAAGATTTATCCAAGAAGAAAGTTGTGAATATCATTTACCCGCTCGGCTTTGAAAAGGTAATAAAGCTTGCAATTGAGAATTTTGAAAAAATGGGATTAAAACCTACCCTGATGCGCAATTCACACAGCATATTTTTTAAACGCACAAGCAGGGTAAACGGCTATTATTCCACAAGTCCAAATCGGCAGTTTGATTATGACCACAGGGAAGATAATGCACTGTTTTTGGATAAAAAGCTGATGAACCGAAAACTGGAAGTGTTGAAAGAAGCTTATATCCGGTTTGAAGACATTTCCAAAAAGCACGCAGGTCCTGCCTGGATTGAGGTATTCGGCGAACATAATTTTGAACCGCAGGATAAAGATGCAGCATGCCATTATAGTAAAAAGCAGCAGGAATATGCGACTGCTTATGCCATCCGGTCGGGAAAAATCATCAATACCTATATACCCGGAGAGGAAAGAAGTTTTACCATCATAGCATTTCCGATTGCAGAAATCGGACCGGATTATCGCGAAATCATGAAAGAGACCATTGCACTCAATACGCTGCCTTATCAGTTGTACGAGGATGTACAGCAAATTATCATTGATGCACTGGATACCTGCGAATATGTAAAAGTCCTTGGCATGAACAAAAATAAGACGGATCTTACGGTGGCTCTTTGTAAATTGGAAAATCCAGATAAGATGACAAAATTTGAAAATTGTGTTGCTGATGTCAATATTCCGGTTGGTGAAGTGTTTACTTCGCCGGTTTTAAAAGGAACAAACGGCACACTGCATGTGAAAAAAGTATTTTTAAATGAGCTTTCGTTTGACAATCTGCAAATAACCTTTAAGGATGGTATGGTTGATGATTATGATTGTACCAATTATGAGGAACATGAAAAAAATGTGAAGTATGTCAAAGATCACATTTTGTATCATCACGAGACGATTCCCATGGGTGAGTTTGCCATAGGAACCAATACAACTGCATATACCATGGGGCGCAAATACAAAATCGAAGATAAACTGCCTATTTTAATTGCAGAAAAGACCGGACCTCATTTTGCGGTTGGAGATACCTGTTATTCCCATGCAGAGGATGTTGCGGTATATAATCCGGACGGAAAAGAGATTGTTGCACGCGATAATGAGATTTCTCTCCTTAGAATGGATGAAGAGAAAAAGGAAAAGGCATATTTTCAGTGTCATACGGACATCACAATTCCATATGATGAGCTGGGACAGTTATATGGCGTGACCAAAGATGGAAACAAGATTATGATCATTGAAAACGGACGTTTTGTGTTGCCGGGTACGGAATTGTTGAATGAGGCCCTTTAATGCACGCAAAAAAGGACAAGAAAAGCATAAGAAAACCCTTAAAAAGGTTGCACTTGACTGCTATTTTTTGTAAACTATAATAGATTAATTACGTAAAGGAGTGGCATGATTATGGCACAGGTTGGTATTGTCATGGGCAGCGATTCGGATATGCCCATCATGAGTAAAGCAGCAGATATTTTGGAGGAACTGGGTATTTCTTATGAAATGCGCATTATATCCGCGCACAGAGAGCCGGATGTCTTTTTTGAATATGCAAAGACGGCAGAAGAAAAAGGGTTTAAGGTAATTATTGCAGGTGCCGGTATGGCAGCGCATTTACCCGGTATGTGTGCGGCAATTTTCCCGATGCCGGTTATCGGTATTCCGATGCATACAACATCCTTGGGAGGACGCGATTCGTTATATTCCATCGTACAGATGCCAAGCGGAATCCCGGTGGCAACCGTTGCTATCAACGGAGGTGCCAATGCAGGTCTTTTGGCAGCCAAGATTTTAGCCACATCAGATGCCGCATTATTGGATAAATTAAAAGCTTATTCTGAAAAATTAAAAAATCAGGTTGAGGCAAAAGATGAAAAGCTACAGGAAGTAGGATATAAAAAATATTAAGGAGAAACCAAAATGGCAATGGATTACAAAACATCCGGAGTTGATATTGAAGCCGGATACAAATCAGTGGAATTAATGAAAAAACATGTAAAGCAGACGATGAGACCGGAGGTGTTAGGTGGTCTTGGTGGTTTTGCAGGTGCATTTGATCTTTCTAAAATAAAAGACATGGAGGAACCGGTTTTATTGTCCGGAACGGATGGTTGCGGAACCAAAGTCAAACTTGCATTTGTTATGGATAAGCATGATACCATCGGTATCGATGCAGTTGCCATGTGTGTGAATGATATTGCCTGCTCCGGTGGAGAACCGTTGTTTTTCTTAGACTATATCGCATGCGGAAAAAATTATCCCGAAAAAATTGCGACGATCGTAAGCGGAGTTGCAGAGGGCTGTATTCAGTCAGAATGTGCATTGGTTGGCGGTGAGACAGCTGAGCATCCCGGACTGATGCCGGAAGATGATTACGATTTGGCCGGCTTTGCGGTTGGTGTGGTAGATAAAAAAGATATGATTACCGGTGAAAATATCAAACCCGGTGATGTATTAATCGGTATGGCAAGCAGCGGTGTACACAGCAATGGCTTTTCTTTGGTACGTAAGGTATTTGAGATGACAAAAGAAAGTCTTGATACATACTATGATGAGCTTGGCACAACACTCGGCGAAGCTTTGATTGCACCGACACGAATTTATGTAAAAGCATTAAAGAGTATCAAAAATGCAGGCGTGACCATTAAGGGATGCAGCCATATTACCGGTGGCGGTTTTTATGAAAACATACCGCGTATGCTTCCGGACGGCGTAGCTGCAAAGATTCAAAAAGACAGCTATGAAATTCCGCCGATCTTCAAATTGCTTGCAAAAACAGGTGGGATTGAAGAACAGATGATGTACAATACTTACAACATGGGTCTGGGTATGGTTATAGCCGTAGATGAAAAAGATGTAGATAAGACGATGGAAGCAATCAAAGCAACAGGGGATACGCCCTATGTAGTAGGTTCTGTCGTTGCAGGTAATAAAGGAGTTATCTTATGCTGAAAATTGTTGTCTGTGTTTCCGGTGGAGGAACCAATCTTCAGGCAATTATTGATGGTATTGCCGATGGAACCATTACAAATACCGAAATTGTCGGAGTAATCAGCAATAATAAAAATGCATACGCATTAGAAAGAGCAAAAAAAGCAGGAATTTCCGCTGTATGTATTTCTCCGAAAGATTATGAGACACGCGAGATATTTAATGATGCATTATTGGATGGAGTTTTGTCATTAAAACCGGATTTGATTGTACTGGCCGGATTCTTGGTTAACATTCCACCCCAAATGATTCAGGCATTTCGAAATCGCATCATCAACATTCATCCGTCTTTGATTCCTTCTTTCTGCGGAGTCGGATGCTACGGGCTCAAAGTTCATGAAAAGGCCCTTGCCCGGGGAGTAAAGGTGTCCGGTGCCACGGTTCATTTCGTGGATGAGGGAACAGATACCGGTCCTATCATTATGCAAAAGGCTGTTGAGGTGATGCAGGGCGATACACCCGAAGTTCTTCAGAGACGTATCATGGAACAGGCAGAATGGGTAATTTTACCAAAGACAATTGATTTGATTGCAAACGGAAAAATTTCAGTAGAGGATAATGTGGTTTGCATAAAATAGAACCATTAAACTATTAGATAGATTATTTCTGTCAGACAGTTTATTTCTGTTGGATTGTTCATGAGATGAAGATACGGCAGAATAGGATTGCAAATAATTTTAAAATATTCTTTTTACATGAAACGGCTTTATGTAATAGTACTTAATATTCTTATTATATGAAACGGCTTTATGTAATAAGAAAAAGGTTTACATAACACAAACGAAAGGATAACAAGATGAAAGTTTTAATCGTAGGTAGCGGTGGAAGAGAACATGCAATTGCATACAGTGTAGCAAAGAGTGAAAAAGTTGATAAAATCTATTGCGCACCCGGCAATGCCGGAATTGGAGAAATTGCGGAGTGTGTTGCAATTGGTGCTATGGAATTTGATAAAATTGTAGATTTTGCAAAGACTAAAGATATCGATTTAGTTATTGTCGGTATGGATGATCCGTTGGTCGGTGGTCTGGTTGATGAATTGGAGAATGCAGGCATCCGTACTTTCGGACCTCGTAAAAATGCGGCTATTCTGGAAGGAAGCAAGGCATTTTCAAAAGATTTAATGAAAAAATATAATATTCCCACAGCGGCTTATGAAAACTTTGATGATCCAAATAAAGCTTTGGAATATCTGGAAACTGCAAAATTTCCGATTGTTTTAAAGGCAGACGGTCTTGCACTCGGTAAGGGTGTGCTTATCTGCAATACCTTAGAGGAAGCAAAAGACGGTGTCAAATCCATTATGCTGGATAAAAAATTCGGTACTGCCGGAAATCAGATGGTCATTGAAGAGTTTATGACGGGACGTGAAGTCAGCGTATTGTCTTTTGTCGACGGAAAAACCATCAAGATTATGTCTTCTGCACAGGATCATAAACGTGCCAAGGATGGAGATGAGGGATTAAATACCGGTGGAATGGGAACCTTTTCCCCCAGTCCTTTCTATACAAAGGAAGTGGATGAATTCTGTAAAAAATACATTTATCAGGCAACGGTTGATGCTATGGCTGCAGAAGGAAGAGAGTTTAAGGGCGTTATTTTCTTTGGACTAATGTTAACCGAAGACGGTCCTAAAGTACTGGAATACAATGCCAGATTTGGAGATCCTGAGGCGCAGGTTGTTCTTCCACGTATGAAAAATGATTTGATCGAAGTTGCCGAAGCATGTATTGACGGTACTTTGGATCAGGTTGATTTACAGTTTGAAGATAATGCGGCTGTCTGTGTTGTATTAGCTTCAGACGGATATCCGGTTTCTTATGAAAAGGGATTTGTCATCAAAGGACTTGAAAACTTTGATGATAAGGATGATTATTATGTTTTCCATGCAGGTACGAAAAAGACCGATGACGGTTTTGTGACAAACGGTGGTCGTGTTCTTGGTGTTACAGCAAAAGGAAAAGATTTAAAAGATGCCAGAAAAAAGGCATATGAGGCAACCGAATGGATTGATTTCGATAATAAATATATGAGACATGATATCGGTAAAGCCATTGATGAAGCATAAAGCGATTGATGAAGCATAAAGCGATTGATGAAGCATAAAGCGATTGATGAAGCATAAAGCGACTGAAAGAAAATTTTGGTCATGTTTAGCAGACGAGGAAAATGAATCAAGGAAAAAGCGAAAGGGCTATTTTATGATGTTTAGGAAGAAAAAAGGACTACGAGTTGTTAGCATATTATTACTTGTGTCTCTGTTGAGGTTTTACGGCGGAGAAAGTATTCAGACTGTATATGCTACAGAAACTACGCAGACGCAGGGATCCGATGCCTATCTGAAGACTCTTACGGCTTCGCCGGGTACGATGACACCATCTTTTTCTCCGATGGTGACCAGTTACACGGTAACAGTTCCGTCTGATGTTGATAAACTGAATGTAACCTGCAGTACAGCCGATGCAAATGCTACCGTGACAGAGGCAAAGGGATTTAAGGACCTTCAGATGGGAAATAATTCAGCAGTCATCAAGGTTAAAGGAACGAGCGGAACCATCTGCACCTATAATATTACCATAGTAAGGGGTAATTTGTCGGCAGCAATGAATCCGGCAGAAGGTGCCGGTATTACGCTGGCTACAGAGCCATCTGTTGCAAATACAACAACGCAAACTCCGGTGGCACAGCCAACAACAAATGTTTCCAATACACAGGAACCTGTGAATAACGATAATTCAATGGATACTTCTGAAACCGATACTTCCGAAGCTGGTGCTACGACAGAGACAACGGAGACAGAAACAACAGAAACTGATACAACAGAAACAGATGGATTGCAGGCTGTACCGATTATGGCGACCTTACCGGAATCAGGAGAGCGTTATTTAATTGGTGGAGATTCGATTTATGCTGATTATTATGTAACTTCAACGTTTGATACATCTTTGCTTCCGGAAGGTTTTGTTGTAGAACCGTACAGTTTTAACGGGGCAACTGTACAGTCAGCATATTTGGCAGCAGGAGATATCCGCGTGCTCTATTCTGAATCGGAAGAAGGAAGCAACGGAGGTTTGCGTATTTACTATGAAGACGATAAGGATGTTTTGGATTTCGTTCCGTTTTTAGGCTATGACGGCTTTGTTTTTCCTGTTAGATATCAGGCTCAGATTCCGGTTCCGTTAAATTATACCGGTAGCTACATGCCTTTTGATAAAAAGGTTGTATCTTGTTATATATACACTGAATTGACCGGAAATCCTTTGTCTGTTCAGGAAGGAATGGAAAGTGAGGATACCCTTCAGCCGGGAGAATCAACGGCTGATGCCGATCCGGTTATGGTAGATACATTGGATGAAATGCCGGAATTCTATTTGTTTTACGGTATGAACAACAATGGCGAAGAAAACTTTTATCTCTATGACTGGAAAGAGGGAACTTACCAGAGATATGTTGAAAGAGATACCTCATATGATTTGGATCAGTCCTATTTCAAATATAAAGATATGTCACATCAGAGATTTGTGATTATGTGTATTCTGTTCGTTTTGTTGTTGCTTGCAATCTTTGTAATCGTCAATCTCTACATGAAAAACAGGGAATTGAAACGCGACTTAGAAGACTATGATCCGGATTATAGGGGAGAAGATGATGATTCGGATTCGTATGATGAGGACGATGACACAGATAATGAAGACGATGATGACGATGATTCGGATTCCTATGACACGGATCAGGACGATTCGGATTTCGACAACTTGGGAGACGATTTTTATCAAAATGATGAAAAAACGGACGAAGAGAATGATATAGGTGTAAATAATGATTTGAAACAAAAAATAGACGATATGGATGATGATCTGATAAAAGAGCAATATCCGATTCATGTCAGTCCGGAAATGTTTGAGGATGATGGCAAAATGCAGGAGAGCGCACAAACGGATAGTACAGATGGTTTATCCGATTCTTTAACAGATTATTCGGATGTATCAGGTGCTTCAGGTGTTTCAAGCATTTCAACAGAGGGTGAAAACGTTACACCAAAAGAAGCAACCGGAAGCTTCCGCCGTCCCGAGTTTAAGATGATCAATTTATCACGAGAACCGGAACCGAGCGGTATCGATGATGATTTTGAATTTGAATTTATTCATTTTGAGGATGACTAAGATCGGAGGGCTATAAATGGCCTATACAGAAAATGCCAAATCAGCTTTGGCAATTGCAAAACGAATGGCAAAAAAGACCAGACAGAATTATATCGGAACAGAACACATTTTGCTCGGGCTCATTCATAAAGACAGCGGTGTTGCTGCAAATCTTTTGGCAAAAAGCGGAGTAACAGAACAAAAAATTATGGAAGTAATCAGGGAATTGATTGCACCATCCGGAAATGTATCTGTGCTGGAACGAGACGGATATTCACCCCGTGCTATGCAGATTTTAAAGGATGCGGATAAGCAGGCGGAACGATTTGGCTGCAGTCAGACCGGTACGGAGCATATCCTGCTTGCCATTATCAAAGAGGGCGATAATATTGCCGCACGATTATTGTTTACGATTGGTATCAATCTGCAAAAGCTGTATGTAGATGCCTTGATTGCCATGGGAGAAGACCCCAATCTGGCAAAAGAAGATTTAAATGCCAAAAAGAAAAATAACCCTACCAAGACCTTAAATCAATATAGTAAAGATTTGACAAAGATGGCAGCGGAAGGAAAGTTGGATCCCGTTATCGGCAGAGAAAATGAAATTCTGCGTGTGATTCAGATACTTAGTCGCAGGACTAAGAATAATCCCTGTCTGATTGGTGAACCCGGAGTTGGAAAAACGGCAATTGCGGAAGGTCTTGCCATGCGGATTGCTGCCAAAGAAGTACCGCAGACACTGGTTGACAAAAGAGTTGTGACACTCGATTTATCAGCTTTAGTTGCCGGCAGTAAATATCGTGGAGAATTTGAGGAACGAATCAAGAAAGTGATTGCCGAAGTAATTCAGGCCGGCAATATTATTTTATTTTTGGATGAGATTCATACCATTGTTGGTGCAGGCGGTGCGGAAGGTTCGATTGATGCTTCCAATATTTTAAAACCCTCTCTTGCCCGTGGTGAGATTCAGCTTATTGGTGCCACAACGATAGAGGAATACAGAAAGTATTTATCCAAGGATGCTGCGTTGGAGCGTCGTTTTCAACCCGTTAATGTGGAAGAACCGACCGTAAGTGAGGCTATCGAAATTCTGCAGGGGATTAAGCACAAATATGAAGAACATCATATGGTTACGATTTCTGATGAGGCTGTGGAAGCCGCGGTCAAGTTGTCCAAACGTTATATCAATGATCGGAATTTGCCGGATAAAGCCATTGACCTGATAGATGAGGCAGCGGCTGCAATTCGTTTAAAAGGAATGAACCTACCGCCTCAATGTCATGAGCTGGAAGAGCAGATCAAAAAAATGGATTTGCAGATTGAAAGATCCTTTAAATTTGATGCTTTTATGCAGGCACACGAGATTAAACTACAACAGGATGAACTGGTTAAAAAGTATAACCGCCTAAAAGAGCGACATGCAAAGAAAATGGAAGACAGAAGTCTTATTGTCAATGAAAATGACATTGCAGATGTTGTATCCATGTGGACAAAAATTCCGGTCAGCAAGCTTGCAGAAAAAGAAAGCGAGAGACTGCTACGCTTAGAGAGCATTTTGCATAAACGTGTCATCGGACAAAAAGAAGCGGTAACGGCTGTTGCCAAGGCCATGAGAAGAGGTCGAGTTGGACTTGCCGATCCGAATAAACCGATTGGTTCTTTTCTGTTTTTAGGCCCCACCGGTGTCGGAAAAACGGAATTATCCAAAGCGCTTGCAGAAGCGATGTTCGGTTCGGAGAATGCCTTAATTCGTGTTGATATGTCAGAATATATGGAACCTCATTCCGTTGCGAAAATGGTTGGTTCTCCTCCGGGCTATGTCGGACACGATGATGGTGGACAGCTTAGTGAGAAAGTCCGTAGAAATCCGTATTCCGTGATTTTGTTTGATGAAATCGAGAAAGCGCATCCGGATGTCTTCAATATCCTGCTTCAGGTTTTGGATGAAGGTCATATCACCGATTCCAAAGGAAGAAAAGTGAATTTCAAAAATACGATTCTAATCATGACCTCCAATGCCGGTGCATCCAGAATTGTGGAGCCCAAAAATCTTGGTTTTGCGGCAACGACGACAGAAAAGCAAAATTACAACAAGATGAAAGACAGTGTCATGGAAGAAGTAAAACGTCTTTTTAAGCCGGAATTTATTAACCGTATTGATGAGATTATGGTATTCCATCAGTTAAATAAAGAAGACATGACAAAGATTGTGACGCTGTTATCCAAAAATCTCTGTACCAGATGTAAGAATCAGATGGACATCGATCTGACCATTACGCCGGCATTAAAGAGTTATATTGTCGATAAGTTCAGTGACTTAAAGATGGGCGCCAGACCGCTTAAGAGGGCCATTCAGACGGAAATTGAGGACATCATGGCAGAAGAGATTCTGGCGGGCAATATAAAACCGGGACAGAAAATCAGGGCAGGAATACAGGATAAAAAAGTTGTCTTTTCTGTAAAGGAATAGTATTTACCGCGGGGAGAAAATAGGGTATACTAAGATTATATAGTGATAAAACACAATTTCACCGCAAGATTTTGTGGTGGTAATGTATAAGTACCAGGAGGATACGAATATGGCAGTAGTTGCAGAATTGCTTCGTTCAGAGGCAGACGGAAGTATTAGTTTCGGAAACCATTCATTAGCTACAAAAGCAAAATTAGAGGATTTTCCACATAACGGTGACCTCTATAAGGTAAAAACATTTCAGACAATGACCAAGTTGGAAAAAAACGGCATGTTTTTATATGAATCCGTGCCGGGAACCAGTGTCAACAAATTAGTGGAAAGTGCTGATGGCATGAGCTTTTTAGCTGAAGGTAACGAAGATGCTCAGATTACTTTGGGATTAAAAGAAGATACCGAATACGAAGTCTTTGTTGCCGGAGCCAGCGTTGGAAAGATGAATACCGGCATGAGCGGCAAGTTAAATCTTTCCGTTGAACTTGCTGAAGCAGGTGAAGTAGAAGTAAAAGTAGTTGAGGTATAAGCTATGGCAAAAGGAAAAGCAGGCAGTGCTTTCTTTTGTCAGAATTGTGGATATGAATCTTCCAAATGGATGGGACAATGTCCCGCCTGTCATGAGTGGAATTGTTTTGTGGAAGAGCGGGTTACAAAAAGCTCCCATAGTTTTGCCGGTTCGATTCGGACTGAGAAAAAAGCTTTGATTTCCATCAATGACATTAAAGGCGACAAGGAAGATCGTTTTACAACCAATATTGAAGAATTTGACAGGGTGCTGGGTGGCGGTATCGTCCCCGGCTCTCTTACGTTAGTGGGTGGAGATCCCGGAATTGGGAAATCCACTTTACTTTTACAGGTTTGTAAAGAATTATCGGATTTTGGCAGAGAAGTGCTTTATATTTCGGGAGAGGAATCTCTTTCCCAGATTAAAATGCGGGCAGACCGCATTGGGACGTTTCAGGACAAATTTAAGCTTCTTACGGAGATCAATCTCAATGTGATTGCAGAAACCGTAAAAAGTGCAAAACCGGATGTGGTTGTCATTGATTCAATTCAGACCATGTATAATGAAGAGGTCAATGCAGCACCGGGAAGTGTTTCCCAGGTGCGGGAATCCACTTCTGTCCTATTGCAACTTGCAAAGGGTGAAAATATTGCAGTTCTCATTGTGGGGCATGTGACAAAAGAAGGTACGGTAGCAGGTCCCAGAGTGTTAGAGCATATGGTGGATACCGTTCTGTATTTTGAGGGCGATAAACAGGATATTTATCGTATATTAAGAGGCGTTAAAAACCGTTTTGGCTCTACCAATGAGATTGGTGTTTTCGAAATGGAAGAAGGTGGGCTTCGTGAGATCAAGAATCCTTCGGAATTTATGATCAGTGGAAAGCCGGAGGGCGCAAACGGTTCTGTCGTCACCTGTTGTATGGAAGGAACCAGACCTATGCTCATGGAAGTGCAGGCTTTGGTCTGTGATACCAACTTCCAGATACCACGCAGACAGGCAACCGGATGCGATTTTAACCGCATGAATTTGTTGATTGCAGTGATCGAGAAACGAGTTCGGATTCCGCTTGGACATGAGGATGCCTATATTAATTTTGCGGGTGGAATGCGGATAACGGAGCCGGCAACGGATTTGGCGGTGGTTATGGCATTGGTATCAAGCTATCGGAATAAGCCGGTGGATGACAAAATGATTGTATTTGGAGAAGTCGGACTAAGCGGAGAAGTACGGGGAATATCCATGGTAAAACAGCGTGTGATGGAAGCAAAAAAGATGGGATATCAAAGCTGTGTGGTTCCATATGCCAACCAAAAACAACTTGCGGATGTCAAGGATATGAAATTGTATGCGGTAAAAAATATTATGGAAGCGGTTTCGCTGATTGGTGCGGAGTAGAAATCTCAATTTTGTCATAAATTAGTACTTATTTTGAACAAATAGTGTCATAATTGCGCAATATATTTCAATTTTTGGGCAATATATTTGTAGAAAAAAGTAGATTTATTAGATACAATAAAAAAGGTTCAGCGAGAGCTGAGCTTGCTAATTAGCAATTCCGGAAGAATTCCCCTTTTACACAAACAGGTAGGCCGAGCGCATGAAATGCGTTCGGTCTACTTGTTTGTGGGGATATTTTTATGGGACGTTTTTTTGGTCACAGGGTGTCCCACTGTTATACATTGTTATATATATGTATGTAAATGATGTTGGGGTCAAAAGGTATTTAGATTCCATGATACCAACGGATTGCTACGAACTTTGTGCTCTCGTAATCCTAAAACATTCGAAATCCGCCCCAAACGGCTACTTTCTCATGTTTTGCGGGTCCCAAAGTCATACTTTTTCATGCGAGCATGAAAAGTATGACCTTTTGCCAATGGTATCATGTAAAAATGGGAATATAAAAAGCAAAAAGCAAAGAAAAAATAGCTTGCATTATTTCGATATACTATGTTATAATCAACTTCGGCAGTTAACAAAACCAAATATATAGAGGAATAGTACAGTGGTAGTGCGGCGGTCTCCAAAACCGTTAACGGGGGTTCGATCCCCTCTTCCTCTGCTAAAGAGTCTTTGAAAATCAGAGGCTCTTTTTTGTTTTTCCTTGTTTTGATTTTTTACATAATTTTTACATGATATGAAAATGATATTTACATGACTTCTTTATGATAAATACATAGGAGCGTGTATATATATGAAATTAGTATGGAACATGGTAAATAAATTAGATATAAATATCCGATGGAAACGATATTTGTTTCTATTTTGTTTTTCTTTGATTTGTGCAGCGTCAGGATTGGTTTTCTGGTTGTTTGCAGGACGAGTTATTTGGTCTGATGTGCAGTGGATGCTTTGCTTTTTGGGGTATCCTATGGTGTATATTGGATTTTATGGAGGGTATTTGTATCTAGCATATCATGATATCTGATTACTTTACAAAAATACATGATGTCAGTGTTGAAATATTATGTACCATCTTGCATGCATAAATGGTATATCGTTTTTTTGATTGTCTAAATCAATTAATGTGTTGAAAAATGGCAAAATAAAAGAACCTGCTTTTTTTCTTGATATATATTGGATCAGGAAAATTTCCGATTCTTTTATTTTGCCATTCTTTTTGCATTGGGAAGTTACAGTTAAGATTTTCTTCTAACTTCATTAAATCCATTTGCATATATTTCTCAGTAGTCTTCGTATGTCATAATATCAACTTCGGTTGTTTTTTATTATAACATAAGTGTTATATATCAGGCACTTGGAACACATAGATGTTTTTCGACATTTTAAACGAGAAAACGCTATCCATATAGATTGTAATCTTGTAAAGAAAGAAGGTAAATGGTATTATTTATTCATAGTGTAATGATACAAAAGGTGAATTCGTTTTGACTTCTTTTGAAGAAAAATGTAATAGGGGATACGAGATGAAAAATAAAATATCAAAGCAGTTTTTAATTACGATTGTTGCGATTTTCTGTTTGCTGGTGTTTATGACAACTTATATCTTTTCTTCGTTCTATCAGAGTTCGGTTAAAAGAATAGAGGAGCTGGGTGTCAGCAATATGAAAAGCGAATCTGCCATGATTGAAAATTACCTCAATAAGAGTATGGATGTTTTGTGGGTAACTGCGGATACGGTCAATTATATGATGGAAAATGGTGCGTCATCCGAAGAAATCCTTCAGTATTTAACGATCGAAGCAGAGCATGAAAAGCAGCAGATTGATGAAAATTTCACCGGAATATACGGTTACATCAATGGGGAGTATTTAGATGGTATTGGCTGGGTTCCTCCAAAAGATTATGATCCGAAAACAAGAGACTGGTATATTGCGGCAAAAGAAGCAGGAGGGAAGGCTACCATTGTCGCTCCGTATCTGGACGCACAGACCAATACCGTGATGTTTTCTGTCAGCCAGTTACTTTCAGATGGGGAAAGTGTTGTGTCACTGGATATTGCACTTAATGAAGTTCAGACCATTACTGAGGAAATGACGATGAATGGTATGGGATATGGCTTTATTATGGATGATTCGGGACTAATCATTGCTCATTTTGATGAAAGTGAAAAAGGAAAAATATATCCAACCAATGAAGAACAGAAAATAATGCTTGCCAACATTTTTGATCCGGACAAGGAAAGCTTTGAAATGACAATCCAGGGTGAGGATTGTACGGTGTTTTTTAATCAGGTCATGGATAAATGGTATGTGGTAATGGTTATCAGCAATACCAGATTGTTTCATGATTTGCGGATGCAAATGATGATTGGTATTTTCATTACTTTGATTGTCTTTCTGATCATTGTTGTTTTTTGCTCCATTTCTGCAAGAATTATTGATCAATATCAGAAAAAAGAGCATGAGAGTAAAGAGAAACTGGACAATATGAATGCCAATATTATTCGGGCACTTGCATATACGATTGATGCAAAGGATCGTTATACCAGTGGACATTCCCAGAGAGTGGCGGATTATTCTCTTGCCATTGCAAAAAGAATGGGGAAATCAGAGGAAGAACAGAGAATCATTTATTATGCGGGGCTCTTGCATGATGTTGGTAAAATCAGAGTTCCTGAAGAAGTAATCAATAAACCGGGAAAACTGACAGAGGATGAGTTTGAACAGATTAAGGTTCATCCCATCAGCGGTTATCATATTTTAAAAGGCATACATGATGATGAGCAGATTGCACAGGGGGCGAAATATCATCATGAGAGATATGATGGAAATGGTTATCCAAATGGTCTGGAAGGTGAAAATATTCCTGAAATATCACGAATCATCGGTGTTGCTGATGCATATGACGCTATGGCAAGTGACAGAAGTTATCGAAATGCTCTTCCACAGGAAAAGGTTCGTTCAGAAATTGTGAAAGGGCGCGGACAGCAGTTTGATAAAGAAATTGCGGATATTATGATACAGATGATTGATGAAGATGAGCATTATACGATGTGTCAGTCTAAAAAGAACGTGCAAAATATTCTCGTAATTGATGATGATATGATGAACATTAAAGTGGTGGAGCATATTTTCAAAGATGAACCGGAATACAGGGTTATTGGTGTTAAGGATAAAGATGAAGCATTTGATATTCTGAAAAAGCAAGAGGTCAGTGTCATTTTGCTGGATCTAATTATGCCGGACATTGATGGGTTTGAACTCTATCAGAAGATTCGGCAGAAGTACAATATTTCGGTCGTGCTTGTGACCGCAGACAGGAGTATTGAGACCATTGATAAAATCAGACAGCTTGGAATTGACGATTATCTGACAAAACCGTTACATGCATATGTAGTAAAAGAAATCATTCAAAGTATTACAAATAATTGGGATAACTGGAATGATTTTTTGAGTATGAAACATGAAACTGACAGACGTCATTCAATCAGCGAAGGAGTATAGGTTGCTATGAAAAAGTACTATCGATTCATTTGGATTATCTTTTTTATACAGTTGATTGTAATTTCGGCTTCGCTCTTTTATGCAAAGGTGGATGACATGACACTTGCAAAAGGAGATGTGCAGGTGTTTAATTCCGGCTGGACATTAATACGGGAAGATGGAACTGAGACGGATTTAGCAAAACTACTCTATAATACAACAAGCAGTCCGAATGAAAAGATCATTATAAAAAATACGATTCCAAAAGAATACTTAGGTAAAACCCTGACTTTTTTATCTGCTGACAAAATCTTGCACATTTTTGTGGATGATGAATTGATTTATTCTTTTGGTATGAATGATCAAAGGCTATTTGGTCAGACGCCGGGCAGTGTCATTGTATTTGCAGATTTGCCTTCTACGTGTGAAAAAGGTGAAATCAGAATCGAAATGTGTTCGCCTTATGCAAATTATGCCACGTATTTAACGGATATTTCAGTTACCAAAAGAGATGTGGCCATTCTTCATTTTATTACACAGAAATCATTTGATCTTATCTTAAGTCTGATTGTTTTTATGTCTGCGGTCATCTTTTTGATTCTGGCAATTACCCAGAAAATGCTTCGTAGAAAAACCGGCGGCATCGAATATCTAAGTGTTTATTTGCTGTTAATGAGTATTTATTATCTGATTGAAACAAAAGTGTTGGAAGTTTTTTATGGAAATCAGACTCTGTATTCTAATCTGATTTTTATTATTTTAATGACAGCGCCTTTGTTTTTTGAGACTTATTGTTGTGAAGCATTACCGAAGTTATCCAAAACATTTTTGTTCGCAATTATTCTTTCGGTCATCAATATCGTTGTGCAGTTAGTTTTGCAGATCAGTGGTTTTGTGGATTTTATGGACATGGCCTTTGTATCACACAGCATCATTGTCGTGTTGATTGTTATAAATGTTGTGGCTTTAGGACAAATGGCACGTAAAGAAAAGAGTGTGGAAGTGGTAGTCCAGTTTTTGGGATGTGCCAGTATGATGGTCGGTGCTTTTGTTGACATTATCAGAACTTATACAATCAAGGTTGGCGATCTTGGAAAGGCAAGCCGGTATGGGGTAAGCGTTTTTGCGATATGTACGCTGATTATCTATATGATTCAGATGATGCATGAACATGTAAAATTTGTAGAGCAGGTAAAAAATGATGCGATTGCCGCCAATGTTGCAAAAAGCCAGTTTCTTGTAAATATGTCGCATGAAATTCGGACACCGTTAAATGGTATTCTGGGAATGGATGCAATTCTATTGGAAGAGTGCAAAGATGAAAATCTGAAGGAATATGCAAGAAACATTCAAAGTGCGAGCGAATCACTGCTTTCCGTTATTAATGACATTCTGGATATTTCGAAGATTGAGGCAGGAAAACTCGAAATTCTACCCGTGGAATATGAACTGGCTTCCGTTATTAACGACTGTTGCAATATCGCAAAAGTAAGATCTGACAGTAAAGAGCTTTCTTTCCGTATGATGGTGGAGCCGAATCTTCCTACACGTCTATTTGGCGATGAAATCCGTATCCGGCAGATTATCAATAACTTTTTGTCCAATGCCGTGAAGTATACAAAAGAAGGAAGTATCACGCTTTCTGTTGATTATGAATCGGTCAGTAGCCGTCAGATTATGTTGGTTGTGTCCGTGCGTGATACCGGAATTGGGATTAAAAAAGAGGATTTAAAAAAATTGTTCCAATCCTTTACACGTCTGGAAGAAAAGCGAAACCGCAATATTGAAGGGACCGGACTTGGATTAAATCTGACACAAAAACTTGTTCAGATGATGGGTGGAGAAATAACGGTAGAAAGTGTTTATTGCTCCTGATGTACAAATTTTGGTAGTCGATGATGTTGAGATAAATCTAAAAAGTTATGAAAGGTCTTTTGAAAAAGACATAAATGCAGATTGACACTGCGGGAAGCGGTGAAAAATGTCTGCAATACGTTCAAAAAAAGCAGTATGATTTGATCTTTTTGGATCATATGATGCCGGAAATGGATGGTGTTGAAACACTGCAGAAAATGAAAGTTCTGGAAACGGATTTCAATAGACAGACGCCGGTTATCATGCTTACGGCGAATGCTACCCGAGGCGCTAGGCAGGAATATCTAAAGGCAGGCTTTACCGATTATCCGGCAAAACCATTTAAGGAAAAAGATATCCAGGAAATACTACTGAAATATCTGGGAGAAAAGATGTACCGTCAGGAAGAGGATACAGAGTGCCGGACGGAGGATGAAAATGCTAAGATTGTGATGGAGCAATCGGACGAGTCAATGAATCATCGGATGTAGAGCCAAATGAACGATCAAAGGAACAACAGGCTGACGAAAAGAAGGATATTCTTGAACGTTTGAAAGAGGAGACACGGTTGGATGTGGAAACCGGAATTAGTTATTGCATGGACCGGGATTTTTATTTAGAATTACTGAAAGATTATATGGATTCTGATAAAAATACAGATTTGGAAGATCTGTTCGAAAAGAAAGACTGGAAAAATTACCGTACGATTGTACATGCATTAAAGAGTACTTCCAAGACAGTGGGTGCCGTGTCGCTTTCCAAAGAAGCAGAGGAACTGGAAATGGCAGCAAAAGCTGAGGATGAGGAATATATAGAAGCTCATCATGCGACGGTAATGGAACATTATATGGTTTTGAAAGAGCAGTTAAAGCAGATTTTATAATAATTCCGATAAGATGGAAATAAATAAGATATTCCCGGAGACTGTCTGAAAAACCGGCAACCATAGAATGAGCTGGCGCGGATATATTGGGGACACAAATCAAAAGAGGAGATATTGAAACAAACAGAAACAGGGAAGATGTAGAAAATATATGGTTATGAATAGAAAATGGAAAAAGTATTTGGTGTTAATTGCAATATGCACAGGTCTTGCTGCATGTTTGACCGGCTGTAAGGTTCCTTTTTCTGATCGTACAGTGGAAAGGGTAGTGTTGACAACCGGATTTGATAAAGAGGGCGTGTTTCGGATTGGCACGGCTGTTTGCAGCAAAGATGAATTTATGCTTTATCTGACCAATACGCAAAATCGGTATGAAGAAATATATGGAAGCGAAATTTGGAATGTTGCTTCGGAAAATCAGACGCTGGAAGATAAAATCAAAGATATGGTCGGTGCACAGCTTGCACAGATTAAAACCATGAATCTTTTGGCAAAAGAAAATCATGTGACCATGACGGAGGAAGAAAAAAAGCTGGTTTCTTCTGCTGCAAAGGAATATTATTCTTCTTTGAACCAGCATGAAATTGATACTTTGAATCTCACGGAGGAAATCATTGCGGAGTATTATAGTGAGTATCTGATTGCTCATAAGGTTTATACGTACATTATCCGTGATATCAATCCGGAAATCAGTGATGATGAAGCAAGAACTGTGACGGTAGACTGGATTTATTTGAAATCCCCGGTTGATGAATTTCAAATCAAGCAGAAAGCTTATAATGTTCTTGCAAAATTGCAGGCCGGAGAAGATTTTGAAGCCGTTGCAAATGAATACAGTGATGATCCGGTTTTAACGCATTCATTTTGCAAAGGCGTGGAAAGCCCGGAAATAGAAACCGTAGCATTTAATCTGGCGGAAGGTGAAATCAGTGATGTGATTTTTTGTATTGACGGATATTATATTCTTCGTTGCGTCAGCACTCTTAACAGGCAGGAAACGGATGATAATAAAATCAGGATGGTAGAGCAACGGAAAAACGAAGCTTTTAACGATGTATATGGTTCTTTTGCTAAAGAGCAGATTAAACAGTTGAACGAAGATGCCTGGGAAGAGATTGAATTGATTCAGGATGAAAATATTCAGACCTCTGATTTTTTTGCCGTTTACGATCAGTATCTGGGCGAAATGAAACTACAGTGAAATCCGCCCTGTCGGGCTGCTTTATCATGTTTTGCGGGTCTTAAAGACATGCTTTTTTGTACAAGCACAAAAAGCATGTCCTTCTGACCCTGGTATCACTTTATAAAAAATTTACAATTATGGAAACCCAGTAAAATCAAGGGTTTCAAGGGCTTTATTAGCACTCATATAAAACGAGTGCTAATTTTGTGTTGAAATTCTTTTGGCTAGGGTGTACACTTCTAAATGTCGGGTGCGGCAGGCACTTGTATTAGGAAAGGAAAGTGATTTTTTTATGGCAAACAAACATGGTAATTTATCAATCGACAGCGATAATATATTTCCTGTGATTAAGAAGTGGTTATATTCCGATCACGATATTTTTTACAGAGAATTGATTTCAAACGGCTGTGATGCTATTACAAAATTAAAGAAGCTGGATATGATGGGAGAATACGAACTTCCGGCTGATTACAAACCGATGATTAAGGTAGAAGTAAGTCCTGAGAATAAGACAATTACCATTACGGATAATGGTCTTGGAATGACTGCGGATGAAGTAGAAGAGTATATTAACCAGATTGCTTTTTCCGGTGCAACGGATTTTATTTCAAAGTATAAAGATAAAACAAATGAAGATCAGATTATCGGACACTTTGGTTTGGGCTTTTATTCTGCATTTATGGTTGCAGATACAGTTGATATTGATACGCTGTCTTATCAGACAGGAGCAACACCGGTTCACTGGGAATGTGATGGTGGTACAGAGTTTGATATGACTGACGGTGACATGCAGGAGGTTGGTACAAAGATTACCTTGCATATTAATGAAGACTGCCTCAAGTTCTGTAATGAATACGAAGCAAAAGAAGTTATCAAAAAATACTGTGCATTCATGCCTTATGAAATTTATGTTGGAAAATACCAGACAACCGATACGGAAGTCGTAAAAGAAGAGGAAGTTCTTCCGACGGATGAAGTGGTAGAAAAAATTGAACCCAGGGAAGAGGATAAAAAGGATGCTGACGGCAATCCCAAAGAGCCTGAACAAAAGGTTCGTATTAAAAAACGTCCCGAGTTGGTAAATGATACACATCCTCTTTGGACAAAAAATGCAAAGGATTGTACCAGAGAAGATTATCTGGAATTCTACCGCAAAGTGTTCCACGATTATAAAGAGCCTTTGTTCTGGATACATCTGAATATGGATTATCCTTTCAATTTAAAGGGAATTCTCTATTTCCCGAAAATCAATATGGAATATGAATCGATTGAAGGAAAAATCAAATTATATAATAACCAGGTATTTATTGCCGACAATATCAAAGAAGTTATCCCTGAATACCTGATGCTATTAAAGGGTGTCATCGATTGCCCCGATCTTCCTTTGAATGTATCCCGTTCGGCATTGCAGAATGATGGATTTGTAACCAAGATATCCGAATTTATCAGTAAGAAAATCGCAGATAAACTGTCCGGTATGTGCAAGACGGACAAAGAAGAATACGAAAAATGCTGGGATGACATTGCTCCGTTTATCAAATTCGGCTGCTTAAAGGATGACAAGTTCTGTGAAAAGATGACAGATTATATTCTGTTTAAAAACTTAGACGGTAATTACATGACACTTCCCGAATGTCTGGAAGTAAAACCGATTGATCCTGACAATGATGAAAATGCTGTGGATGAAAATGGTGAAAAAGTTGAAGCCGAAGTTGTAGATGAAAACGATGTCGATGTTTCAGAAGAAACAGAAGAAGCAAAAGAAAAAGTCATCTACTATGTTACAGATGAAAAGCAGCAAAGCCAGTATATTAATATGTTTAAGCAGGCTAAGATGGATGCGGTATATCTGACTGAGCGTATTGACCAGCCGTTTGTTCAACAGCTTGAAAGTAAAAATGAAGGCATTAAATTCAGTCGTATCGATGCGGATTTAACCGATGTATTTAAAACAAAGACTTCCAAAAAAGCGCAGGAAGAATATGATGCCAAAGCCGAATCCATTTCAAAGAAAATGAAGAAGGCCTTAAAGAAAGAGAAACTGACCGTTAAGATTGAAAAACTGAAAAATAAAAAGGTTTCTTCTGTCCTGACAGTATCGGAAGATGCACGTCGTATGCAGGATATGATGCAGATGTATGCTGCAAGTGGAATGGATATGGGAATGTTTGGCAATGAAGGTGAGACACTTGTATTAAATGCAAATCATCCTTTGGTAGCTTATATTATGGAGCATGAAGACGGTGACCATACACAGATGATTTGTGAACAACTCTATGATCTGGCTCAGTTACAGAATGCACCGCTTTCACCGGAAGCAATGACCAAATTTATTGCCCGCAGCAATGAGATTATGATGATTTTGACAAAATAATTTGGTTGGTTTATGTTTGTATGTGCGTAACACAAGACAAAAAGATAAACACTACGCAGGAGAAAATGATTATTATATTTATGAAAAATTCATAAGCGTATATTATGAAAAATTCATAAGCGTAGATTTTGACAAAACAGAAAAATGATTTATAATTAGCATAGGCTGATAAGAAGTTAGCCTATGCTAATTTTTGCCATGTTGATTTTAACATGTTGTTTTTGGCAATTCTGAAGAGAAAAACAAACTGTGCTTTCATTTGGAATTTCAGTGAGATTCTTTCTCATGTTTCATTTGACCATGGTATTATGAAATTGTAGAAAATATAATTGATTTGAATTGTAAGGAGAACATAATATGAAATATATCTGGTTATTCATTAAAACATTATTGCGCATGCTGTTAAAACCGCTGTCTTTTGTGCCGGCTATCGTTATGATGTATGTGATATTCAATTTTTCTGCACAGGATGGAGCTGATTCTGCTGCGCTTAGCAAAAAGGTAAGTGTAGCTATGGTGGAGGTTGCCAATATTGTTCTGGATAAGGACTGGAGCGATGCACAGATTGAAAGTAAAGCTGATGAATATCACTATTATGTGAGAAAGCTGGCGCATTTTACGGAATATTTCCTGCTTGCGGTATCCGTTGCGTTTCCGCTTTATGTCTATGGAATGCGTGGAATCTGGCTTGTGCTCTTTGCTGGAGCGTTTTGTGTGGGATTTGCCTATTTGGATGAATATCATCAATCTTTCATAGCGGGAAGGACACCGTCCAAAAAGGATGTGATGATTGATAGCGCTGGAGCGATATTAGGTATTTTTGTTACCAGAATATTCGGATTTATCGGGCGTAAAACCATTTTTGCACCATTGGCAAAATCCAGATAGTATGCTATACTTTTTTTAGATTGACATCTATGTCATAATGTGATGTTTGGGTCTAACAAAAATGAGTGAAGTTGGGGATTTATATGCAAAAACAGAGATTTAGCAGAGAAGAATTTTTGGAAATGTTTACACAGGATGTAATCAGACTTTCCAAATATATTCCGTGGCTGGAAGAAAAAAGTGGGGCTGATGTTTCCAAATACTATGAAGACGGCGAGAAAATGGCACATACTCTGTCTTTTCCGGTTTATGATTCCATTTTGCTGGCATTTTTAAATGATGCCAGTACAACAGTCTTTATGGAGCAGAATTATCAATACTTTTATACCAGAAATCATATTCAGAGTTATGTGGATGAACTTGCTTTGATTGAAAAAGCGGATATTATGCATATGGATATTTTGCAATGCATATTATCACGATATGTTTTTGGTGGAATGGTAAAAGCATATCTGTGGAAAGACGGTGTTGAACATCGGATTTTTGTCAATATATTAAAAAAGGCGCGGCAGATTGTTGAATTCTGGAGTGAACCATTAATAATTGAAGATGAAATTCCTGCGGAGGGATATCCCGAAGAGGAAGAATTTACATATCCTGAGGTAGATGAAGCAGACTGGACAGATGAAGAGTTTGCTGCGGTACTTGCCGGAGAACTGGACCCGAATGATATCCCCAGACTTCGTTGGGAAAAAGAACATGGTACGACGGCTTCTGGGGGAGCGGTTGCTACGAATGTACCGGAAGTGGTACTGCCTTTTGATTATGAATTTCCGCCGGTTGATGATGAAGACTGGACAGATGAAGAGTTTGCGGCTGTGCTTGCAGGAGAGCTTGATCCAAATGATATTCCCAAGCTTCATTATGAGAGAGAAAATGGGGTTGTGGTTGTATTTGCACTTCCTGACGAGATGCCAACAGAAGAAGAGCCGGTTGGAGACAATGCAGAAGGATCTGTTTTAGTATCGACAGAGCCTTTGTCAGATATCCAGGAAGTGGTACTGCCTTTTGATTATGAATTTCCACCGGTTGATGATGAGGACTGGACGGATGAAGAGTTTGTAGCAGTGCTTGCCGGAGAACTTGATCCGGATGATATTCCCAGACTTCATTATGAGAGAGAAAATGGCGTTGTAGTCGTTTTTGCATCGGAAGAAGAAATTGCAGAAACAGAAGGCGCTACAGAGATGCCGGAAGTAGAAGAACCGGCAGAAGAGGCAGTTGAAGAGCCGGAAGTAGAAGAATTAGTGGGAAAATCGGAAGTGGAAGAAGAACTGGGTGAAGAATCAGAGGAAGAGCTGGTAGAAGAAGAACCAACGGGAGAGCCGGAAGAAGAACCGTTGGAAGAAGCATCAGAGGAACCGTTGGCAGAATCAGAGACAGAGCCGGCAGAAACAATAGATGAGCCAATAGAAGAAACTGTAGAACATTCGGAAGAATTGATAGAAGAGTTGGTAGCAGAAGTACCCGATGCACAAGAAAAAACGAACGAAAAAGCAGTTGAAGAAAATGCAGAAAATGTGACAGAGGATACGGTTGAACATCCGGAAGTTGAAGAATCGGAAGAAGAAACTACAGAGGAGACGGTTGAAGAAACCGCAGAAGAATTGTGTGATGATGAGGAAACGGAGTCAGAGGAGTAATGGGCGAGAAATCAGCACAAAAAAGACAATATATAATTAAGAAAGCCAGAGAAGTGTTTTCAAAAAGAGGATATAAAGATGTTACTATGAAAGATATCGTAGAAGCTTGTGAAATCAGCCGTGGTGGATTATATCTGTATTTTGACAGCACGAAGGTTATTTTTCTGGCAGTCCTGAATGATTCGGAAGATGACGAAGAGGATGTTTTTTCAAAAGCAATTTCTCATAGAGCCAGCAGTTCGGATATACTGGCATTATTTTTAAAAGAGCAGAAAAAAGAATTATGTCAGAAAAAGGAAAGTCTTATTCGGGCAACCTATGAGTTTTTCTTTGAAAACCGGTATCCGGTTAAAGAGAATCCGATGAAAATGCAATTTGATGCTGCGGTGCAGATTATTGAAAAACTGATTGCAGACGGAGTTCGGACCGGGGAATTTGTTTGTGCGAATCCTAAGGGATGCGCCAGCAATATGATGTATGTTTTAGAAGGACTGCGTGTGATGTCCCAGACCGTTGGTGTCAGTGAAAAAGCGGTCAATCAAGAAATCCTTTATTTGATGAAAGGGCTTCTGAAAGAAGAATCGTAGTATGATAGAGAATGTTACAAAAGCAGCATTATATGTTCATGAAAACCTTGTAATTCGAAGGAACCGCATTTGTCCCGAACACGGATATGAAGACCGTGGTCGGATTTGTGTAGTCACAGGTGCCCATGGTGACGAATTAGAAGGTCAGTTTGTCTGTTATGAATTAATCAGACGGATTAATGCTGAAAAAGAAAAATTAAGAGGTACGGTTGACATTTATCCGGCATTAAATCCACTTGGGATGGATACGGGGGTAAGAACCGTACCAATTATGGATATGGATTTAAATCATATGTTTCCCGGGCAGAAAGACGGAACCATGATGGACAAAGTGATTGCATCCATTGTGGATTCGTTAAAAGGTGCAGAAGTTGTGATTGATGTACATGCATCAGATACGTTTGTGAAAGAAATTCCGCAGGCACGTATCAGTGAAGAGTTTGAAGATATGATGGTTCCGTATGCAAAACAACTGAATATAGATTTGATCTGGATTAATGCAGCGACAACGGTTCATGAATCAAGCCTGGCATCCAGTATGTGCAAACTCGGCGTACCGGCGCTTATCATGGAAATGGGACTTGGAAATCGGATTAACAGGGAATACGGGGAGCAGGTTGTGGACGGTATTCTTCATTTGATGCATAAGCTTTGTTTATGGGAAGGTGAAGATATTCCGGTTAAGGAACCGCGCATTATCCGAAATGATGATATTTCTTTTATCCGAGCTTCGGAATCGGGAATTTTCATGCCACTTGCCGAGAATGACACCTTTGTCACAAAAGGAACTGTGTTAGGAGAGATGATTGATCCACTGCTTGGCGAAGTCATCTATCAGGTTAAGGCAAAATGTGACGGAAGACTGTTTACACTCCGCGAACATCCGCTTGCCTATGAAGGTGCGCTGATTGGTCGTATTTTAAAAGAAGAAAAGGAGAAGTCATCATGAAAGAACAGATTATTTTTTCCATGAAAGCTCCTTATCGTGAAGATTTTCAAATCAAAGGTTATTCCTTTGGAAAGGGTATGAAAAGTGCTTGTATTTTAGGACCAATCCGGGGAAATGAGGTTCAACAGCTTTATATCTGTTCGCAGTTAATCAAAGCTTTGCGGGAACTCGAAAAGAATGGTTGTATTACCAATAATAAAGAAATACTGGTCATTCCCTGTATCAATTATTATTCGATGAATGTGGGAAGAAAATTCTGGCCCGTTGATAATACCGATATTAACCGGATGTTTCCGGGAAATGAAGAAGAGAGCACTTCTTCCAGAATTGCCAGTGGACTGCTTAAGGCAATCAAAGACTATAGTTATGGAATTCAGTTTGCATCTTTCTATTTAAACGGAGAGTTTGTGCCCCATGTCAGGATGATGGAAACCGGATATCAAAACACATCTCTTGCCAATTTATTCGGTCTCCCTTATGTTGTGGTGCGGAAACCGCAGCCCATTGATACCAAGACCCTAAATTTCAATTGGCAGAATGAAATGACAGCTGCTTTTTCGGTTTATACCAATTCCAATGATCAGGTTGATGAAAAGAGCGCAAAGCAGGCTGTCGCAGCTGTTTTAAGATTTTTGACCCGTATGGGGCTGATTAAATACGAAAGTCATAGCGGTTATATTTCCCATATTATTTTAGAAGAAGATTTAAGTAATGTTTCTTCGATGAAAAGCGGAATTTTTAAGCGCCTGATTGAAACCGGACAGGAGGTCCGTTACGGTCAGGAGTTAGGCTATGTGATAGACCCGTTTCTTGGTGATGTGGTTGAAACCATTGTTGCCGATACGGAAGGAATTGTATTCTTTTCACATACAGAGCCGTTAGTTAACGAAGGTGATATTGTTTATCGTCTGATTCATAGGCTACACGAATAACATAGTTTAACATCCTTTTCGGATTTGTGTCTCCCCGCATTTATAATATAGAAAGCGCGAGGACATATCCGTCACCCTCATAGAAATATATATCTTTGTCCGCGGAATTTGGCGAGGTTTCTTGGCATTTCTTAGCGGCATAAGCGAACAAAATTATGCCCGGTTTCAACTGTTCGAAGACGAAGTCTGAGTTTTGAAACCGGGTATTTAATATATTTTTTGTGAGCATGCCGCTTAGAAATGCCGGAAAGCGAAGTATGAAGCGGCAAAGATATATATTTCTATGAGGGTGGCTGCCATCCCACAAGGATTTAACATTGTGAGAAAAGCGGAACATAATTACGAAACCATTTTATAGGCAACCCGATAAAACTGAATCAGGATATCGGCATCCTTTTTCGTAATGGGAGCACCGGAATAAATACATTTCTGGGTTAAGGAAAAGAGTTCGTTTATGGAAGTATTTTGCTTTTGCAAAAACTGTTCCATTTGGCGGACTTTTTTATTTTGCTGAAATACATACATATATTCAAGAAGTCTGTCGCACAATTCTTCCGGCAGACGGATGGATGTTTTTTGGACAGCCTTTTTTGCACACGGTTCTTCCGGCAGATTGATAGTTGCTTTTTTGCCATCTTTTTTCGATCTTTTTTCAACCTTGTATTTTAGACGCCGGTATTCAAAAAGGATGGAACTTACGTATATACCGTGACGATAGTCTCTGCGACGTTTCCGGTATGCGGTAAAAACACGGATACCTTTTAATAGGGCCGGTACGGATAAAATCAGGATGACGATGACAAGAAACCAGATGAAAACAGGAGAATTGCCAATCTGGACAGAGTTGAATAAATCGCTGTAATCATTTCCGGTATAGTCTGTCTGATTGGTCTGGTTTTCCATATTGCCGGAAAAGAGGCCTTGGAGGGCAGATAAAAATTCACTGTAGGATACTTCTTCTTTTTCTGTGGAAGGCGGTGTCATATCGACCGGAATCCAGCCGAAATTTTCGATGTATACTTCGGTCCATGCATGGGCATTGCCATCGGGGATTTCCACAGAAATCACATGGCTGTTTTCAATGGGATTCTCACCGGAGAAGAAATCGTTGTATTCGTACTCTGCAATTCTACCGCTTTCCGAAATATTACTCTGATCTATGACATAGCCTTCTACGTAGCGTGCAGGAATTCCGTAGGAGCGTAAAAGCAGGGTTGCCGCTGTTGCAAAGTGAGCACAATATCCTCTTTTTTGTTCTTTCAAAAAATAGGTAACATAGTCTTTATTATATGGCGTTGCACCCGGAGACATATCATAGGAGTAATTGGAATACAAAAAGTCGCGGATCATGGTAATTTGTTCATCCATATCCGGACTTTCTCCGATGAGTTCGTGGTAGGAATCAATTTCATCGCGGATGGACATCGGAATAGATAAATAGTTATTGTAAGCTTCCGTTTTATATGCACGCACCATTTCCTGTTCTTCTTCGGTTTTATAAAAATCATATAGGTTGGCATCGGAATTGGAAATGCCGTAATTGGATACGGAATAAGGAATAAATGATACCTCAACCGTCTGATCAAGAGCAGATACTCCGGTTAGTGTACTTTCTTTTGTTACACGGCAATGATTTGGAGCTATGGAAGTAAAATATGGAAGATACAGGTAATTGGTGGATGCATCTACATTTTCAATTTTCATTTTTGCACTCATGAGTGGTGCAATCTGATTGAACATCAGCTCATACATGGTTCTGCTTTCCATGAAAGCAATCTGATTTTCATCGACATTGCTGTAAATATAACCATTTTCCTGTGTAGGTGCCAGCCATTCGGTCGATGTATAGAATGCACCGGTATAACATTTTAAATAAATCCGTTCAAAAGCATAGGGAACAAAGGTGACAATCAGGTCGGTTTCATAATCAGGGCGTACGCTTCTGACACCACCCAGTTTGCCGCCGCTCATTCCGCCGGTTGCTTCATAACGGTTAAACATTCCGGAAATACCGGACTGTACCAGAATCTTAACATTTTCATCCAAAGAACTTTTTAAGGAACCGGAGTGTAAGGCTTCGCTTTCCGAGTTTTTTACACTTAAGGAACAGAAGATGGAAAAAAACAAGGCAATAATGCCTGCAAATGCACATAAACCGGCCATGGTGCGTGCATTTGATTTGTGAAATACATAGGATTTATCTTTCTTTTGATAAGAAAAATAATGGATTTTCTGCTTCCCGGAATGAATAAAATGATAGTGGCCGCTCAGTTTTAAAAAACATGTGGCAAAAAAAGCATAAAATACAAAGACAAATGCCACATAGGATGGATATTGGCCGATATAAATACCCAGCTGCAAAGGCCAGAAGGTAAAATTGAATACGGATAAATAATACATGTCATTGAAGATGGCGACATTGATCAAAATGGCAATGAAAATGCCGACAAAAATAGCGGTTGTGGTTACGGCCAAAAAACGGTTGGATACAAGTTCTGTGGATTCACGGGTGAAATTAAGCAGAAAATGTTTGCTGTAAGCTTCGTTAAAAATATTGATAAAGGCCTGAAAACCACTGTTTGCAAGTGTACGGTTCCGAAATAGGGCACTTGTAAACAGCAAAAACAAAACCGGATAACCAATGTTAAAAATCCATTTTCTGACATGCATAAAGGATAAAGCCATGGATACCAGAAAAATAACTGCAAAAACAGAAGCATAGTTATAGGAAATGCGAAATTCTGTCAGGACCCCATGGATACAACCAAATGTAGCGGAAAAGATAATGGAGCCTTTTACCAAGCAGTGAATGAGCGTATCATTTTCGTCGTGTTTCTGATTATCCTGCAGGACAAATCCGGAAAATGGTGCCTCTTCCCCAGTAACGATATTCTTTTTTCGGAATAATGACGGATTAAGCAGTGACATCGTCGACTCCTTTGTGAGTTACATGTAATAGGGTACCTTTGTGAAGACCGGATTTTTCATAGATATCAAGTGCCAGATTTTCGGTTTTATATGCCGGTTCATAAAAGCATTCCGAAAAAGCATTGGTCAGATCTTCTTCACAACGAATGGTTGACATAACAAAAACTTCCCGCGTTGTGGAATAATATGCAAAAACAAAAATTTCCTGTGCTTCTATCAATTCCAGTGCCAGACTGTGTGCTTCTTCCAAAGCGCGGTCAAGCACATCAGATAAAGATGCGTCAAGAGCGCATGTGTCTTTGGACGGTTGGTATAGTTCTAAGAGTAAAAAGAATTCATTGGTCGATGTAGCCTCGTTTTCTTTTACCATGAGTTTGTCGATTTTGGAAGAAAGTTTCCAGTGAATTTTCTGCAACCGGTCACCGGGTCTGTATTCACGGATATCGGTTACATTGGAGGATACATTTCCCTTTTTTTCCGATTCTTCAAATTCATCAAACCCCTCTGTATAGATTGCCTCATGCTTGATTTCACCAACCCGCAAAGTTGGGAAAATACGTATCTGTGTTTTTAAATCGCAAGTCTTTTGAAAATGAAAAAGATGCAGATAATCAAAACCTTCTATTTGTAAAACAGAAGCCTCATATAAGCCGCATTTTGTCAATGTGACCGGAAATTCGAGCTGATTATCGGAATGAGCCCGCAGGGAAAGTAAGTGTGTTTTTTGATCTTCATCACGATAGAAAAAAGAACAAAAGGACAGGGTTGCGGCAATGGAAGAGAATGGTAGTTTTGTAGGATTTTTGATCTGTACAATGATATTTGCAGTGCAGCCTTTTTGTGTCGTATTCGGATGAATCATCAGAACAGGCTGGAGATTATGAAAGCAGCGTTTTGACAGATAATAGGAGATGGCCGGAAGACACAGTTCCAAAACTACGAGCATATAAAAGAAAGTCTGTTGATAGAAGAAAGCAAAAAAAACAGACATCAGAATAAAGAACAAATATGAGATAAAAGAACCCAAAATACTTGGCGCAAGGTGTTTTTTCATATGCAAAAGCCTCCGATTTCATGAAACGCGGAAAATAAGCGAGGAAAAGAAAAATAGGAAAGCTTAAGAATCAGGACAGCTCAGGTACAGGAACCAGATCCAATGTTTGCTGTACAATATCAGCAGTGTCCTTTCCGGATGCTTTGGCTTTGGTAGATAAAATCATACGGTGGTTGCATACCGAATAGAATATTTTGTGAATATCCTGTGGAATGACATAATTCCTGTCCTGATAGCAGGCATATGCCTTTGCCATTTTTAGAATAGCAAGGGAGCCTCGGGGAGAAATCCCCTGGGTCAGTAAATCCGTGTTTCTGGTTGCTTCGGTAAGGAATACAATATAATCACAGATAGCGTCACTTGCGAAAACGGCATCGGCTTTATTCTGAAGATTTAACAAATCTGCCGTATTCATAACAGGTGCGACTTCATCAATATGTTCCATGGAATGACCTTTTAAGATTTCGGTTGCGGATTTATGGTCAGGGTAACCGAGGCTTAGACGCACAAAAAATCGGTCAAGCTGTGAATCCGGTAATTTCTGGGTGCCGGATGCACCAATGGGATTTTGTGTGGCAATGACAAAGAAAGGCGGCTCTAAGCTGTAAGTTACGCCTTCGATGCTGACACGTCGTTCCTCCATAACCTCTAACAAAGCAGATTGTGTTTTGGGTGAGGTTCGGTTTATTTCATCGGCTAAAAACAGATTGGTAAAAATAGCGCCTTTTCGGAATTCAAAATTGCCGGTTTCTTTATCGTACATGGAAAAACCGAGAATATCACTGGGTAAAACGTCCGGTGTAAACTGCATTCTTTTGTAGGATAAGCCGATAGCACGGCTTAGTGCGACTGCCAGCGTGGTTTTGCCGACTCCCGGAATGTCTTCTAAAAGAATATGTCCTTTGGCGAGGAGCGTACATAATACCATGTCCAATACATCATCTTTGCCCCGGATGACTTTTTTAATTTCTTCTTTTACGGATGCTAATGCCTGATTCATAGTAACCCCTTTTTATTTTTTCTCCACCCATTCGCAATCCGTTGATTTTCTGTTAAAAATCACTACTTGCTCATGTGTGTCATTGCAGTTTCGGTTATGATATACGAATTGCTCCGCTGCCAAGCAGCTCTCGCAATTCTCCACCCATTCGCAATCCGTTGATTTTCCGCAGAAAATCACTACTTGCTCATGTGTGGGCGGGTCAATAAATAACAATTCTTATCCTGCAAGCAGGAACGAATTGTAATTTTTGACCCTATATATATCATATTTTATATACCTATTATAAGCAAGAAAAATTATAAAAAATTCACTTTTTGAATTTGTTTTTTGAAGAGAATATGCTCTGCCGCTATTACAAACTTTTTGTTAATCATAACTTTAGGAAAATAGCAAATCGTCCTTTCTTCATGGCGAAAATCAGTAGAAAACAGACCAAGATAGTTGAAAACGGATGGCTGTATGTGCTATAATTAGTCGATTATGCGAAAGGATAAGCAGGTGACAGCAATGAAGGCATTTTTAATCTTGGAAGATGGTACTGTTTTTGAAGGAACGCATATCGGCGCTGATAAAGAGATTATCAGTGAAATCGTATTCAATACTTCGATGGCAGGCTATTTGGAAGTGTTAACCGACCCCTCGTATGCGGGACAGGCGGTTTGCATGACCTATCCGTTAATTGGCAACTATGGTATATGCAGAGAGGATATGGAATCCAGAAAGATCTGGCCTGACGGATTTATCGTCAGGGAACTTTCCCGTATTCCCAGTAACTTTCGTTGTAATGCAACAATTCAGGATGTTTTGTGTGAGTATGAAATTCCGGGGATTGCCGGTATTGATACAAGAGCTCTGACAAAGATTTTACGGGAAAAGGGCACCATGAACGGAATGATTACGACCCATGAGCCTACGGATCTTGAATTGATAAAAGAAAAGTTAAGAGCCTATACGGTAGGTAATGTGGTTGATATTGTTACATGTGAGCAAAAATACAGTTTAAAAGGTTCATCGGATCTTTCCGAAAACGGACCGATATCCGGTTCTGCCAAATACACTGGCGAAAAAGAAATGAGACCGTCTTTGGTCAGAGCATTAAACGGTGCCGGAAAAAAAGTGGCTCTTCTGGATTTGGGAGCCAAAGAAAATATTGCGAGAAATCTTGTTCAGAGAGGATGCGATGTGACGGTTTATCCGGCACGCACCCCTGCAGAAGAAATTTTGGCGGATCAGCCGGACGGTATTATGTTATCAAACGGGCCGGGAGATCCCAAGACTTGTACAGTCGTAATAGAAAATATCAAAAAGTTATATGAAAGCAACGTTCCGATTTTTGCCATTTGCCTGGGACATCAGTTGATGGCATTAGCAACGGGAGCAGATACTTACAAGATGAAATACGGCCACAGGGGCGGAAATCATCCGGTTAAGGATTTGGCGACAGGAAGAGTATATATTTCTTCTCAAAATCACGGTTATGTTGTGGATATGGAGAGGCTTGATCCTTCCATTGCTACTCCGGCATTTGTCAATGTAAATGATGGCACCTGTGAAGGACTTGCTTATACGGGCAAAAATATTTTCACAGTCCAGTTCCATCCGGAAGCATGTCCCGGACCTCAGGATTCGGGTTACTTGTTTGATCGGTTTATACAGATGATGGAGGTGGAGAAAGATGCCTAAGAATCCCAATGTTAAAAAAGTACTGGTAATTGGTTCCGGACCGATTGTGATCGGTCAGGCAGCAGAATTTGATTATGCGGGAACACAGGCCTGCAGATCGCTAAAAGAAGAAGGTGTGGAGGTTGTTTTGGTCAATTCCAACCCTGCCACCATTATGACCGATAAAAACATCGCGGACAGAGTATATATTGAGCCTCTGACGGTTAAGGTGTTAGAACAGCTGATTGAGAAAGAAAAACCGGACAGTATTCTGCCGACCCTTGGAGGACAGGCCGGACTGAATCTGGGTATGGAGTTAGAGGAAAGCGGATTCTTAAAATCCCACAATGTGACTTTGCTCGGAACGACAGCTGCAACCATCAAAAAAGCAGAAGACCGTCAGGAATTCAAAGATACGATGGAAAAAATCGGAGAACCCTGTGCCGCATCGTTAGTTGTGGAAAATGTGGAAGACGGTGTTGCATTTACCAATACCATCGGTTATCCCGTGGTACTTCGCCCGGCATATACGCTTGGTGGTTCCGGCGGCGGTATTGCACATAATCAGGCAGAACTGGAAGAAATTCTGGAAAACGGACTTCGGCTTTCCCGTGTCGGACAGGTTTTGGTTGAGCGTTGTATTGCCGGCTGGAAAGAAATTGAATATGAAGTGATGCGCGATAGTGCAGGCAACTGTATTACCGTATGTAATATGGAAAATATTGACCCTGTCGGTGTTCATACCGGTGACAGTATCGTTGTGGCACCTTCCCAGACCTTGGGTGATAAGGAGTACCAGATGCTTCGTACTGCCGCACTCAATATTATCGATGAACTTCAGATTACCGGTGGCTGCAATGTCCAGTTTGCATTGCACCCGACGAGTTTTGAATACTGTGTTATCGAAGTAAATCCGCGTGTAAGCCGTTCTTCGGCATTGGCATCCAAAGCAACGGGGTATCCCATTGCCAAAGTTGCAGCAAAGATTGCGTTAGGCTATACACTCGATGAAATCAAAAATGCCATTACCGGCAAGACCTATGCCAGCTTTGAGCCGACACTGGATTATTGTGTCGTAAAGATGCCAAGGCTTCCTTTTGATAAATTCATTACCGCAAAGCGTACGCTTACCACACAGATGAAAGCGACCGGTGAGGTCATGAGTATCTGCAATAATTTCGAAGGTGCTTTGATGAAAGCACTCCGCTCATTGGAGCAGCATGTCGATTCTTTAATGAGTTATGATTTTTCGGAATATTCCGTGGAAGACTTAAAAGAACGCTTGAAAATTGTGGATGACCAGAGAATCTTTATTATTGCGGAAGCAATCCGTAAGGGGATGGATTATGAAACCATTCATGATATTACCAAAGTTGATATCTGGTTTATTGATAAAATCGCCATTCTGGTTGAAATGGAGCAAGAATTAAAAAACTCTAACCTCACGGTAGAGTTACTGAAAGAAGCGAAGCGTCTGGAATTCCCGGATACTGTGATTGCAAAGCTTACCGGAAAGAGCGAGACAGAGATTCGTCAGATACGTTATGACAATGGTATTGTTGCCGCATTCAAGATGGTAGATACCTGTGCTGCAGAGTTCGAGGCGGCTACTCCTTATTACTATTCCGTATTCGGTTCGGAAAATGAAGCCGTAGAAACAAGACCGGAAAAGAAAGTGTTGGTTTTGGGTTCAGGTCCTATCCGTATCGGTCAGGGTGTGGAATTTGATTATTGTTCCGTTCATGCTACATGGGCATTTTCAAAAGCGGGTTATGAAACCATTATCGTAAATAACAATCCCGAAACGGTTTCCACCGACTTTGACATTGCGGACAAATTGTATTTTGAGCCTTTGACACCGGAAGATGTGGAAAACATTGTCCGTTTGGAAAAACCGGATGGAGCTGTGGTTCAGTTTGGTGGTCAGACAGCTATCAAATTAACGGAAAGTCTGATGAAGATGGGAGTTCCGATTTTAGGTACTAAAGCCGAAGATGTGGATGCTGCCGAAGACAGAGAGTTGTTTGATAAGATTTTGGAAGAAACCGGTATTCCGAGGGCAGCGGGCGGAACCGTATATACAGCAGAAGAAGCAAAGGAAGTTGCCAATAGACTTGGTTATCCGGTACTCGTTCGTCCATCCTATGTACTGGGTGGACAGGGCATGCAGATTGCATTAAACGACGCCGAGATTGAAGAGTTTATGGCGGTCATCAACCGTTATGCCCAGGATCATCCGATTTTGGTAGATAAGTATTTGCAGGGGAAAGAGTTGGAAGTTGATGCTGTCTGTGACGGAACCGATATCTTAATTCCCGGTATTATGGAACA
This sequence comes from Lachnospiraceae bacterium, assembly GCA_017626095.1. GTDB lineage: Bacteria > Bacillota > Clostridia > Lachnospirales > Lachnospiraceae > UBA2882. The sequence goes on from JAGAJL010000023.1 coordinate 100,880, forward strand.
CATTGAGCGTACCGGTGTGCATTCAGGAGATAGTATTTCTGTTTATCCGGCACCGACCATCAGTGATAAAGTCAGAGAGACGATTGCGGAATATTCAAGACGCCTTGCCAAAGCACTTCATGTCATCGGTCTGATTAATATTCAGTTTATTGCCATGGGTGACGAGGTTTATGTCATTGAAGTCAATCCCAGATCTTCACGTACCGTTCCCTATATCAGTAAAGTGACGGGAATTCCGATTGTAGATTTGGCAACGGAAGTAATCATCGGTAAAAAAATCAGGGATTTGGGATATGAACCCGGACTTCAGCCAAAAGCCGATTACTTTGCAATCAAAATGCCGGTATTCTCTTTTGAAAAAATCCGCGGCGCAGAAATCAGCTTAGGACCGGAAATGAAATCTACCGGAGAGTGTCTTGGTATTGCAGAAAGCTTTGATGAGGCTTTGTATAAAGCATTTTTAGGAGCCGGTATCGATCTTCCCAAGCACAAACAGTTGATTATTACCGTAAAAGATGCGGACAAAGGGGAAGCCATTGAGATCGGCAGACGTTTTGAAAAGCTGGGATATACGATTTATGCAACACGTTCTACGGCAAAAGCATTAAAAGATGCCGGTGTTGCAGCCAGAAAGGTTAACAAGATTCAACAGGAATCACCGACAGTCATGGATTTACTGCTGGGACACCGTATCGATTTGGTAATTGATACACCGACACAGGGACGTGATAAGTCAAGAGATGGTTTCTTAATCAGAAGAACCGCGATTGAGACAGGTGTCAACTGTCTGACAAGCTTAGATACGGCAAATGCACTTCTGACAAGCTTGGAAAATGGAAAGAAAGAAAAATTAAATCTGATTGATATTGCCACAATCTGATTTCTTTCGCTATAGCTAATGTTGGCAAAAGGGTATGTTTCACCATAATATTGTGGGGCATGATGGTGAAATGCTATGTAATGATGGAGAGTCGCATGTTTAAATTGAAAAAGGAAAATGCACAGGGAAGTGCACGAAAAAATCTCATACCGCCAATTATTATTTTAGGCACTCTGGCTTTTTTGGGGATTTTGATAGCCTGTTTTGTACATATCCGTCTGATTCGTGATAATTTGAAAGACGTGATTAGTGAACAGTATGAGTCTCAGCTTGAAGTTGCCGAAAAGGCAATGAATGACCGTATGAAGGACATAGAAAAGAGTACGAACAGTGCCTGTAAAGAAATTGTAGATAAGATGTCCAAACAGTATTCGGATGCTCAGATTATTCAGGTTCTGTCAAAATATGCGACTTCTGATGATATCACGGATTTAAGTTATATTTCAGAAGAAGGAATTGCAATTTATGCAGATGGCGAAGTTCGTAATGTCAGGGAACGTTTTGTTGATCTTAGCAAAATTACAAATAATTGTTTTTATGTGGTAAATGATTATTTCCTCAATCAGGAAATTTATATGTTACTTTATGTTGTTCCTGTTTTTGTTGAGGAAGAATTTCAAGGAATTGTTGTTGCTTCCCAGAATTGTGCTCATATGATTGAGAGCGAAGCTTTTGCCAATATGGAGAGTATCGGTGATATTTTTGTGCTGGATCGTGATGCACATATTTTGGCAACTACTTATCCGATAGAGAATGCACAACAAAAATTTGAGAATTTTCTGGATTTTTCAACCAATATATTTCATATCAACAACCGTTCGAATTCAGTCTTAAAATCGGCTATCCAGAATGCGACATCGGAAGGGGAAACCTTTGTATACCAGAATAAGGATGGTGCAAATTATTATTTAGCCTGTGTCACGATAGACGGCTATGAAGATGTTGTGGTTGCACTTTTTTATTCAGATGAAGCTTTCAACATGAGCGAAAGCAGGATTGTCGGTAGTACAGTGGGTACTGTGTCGATTATCATCATTTTGATGACATTATTGTTGGTTGTAGAGCTGTTAAGCAGTGCAAGAGCCAATAAAATGATAGAAAAATTTGCGTTTGAAGATGAAATTACCGGTGGTAAAAATTTGAATTTCTTTAAGCGGGAAGCAATCGAAATTATGAAACGATATAAAGGAATGGCATTTTCGATTCACCGGTTTGATATTTCGAACTTCCGGTATATCAATGAAGCATACGGACATGAAAAGGCAGACCTTTTATTAAAAGTAATTGCAGAAGAAGCAGAACAAATTTTTTCATCCAACGAAATCTGTGTCCGTATGAATGCCGATCAGTTTGTACTGCTGACTAAAAACACTTTGGATTTGGAAGAAAGACTGTTTGTATTTACCGATAAAGTTAACGCAAGAGCTTTGGATATCGGTATTCGTTATCCAATCAAGTTTAAGCGAGGTGTCTACAAAATTCAGGATAATTCCGAAGATATTTCGATCATAATTGATAAAGCAAATGCGGCCAGAAAAGAGTTGAATGGTGAAGAAAAAGAAAGTGTTGCCATTTACTCGGACAAGATGGTAAAGGATATGCGTAAGGTCGATATGATTGAATCGACAATGGAAAGAGCTTTATTTAATGGCGAATTTAAATTGTTTATCCAGCCCAAATGGGACATCAGTAAAAATCATCTGTATGGTGGAGAAGCTTTGGTACGATGGATTCGTGATGACGGAACCATGGTATATCCTTCCGATTTTATACCGGTTTTTGAAAAAAATGGTTTTATTGAGCAACTGGATATGTACATGCTCGAAAGCTCGTGTCAGCTGATCCGGCAACTTGTGGATGCCGGAAAGCCGGTTTATCCGATTTCGGTTAACCAGTCAAGGGTTCTTCTTCATAACCCGCAGTATCTGGAAAAAGTAAAAGAAGTTATGAAGCGGTATGGTGTACCAAAAAGAAGTATTGAACTGGAAGTGACAGAGACGGTTCTGTTTATGGATCAGGGAAAGATGCTTTCGATTATGAATAGTTTGAAAGCAGAGGAAATACCGCTTTCCATGGATGATTTTGGTTCCGGTTATTCATCCTTGAATATGTTAAAGGATTTCCCATTTGACGTCTTAAAGATTGACAAGGAATTCTTTAGTGAATCCATTACATCCGAGGCTTCCATCCTGATTTTGACCAAAATCGTTGAGATGGCACACGGACTGGGTATTAAAGTTATCTGTGAAGGTGTAGAAACCAGGGATCAGGTTGAAATGCTTCGTAAAATCGGAGTTCGTTATGTACAGGGATACTATTTTTCAAGACCGATTCCGGGAGCCAGATTTTTGGAGCAGTTCTGTGATCTGGATGTTTTTTCCGATGCTTCCGTAAACGGAGCTAAGAAAAATGATGAGATTGCCAAAGAGCTTGTTGCGGCCGAAGTAAAGCGGGTTGCCAAAATGAATGAGACAGAGGAAAAGTCTGAAGAAAATGATAAAAAGGTTGAAGAAAAGGAAAAGACTGAGAAAAGTGTAAACACTTAAAGAGTAATGGTTTAAGAGAAGAATTCAAGAGAAAAGTTTAAGAGAAAAGTTCAAGAGATAGAACTATTTGGAAATCAAAATGAAAGAAAATTACCAAAAAAAATTGGACGAGATTTTATGTAAACCCGAAACAATAGGGAAAAAGCTGCTCATTCACTGTTGTTGCGCACCGTGCAGCAGCTATGTATTGGAATATCTGGGCAACTATTTTTCCATTACGGTTTTATATTATAATCCAAACATCACAAGCGAGGCAGAATACCATAAGCGCGTGGAAGAGCAAAAACGTCTGATTGATGCATTTAATGCCAAAAATAAGTGTCAGTATCCCATTTCTTTTCTTGAGGGAGAGTATCATCCGAATTTGTTTTTTGAGGCCGTAAGAGGACATGAAAAGGACAAAGAAGGAGGAAAGCGGTGTGAAATCTGCTTTGAAATGCGATTAAACGAAGCTGCTTGCCTTGCAAAAGAAGGCGGATTTGATTATTTTACGACATCTTTAACCATTAGTCCGCTTAAAAATGCGGAAAAGCTCAATGACATCGGCTCATCTTGCGGGGAAAAGTACGGCGTTGCCTTTTTGCCGTCCGATTTTAAAAAGAAAAACGGATACAAGCGTTCCATTGAGCTATCCAAGGAATATGATTTATACAGACAGAATTTCTGTGGCTGTGTTTTTAGTCAGAATGAAATAAAAAATGAGGGATAAAATGAAAAAATTTTTAGATTTAATTTCAGAAGAAATGAAACAGGCATTTACTGAAGCCGGATATGACGGCGAGTTAGGCAAGGTAACGGTATCAAACCGACCTGATTTGTGCGAATATCAATGTAACGGTGCTATGGCGGGTGCGAAACTCTATCATAAGGCACCAATTATGATTGCAAATGATGTTGCCGCAAAATGTGCTGACAGCAAGGTGTTTGCATCGGTGGAAGCGGTTGCTCCCGGATTTTTAAATATTCGTCTGGATGAACAGTTTATTGCCGATTATCTGGAAGAGATGAAAGCTGATAAAAAATATGGACTTGAAGAAGCAAAAGAACCGTCAAAGATTGTGATTGATTATGGCGGCCCGAATGTTGCAAAACCTCTGCATGTCGGTCATTTGCGTTCTGCCATCATCGGAGAGAGTATAAAGCGGATTGCAAGATACAACGGTCATGAGGTAATCGGTGATATCCATTTAGGAGACTGGGGGCTGCAGATGGGCTTGATCATTACCGAATTAAAAGAAAGACAACCCAATCTTCCTTATTTTGATGAAAGCTTCGAAGGAGAATATCCAAAAGAAGCGCCGTTTACGATTTCCGAGCTTGAGGAAATCTATCCGGCTGCCAGCCTGAAATCAAAAGAAGATGCAGAATATAAAGAACGCGCTATGGATGCGACCTTTAAGCTTCAAAACGGTGTCAGAGGATATCGCGCTTTATGGAATCACATCATTGCTGTTTCCGTTTCCGACCTTAAGAAAAACTATGAAAAATTAAATGTGGAATTTGACTTATGGAAAGGAGAATCCGATGTCCATGATGTCATTCCGGGCATGGTTGAATACATGAAACGGGAAGGATACGCACACGAATCGGAAGGTGCACTGGTCGTTGATGTAAAGGAAGAGACGGATACCAAGGAAATCCCGCCCTGTATGATATTAAAAAGTGACGGAGCTTCTTTATACAATACGACGGATTTAGCGACCATTAAAGAGCGTATGGAAGAAATCAAGCCGGATCATATCATTTATGTCGTAGATAAAAGACAGGAGTTGTACTTTACGCAGGTGTTCCGTTGTGCGCGTAAGACCAAGCTGGTTACACCCGAAACCAAGCTGACCTTTGTCGGTTTTGGTACGATGAACGGCAAAGACGGAAAGCCGTTTAAGACGCGTCAGGGTGGCGTTATGCGTCTGGAAAATCTGATTCGTGACATCAACGAACAGATGTATGAAAAGATTGTGTCAAACCATGAAGTCGCAGAGGATGAAGCAAAAGAAACAGCGCAGACGGTAGCATTGGCTGCCATTAAATATGGTGATTTATCCAACCAGGCAAGTAAGGATTATATTTTTGATGTGGAACGCTTTACTTCTTTTGAGGGAGATACCGGACCGTATATTTTATATACCATTGTACGTATTAAATCCATTTTGGCAAAATATGCCGCAACCGGAAAAAATGCGGATCAGGCATCTATTTTAAAAGCAGAAAGTGATGCTGAAAAAGAACTGATGCTGAATTTGGCAGGCTTTAATGCTATGATGGAAAATGCATGGGTGGAGATGGCACCGCATAAAGTATGTGCATATATTTATGACCTCGCAAATGCATTTAACCACTTCTACCATGCAACAAAAATTATGCAGGAGGAAGATGAGGTTAAACAGGCAGGATATATTGCATTGTTACGATTAACCAAGGAAATCCTGGAAACATGTATTGATGTACTGGGATTTAGTGCACCCGATCGGATGTGATGGAATGGAATTTTTCAGAGTCAATGAACATATGGTCAAATGTGTTGTGACAGAAGAGGACATGGACCAGTATGATGTTTCAATTGAAGATTTTTTTACACGTAGTGAAAATGCCATGGAATTTTTGCATGTTATTGTGCAACAGGCGAGTGAAGAAGTGGGATACAAGCCACAGGGACCGCTGACTTCTCTTCAGATTGCGCCGGTTGAAGAACACGGGTTGGCCATTTTTTTAACTGAAAAACCGCAATTTGATCTTAAAACGGTGATAAATGCATTAAAAAAGGATGCAGGTATTGCAATTCCCGATGAAGTCTTTGATCAGGTTGAACATGCAACCGACGAAGAGCGGACGGAGCTTTTCCAAAAGTTTTTGCAAAACATTCATAAAGAGATTGAAAAAGGACTGGATGACAGCATTCGGACGAATTCGGATGGAACAAGGCATCTTGTCAGTCTGGATCGGAAAATCTTTGCTTTTGACAGGGTTGCTGATCTGTTAGGGTATGTGAAAGCCGTAGAATTACCGGAGCAAGTCGGTAGTAGTTTATATAAGGATCATGACCATGATACGTATTATCTGATTGTTGACAGAAATGAATCGGAGGCCGGAACACTGGCAGGAGTGTATCTGACAGCGTATGAATACGGACATTTCGTTTCAGAAAAGGCAGAGCATGCGTTGTTTATTAAGGAACATTGCGAATGTCTGATTGAAGAGAATGCGATTGGAAAACTGAAAGGAAATTAATGTATATCCGGATTGTAATGTAAGGGAATAATACGGATATGTGATAAAAAGAAAATCGGTCAATCCGAATAGAAAATAGAAGAAAAACGAAATAATCCGGATTGATGATAGAAGGAAAGTGGAACAGACCAGATATTTGTCAGAAAGATAATGAAACGATTTTAAGAGAGCATGATTTATGAATAACGAATTAACAAAAAGTGATATTGAAAAAATGCAGGAGGAAATCGAATACCGAAAAATAACGGTCAGACAGGAACTCTTAGAGCATGTAAAGACGGCAAGGGCACATGGTGACCTAAGCGAAAATTTTGAATATAAAGCTGCCAAGAAAGAAAAGAATGCCAATGAAAGCCGTATCCGTTTTTTGGAACGCATGATTAAGACCGCGGTGATTGTATCGGATGAATCACCGGAAGATGAAGTTGGTATCAATAAAGAAGTGACCGTTGAGTTTTGTGATGACCACAGTGAAGAGACTTACTGCATCGTGACAACGATGCGTGAAAATTCGCTAAAAGGACTGATTAGCACAGAATCACCGGTGGGAAAAGCTCTGATGGGGCATAAGGTAAATGATAAGGTCACGGTTTATGTGAATGACAAGGTGAGTTATGATTTGATAATTAAAAAGATTGATATTATGAAAGAAGATGTCGGGCTAAATAAGTTTTAGCCCGACATTTTTCGTGTCATTTTTTATTTCCTTTTGTCCTTTTCGGGAACACAAATCCGAAAAGAGGGTCCCTTTTTTATTTTGTGAGGATTAGGTCTGGTTTCTTGGGCATCCCATGCATCCGCCACAGTTGCCTCCAGGTGTTGCTTGTTGATTTGATGATTGATTTATGTCAACTTGCATATCCATGAGACTTGTTGGTGATGTCAACATGCAAATTGCCTGAGAAGAAATGCCTTCACCGCTTCCGGTGAAACCTAAACCTTCTTCGGTTGTGGCTTTGACGTTAATTTGTGTTATGTCAACTTCTAGAGCATCAGCAATATTTTGGCGCATCTGGTCAATATAGGGACGAATTTTAGGACGTTGTGCAATAATGGTTGCATCAATATTTTCAATCATGAAGTGATTTTCTTCCAATAAGCTTCCCACATGTTTTAATAATTCGATACTGGAAATTCCTTTGTACTTTTCATCCGTATCCGGAAAATGTTTGCCAATGTCGCCGAGTGCAGCAGCACCAAGTAAAGCATCCATGATTGCATGCAACAATACATCGGCATCGGAGTGACCTAAAAGCCCTTTTTCATAGGGGATTGTTACACCTCCCATGATTAAATCGCGGCCTTCTACTAATTTGTGAACATCATATCCCATTCCTATTCGCATAAATTCACCTCATTAAATTCCTCTCAATTACCTTTTTTTGCTTTTGCTGAAGCAAAAAATTTCCGAGAAGTTCAAAAAAAGTTCTTTCTTCTTCGTCTTTTTCTTCGCATATATATTATACTGATTGAAACTACATTTTTCAAATTAAAAAATCCCAAAAACCTATAAAAACAAGGCTTTCAGGACTTATCGAAATAGCGAGAGGGGGATTCGAACCCTCGACACTACGGGTATGAACCGTATGCTCTAGCCAACTGAGCTATCTCGCCATATAAATGGGACCTATAGGGCTCGAACCTATGACCCTCTGCTTGTAAGGCAGATGCTCTCCCAGCTGAGCTAAGATCCCATTTTTTGTTTCGATTACTTTTTGCAACCGACTTTGTTAGTATATATTAAATGCATTGTACTTGTCAAGCAATTTTATAATTATTTTTCTTGCTTTTATAATTATTTTTCATAATTTGCCATTATTCTTTTTCATATTTTTTCATTATTTTCTCAATAATATCGCAATGCTATTTTTCCAGCATTCTTTCCAATTTTATCCAATCAATCAAAATGCTTTCCATTGTTTTACATTGTTTACCCTTTATACGGAACAACATTACATCCGTTTGTGGCAATGACGGAACAGGGTTTATCAAAGGTAACAGAAGTTCCTTCCAGTGTTTCAATTTTACCACCTGCTTCTGTTAAAATAATGCAGCCGGCCGCATAGTCCCAAGGCTGTAATATCAGTTCAAAAAACAGTTCCGCCCTTCCTGAAGCGATCAAGCAGATATCAAGTGCAGCAGTTCCTGTGCGACGCAAATCCAGTGCCTGTTTAAAATAGTGGTGCGCCATATCAAATGCCTTATCATTTAATTCTTTATAATACGGGGCAGTCCCGAACAACACCAATCCGTCTGATAGTGGATTATCCGATACTTTAATCGGCTTTTGATTTAAAAATGCTCCACAATCTTTCTTTGCTGTATACATCTCATCCAAATAGGGATTGTAAACAACACCGATATAAGGCTGTCCATCCTTTAATAATCCGACTGAAATCACACTGGCTTTCAAATCCCGAACGAAATTAGCCGTTCCGTCGATTGGGTCGACAACAAAAGCATACCCATTATGAATATCGGCATGCATGTCTTCTTCCTCACCAACAAAAACAGCTTCGGGCAATACGACGGCCAGATCTTTTTGCAGCTTTTCCTGAATTTTTTTATCATATACCGTCACAAAATTTCCATGACCTTCTTTTGATGACACAAACGATGAGGTTCGATCCGCATGCAGCAAAATCTCACCACATTCTCTTACAACTTTTTCAATCTGTTCTACTAAACAATTCATGTGTATTTCCTGCCTATTTTCTTCTTTTTATCTTTATTTTCTTTTAATCCATTTTCTTCATATTCTTCTTTTGTTTAAGCCTGTTACATTGTATAGTATTTTATTTTGTTTTTCAACCATACTATTCTGCCAAACAATTTTGTCAAAAGGCTTGCCTCATTTCAACAGAAGATTAGAAGCATCCTACATTATTAGAAAAATAGATGAGTTCTCTTGTCAAAACCTAGATTATCTAAACTTAGGAAATGCAAATGTTGACAAATTTGACATATTTTATTCGTTTCAATCTGTTAATATGTGTTTCACAAGGCAGATGCAGGTACTGCAAATTCCCATAAATCATATCAAGGCAGATGCAGGTACTGTAAATGCTCCAAAAAATTATCAATTACGAAACGGAGGAAAGAACCTATGTGTGATAAGAAAGTATATTTTTGTGACAAATGTGGAAAATATTTGTTCACTGGAACTGTAGATAAAAATGAAGATTGTTTTTATGATCACAAACAAGAATCGCATATCAGAGTAAGTAAAGAGAAATATTTATGCACGGATTGCTTTCAGATGGATATGCTCACGAAAACAGAATCTTAACCTGCGATGAGACATATATGAAAAAAATGTTTGATTATTACAATCTTGAAGGTGAAGAAGTGGAAGCATATTTATCCAGAACAAAGGAATATTACAATAAACGGTAAAAGTCTGAAAAAATATGGGAAGATTGGTGAGAGATGGGTACTGCCGATGAAATGTTTATAGTAATTGCAGTAAAGGGATAATTAATACACAATTTATAAAAAAGCTTTTAATTTTAGTCCGCAAATCCTTTTAAATCAAGGGTTTGCGGTTTTTTATTAGGACAAGGCTCTGTTGAGAATTGCGAAGCTATAAATTGGCAAGAATAAAAGAAAGTAACTGTCCTCAGCCTAGGAAACTGAACGGTTACTTTTCTTTTAGAAAATAATTAGATGATTTCAGGCTACTGTCTGATTTAGCAGTAGTACCTTTTTATTGATACTATCAAGTAATCGTATCCATTAAGAGATTGATTACTTTTGCTTTTAATACAATGTAATCAAATTACATATTATGGCTCTTATCCAAACAGAACGCCGAAGGAAATGTTTAGTGCGGGAAAAGCTGATTTTGGATATTATGACGGCTATTTATCCAATCGAAATATCAATTTTCAAACTTTTTTATATAAAAAACAGAAAAAACATGCCCTATGGTGTGAAATTGGATTTAAGCAAATTTTTACCATAGGAGGAGGTTCTGAATCAGCTTAAGGCGATTTCCGTAACTGTAAACGGCAACAAAAAATTGTTGCATTAGAGTAACTCTAATCCTTTAGAGTGGAATAGGGAGGAATAACATGAGCTGGTTAATCAATGAAGTTAGCAAAAAGACCGGTATATCTAAGTACAATCGTTTTTATATATGCCGGGAATTCCCACTTTTTTCTTTTTTTTCATCTCAATCTATGATATAATAAAGACAATATATTATACGGTAAAGGGGACGTAGGTTATGGCATTTTACAAATGCCGAATTTATGTTCAAAGGGGTGTGGTTTAATATGAAGTTCAAGAAAAAAATTTTATTATTAGTTTTATTACCATTATTATTGATGAGTGCAATATTGGCTTTAAGTACAATATTCATAGCAAGTGATTCTAAAGTCAAAGATAATTTAAAAATGTTAGAAATTGCTGTGGACGGTTTTAACGGTGATGTATATGCATTTAAGGATAATGATATTGATATGACTGTATTTGAAGGCGATACGCGAATAGAGAGTTCTATTGAAGGGGCAGTAGGTACTAAAGCCAGTGATGAAGTAATACAGATTGTGTTAAATGATGGACAGGAATATTCTACCAGAGATGTAGTTATTAATGGGATAGATTATATGGGTTATTATAAACCTATTGATGGTGGTATGCTCTTTGCAGGAAGACCCAGGGCACATATTGTAGAACTTGAACGTAAAATGGGTTTGATCATTATCGGATTGGCAGTAATAAGTATATTATTAATAATAGTAGTGCTTCTATTTATTGTTAATAAAATGATAAAGCCTATTATTAAGTCGAGTGAGACAATTAAGAATATCGCAGATGGTGACTTGACCTGCACAGTAGAAGTCATCAATGGAAAAGATGAAATTGCTGCTATGAATAATTCGGTTGGAAATATGGTAATGAATCTAAATGGAGTAGTTACAAAGGTTTCTGATGTGAGTTCAAAAATCAGGAATTCGTCAGAAGATATAAGTTCCATGACTTCCGGTGCAATGGATGCAACAAATCAGGTGGCAAATGCAATAGAAAGTGTGGCTGCGGATGCAACGCATCAAGCAGGAGCTGTAAGTGAAATCGTAAATAGTATTGATATGATGGCAGAAGACGGAAAAAATATCAATCAAGCAGTAGAAAATATCAATGAATGCGTTGAACAGCTCAGTACATCGAGTAATGATATGAAGTCAAAAATTGAAACAATGTCAAGTGGCAGCTCTCAAATGACTGAACAAATTTCAAATATAGCCACCAAGATAAGCGAGACCAATATAGCTATTAGCAAAATGGCAGATATTTTGAAAGTAATTGAAGAAATAGCGGCTCAAACCAATTTGTTATCACTTAATGCGTCTATTGAAGCTGCAAGAGCAGGAGAAGCCGGTAAAGGGTTTGCTGTTGTTGCAGGCAGTATAAAAGGGCTTGCCGAGAATACTTCGGCAGAGCTTGGTAATATAAAGGAAATTATTTCTGTATTAACAGATAATTTTGCAGAGTGCGGTGAATGCATTGAAATTATTGTCAATAGCAATCAGGACAATTTGACTTATACAGATCAAGTGATAAATTCTTTTGAGTCTGTATTTGCAGGAATTAAATCTACCGGAGATGAACTTGAGAATGTGACAAAATTAACAGACAATTTGAGTATTTTAATTCATAGTATTACAGGGCAAATTGATAATATTGAAAAAGGTGCCGAAGGAACAGCCGCAGCAACAGAAGAAGTTACAGCCAGTTCCGAAGAATTAGCGGCATTAATGCATAATATTACAGAAAAATGTGAAGCGATGACTAATCAATCAAAAGAATTAGTAGAAAGTATTTCAAAATTTAAGATAGAGCAGTAATTTTTTCAGCTTGCCTATTTCCGCCGACATGGCACTGCGTTCCACACCCAGATAATCTGCCAGTGCCTGTCGGTCAAAAGGAATTCTCCGACATATAACGGATTTTTTGAGACAGAGACAGATTTTCTGTGCCATCTCATGAAGCAAATTTTTCAATAGAAGACTGTGAAAATGGCAGGAATTGAAGCATGAGGTCAGAACGCGTCTGCAATCAGATCCTTCGAAAAAAATCGGGCTGTCTTTGGAAACGTCTATCGTCTTACCATCCAGACATGTGATTAAAGAATGCAAATCTAAAGGCTTAATGCCATCAAATAATGGACATTTCGATAAAATTTCATAAAAATCATTCATAAAAAATCTCCTGTGTTGGAATTCCAACAGACAATCTTGATTCGATATTATAAAATGAGTTCGTAATGCAAAGAACAATAAATACAGGAGGAAGTGACCATTACAACAGATGGAAGCAAGAGATTATAATTTCACTTGTTTTCTTATCCATTTTTTCTTTTGGGCAGTCTCAAGAATTCTTTTCCAAAGATTTTGTAATAGGGCTGCTCTTTGTATTTACAGATATAATACCAATAACCATCACAAAAAAAGATTCCGACAATACCGATAATGAACGCCCAGCCAAGTACGAAAAATGCGTTGCACTGGCCACAGAAGAAGGTGAAGGGGAGGTTGCTGTAATCCCAGACGTTCAGTCCCAAGTAGACATTCACAATCAATCCGGTGACGCCTTCTCCAAGTGTGCATAAAATGGTAGAGCTTAGTACCCGCTCAAAATAGTCCGGCTTATGATGGCATAAATAATGAGGGAGATTGATGCAGTATACACCCAGAAAACCGCTTAACAAAAACATGGAAATGTGCGTGTAGCCTCTGTAGATTAATTCGATAAAACAGTAGATATAGCCGCATAATACAAATAAAATAATTTTTTGAAAAAAGTGTTTGATGATTTTCATGCTGTTACCTCCAATCACATGATTTAGTCTGCCTTTTTTCAGAAGAATTATGTTATATAAATGGATAATTTTATACTGGCTGTAAAGAATATAAATGAAAATATATTGTGATAGGAGCAAATTTATGACTGCATATGTAAATGAAAATTGTATCGGTTGTGGGATGTGTGCGAGCATTTGCCCAGAGGTGTTTCAGATGACGGATGAAAACGTGGCACTCGCAGATGACGTATTACCGGAGCTGGAGGATGCCACAAAAGAAGCTGCACAAAGCTGTCCGGTAAATGCCATTGAAATAGGAAAGATAGGACTTGAATGAATAGTGACATGATTGTAAAATTCAGAACTAATTTCAAACATGATCATGATAAAACGGTTTATTGAATATATACAGAAAATTTGATAAAATAAAATTAATTATCAAAAGATGAAGGAATGAATTGAAGCACAATGCGACGGAAAGATTTCCTTTATAATATGCAAGGGAGAAAACGGATGGATTTACAAGAGTTTTATTATGCGTGTGAAGGGAATTATCAGGATGTTAAAGCGCGTCTGATAAAAGAAGAGTTAATACAACGACTGGTAATCAAATTTTTAGATGATGATACTTATGAAAAACTTTTGAGAGCAATGGAACAGAAAGACTACGGTATGGCATTTCGGATGGTACATACCTTGAAAGGTCTCAGTCGGAATTTTGCTTTTGATCGTTTAAGTGAATCGACAAGTGCTTTGACAGAGTTATTGCGTAAATGGGAGAGTGAGCCTGTAGACGAGGAGAAATGTGAGCAGTTGTGGCAACAGGTCTCTATAGATTATAGGATTGTAGCAAATGCCATTTGCAGGTTAAAGGGAGCGGAAAAGAACGATTAAAGAACGGTCATAGATGGAAGAAATGATTAAAAAAAGCTGTAAATATGAGAATATATTTGAAAGAGAGTCTTGTGATAAATTCACAAGGCTTTTTTTCTCCTTTTTACCAATTATGTTCTTTAGTAGGCGTTTGCGAAACGCCGCAAGCCGCATAATTACGGCATTTTTTTGTTACTAAAATCAAAAATCTCCTCACGGTTTGTGGTATAATGGAGTTGCTAGAAACCATAAATCACGCCCCGAAAGGAGATATATCTATGATAC